>JBMSXZ010000029.1:0-21825 GCA_049426205.1 Cyanobium sp.
GCAGGCCGAGGGCCTGCTGGTGCATCGCGGCACCCTGCGCTCCGGTGATCACCTGCAGGCCGAGGGGACGGTGCTGGTGCTGGGGGATGTGAACCCCGGCGCCCGGATCAGCGCTGGCGGTCACGTGCTGGTGTGGGGGAGGCTGCGGGGTGTGGCCCACGCCGGGCGACGGGGCGATCGCGAGGCCCGGATCGTGGCCCTGCAGCTGCGAGCCCTGCAGCTGCGCATCGCCGACCTGGTGGCCCGCGGGCCGGAGGAGCCCCCGCCCGCCGGTCTGGCAGAGGAGGCACGCCTGGAGGATGGCGAGATTCGGATCGAGCCCGCCAGCCCCGTTTGGCCGCTGGGCTGAGGGCCTGCGCGCTTGGTGGTCGCAGGGTTGAGCGGGCCGGGATCGGCGCCCGGCTCGGGGGCGGGCAAGGGCAGCACCTGGGCAAATCCGCACAGCCCAGCCCGGAACGAGACGGCCTGGGCGACTGGCCCTAACCTGCTGCGACCCGCTTGCCGCTGTGACGAACGCCACTGCCCGCATCATCCTGATCTGCTCCGGCAAGGGTGGCGTCGGCAAGACGACGCTCACCGCCAACCTCGGCATTGCCCTCGCCCAGCTGGGGGAGCGCACCGTGGTGCTCGATGCCGACTTCGGACTGCGCAACCTCGACCTGCTGCTCGGGCTGGAGAATCGGATCATCTACACCGCCCAGGAGCTGCTTGCGGGCAGCTGCCGCCTCGAACAGGCCCTGGTGAAGCACAAGCAGCAACCGAATCTGGCCCTGATGCCCGCGGGCAATCCGCGCATGCTGGAGTGGCTGACACCGGAGGACATGCGCACGGTGGCGAATCTGGTGGCCGAGCGGGCTGATTACGTGCTGATCGACTGCCCGGCCGGGGTGGAGCAGGGCTTCAAGAACGCCGCCGCCGCCTGCCATGAGGCGATCGTGATCACCACCCCGGAGATGTCGGCGGTGCGGGATGCCGACCGGGTGATCGGACTGCTCAACAGCCAGGGCATCAAGCCGGTGCAACTGGTGCTCAACCGGGTGCGGCCGAAGATGGTGGCCAACCAGGAGATGATGTCGGTCGACGATGTGACCGACCTGCTGGCCCTGCCGCTGCTCGGGCTGGTGGTGGAAGACGAGCAGGTGATCGTGTCGACCAATCGCGGCGAACCGCTCACCCTCAATGGCAACGGTTCACCGGCTGCCAGGGCCTACCGCAATGTGGCGCGCAGGCTGCGGGGGGAGCAGGTGCCCCTGCACGATCCCAGCCGAGAGCGCCGTGGCCTGCGCGCCAGGCTGCTCAACAAACTGGGCCTGGCGGGGAACTGAGCCATGGCTCTCTTTGAATTCCTGCAGCGTCTCCTGGGGCGCCAGAAGCCGAGTGGCACCCTGGCCAAGGAGCGGCTCCAGCTGGTTCTCGCCCACGACCGCAGCGATCTCAACCCGGAACTGCTGGAGCAGATGCGCCGCGAAATCCTGGAAGTGGTGCAGAAGTATGTGGAGATCGATCTCGAGGAAGGGGATGTGAGCCTCGAAACCGAGGACCGGGTCACCGCCCTGGTCGCCAACTTGCCCATCAAACGGGCCCGGCCCTCCGCTCTCAGCCCCGCCGCCGACTGACCACTGCGCCGGGCGCTTCCCGGTGGGTTGGCTTCTGTCGGCCGGTGGGAATGCTGGCTTTGAGTCCGCCGCCTTGCCGCCATGGCCCTCGCTTCTGACGCGATCGTGAGCCCCGCCGAGCGGCGGGTGCTGCAGGCCTTGGTCAGTGGGAGCAGCAACCGGGAGGTGGCCAGCGCCCTCTACCTCAGTGTGCGGACCGTGGAGAGCCACATCTCCAGCCTGCTGGCGAAGACCGGATGCCGCAGTCGCACCCAGCTGGTTCTCTGGGCCCTTTCGCGGCCGTAAGCTCTGCGAGGATAAAAGGTTTCCCCACGCCGGCTTAGCTCAGTGGTAGAGCAGCGCTTTTGTAAAGCGAAGGCCATCGGTTCAAATCCGTTAGCCGGCTTCCCCGCCCACCCACGCCTCGCCGCCGCCGGCCCGGATCAGGCCCTGGCCCGCCATGGCGAAGGGGTGCCTTTCGAGTTGGGACAACAACGATCGGCGTCTCCCAGGAGCTGGGGCAGGGCCGGATTCTGCCGGCCTTAATCGGCAGGATCAATTCCGTCAGCCTGATCCAGAGGATCTGACAGCAGGGGCAGGCGTGCTCCCTCGAGGCGGGCCTGCTCGAGCCGGGTTCCGCGGAGCAGGGCATGGCGCAGGTCGCAGTCGCGCAGGTCGGCGCCGCTGAGATCGGCGCCGGAGAAATCGCTGCCGTAAAGGCGGCAGGCGCGGAGATTGGCCTGGCGCATCACGGCGCCATCGAAGCGGGCGAAGCAGAGATCGGCACCCTGCAGATCCGCCCGGCCCAGATCGGTCAGCTGATCGAGTCCGGAGCGGAAATCGGCCTCCACCAGACTGGCGCCTCGCCAGACGCTTTCGGCCGCCAGCACGCCCTGCAGACAGGCACGGTGGAGCTGCGCTTCGCTGAAGTCGGCGGCCTGGAGGCGGCAGCCGGAAAGATCCGCCTCTTGCCAGCCGGAGGCGCGGGCCCGCAGCCCGGAGAGATCGGCCCCCCAGATCAACGCCCGCTCAAAGCCGCTGCCGCCGACATCGGCGCCGCGCAGCCGGGCATGGCCGAAGCGAGCCTCCGTGAAGCTGCCGTCACGCAGGTCGCAGTCGCTCAGATCGAGGTCGACGCCATCGACACCCTGCAGCGACAGGCCGGGGAAATGGCGACGACCGACGGCGAGGGCGTTCCGCAGGGCCTCCAGGGAGGGCGGAGCTGGGCCGGTGCCGACCTCGCGGTCGGGGGGGAGGCGGCCACTGCCGCCATCGGGTTCAGCCATGGGGCGATGCTGGGGCCCACAGGGATCTTCGCGCGCCGGAGGGAATCAGAGCGTGGCGGCCAGGGCATCGAATTGCTGGCGGCGGGCCGCCAGCAACAGGCCCTCAGCCTGGGAGAGCAGGGTGAAGACGGCGGGATCGTTCACTTCGTAAAACACCAAGGAGCCCTCCGGGCGACGACGCACCACGGCGGCGATGGTCAGCAACTTCAGGTGCTTGGAGACCAGAGCCTGGCTCAGGCCGGTGCCCTCGACCACGGCGGTGACATTGCGTGGTCCATCCCGCAGGGCCATCAGCACGGCCAAGCGGTTGGGCTCGGAGAAGACCTTGAAGTATTCAGCGAGGCGTTCCATGGGATGGGGCAGCGGGAACTGGGCTGGCCGGGCAGCGGGACCGCCCGCAGCGGCGGAGGCCACCAGGGGGATACTCAAACACGGTAGGCCAGCTACAGCAAATGACGTAAACAGCGTACTGGCATCACGCAGTATCACGATCCCGTCATCTGCCCCACTGGCCCCGGTCCCCTGGCGCCTGGTCGGCTGAGGCCGTGCCAGCCCCAGGCGCCAGGGAGTGGAGGGAAGGCGGGCCCGGGGCAGCGTCGCGGCGGCCATGGACATCAAGCCCAGCCCCGCCCCTTGAACGACGCGAATCGCACTCCCCACCTTTGCCAGCCACGCCACTCCCACCGCCATGAACAACGCCGCACCCCACCTGCGCGAGGACCTGCTGACGCCGCGCTTCTACACGACCGACCTGGCCAAGGCCGCCCAAACCAACCTGGAGGCGCAGCGCCCCGCCTTCGAGGCGCTTCTGGAGGAGATGGGCAACGATTACAACCGCGACCACTTCGATCGGCGCGCCAGCCTGGCGCGACTGGCGGAGCTGAACCCTGAGCAGAAGCAGGCCTACGAAAGCTACCTGGTGCGCTCCTGTGTTTCGGAATTCTCGGGTTTCCTGCTGTTCAAGCAGCTCTCACGCCAGCTGGTTCAGGCCGGTCGCGGCGAGCTGGGTCAGCTGTTCAATCTGATGGCCCGGGATGAAGCCCGCCATGCCGGCTTCCTCAATCGTGCCCTGGTGGCCGAGGGAATCAGCCTGGATCTGGCCTCGCTGGGGGGGGAAGCGACCAGTGACCTGGTTTCCGCTGAGCTGGGTGCTGGATTCGGTCTATCTCTCGGAAAAGATCGGCTACTGGCGATACATACTCATCGATCGCCATCTGAAGGCTCATCCCGACAATTCCTTTGCGCCTCTGTTTGGTTTCTTCGAACCCTGGTGCCAGGATGAAAACAGGCACGGCGACATCTTCAACCTGCTGATCCGCTGCTGGCCGGGCCTTACCAGCGGTCTGAGGGGCCGACTGCTGAGCCGCTTCTTCCTCTGGAGCGTCTTCCTCACCCACAGCCTCACCGTCTGTGAACGGGGTGACGTCTACCGACTCCTCGGCATGGATCCCGACGGCTTTGATGCCGAGGTGATCCGCCAGACCAACCGCACCGCCACGCGGGCCTCCACCAGCTCCGCGCCAGCGCCGCGGAACCGGCCGGGCCAGGCCGCTGCCTGAGGCGACTGATTCTGCGGGTCCGCTTTGCCGGCCTGCTGTTGCGCCAGCTGACCCAGCCGATGGCGCCCTCCGGGCTCGGACCAGCCTGAACACCACGACACGCCCTTAATCCAGAGACTCAGAACAACGATGATGTTGTAGCGTGATTTCGCCGTATCCCCATCGCGCCCGTGCCCCCTCTCCCTGCGCCCTCGATCTCCGTCCACGCCAGCCCCACCGCAGCGGAGCAGCGCCGTGGCTTCGGTCCACGCCTGCGGGCACTGCATGCCCGCATCGGCAAGGCCCATCACCAGGCTGAAGGCATGGCCTTCTCCCGCTCTCTGCTGGAGGGCCAGGCCGAACCGCTGCAGCTGGCAGCCCTGATCCGGGCGCTGGCTCCCGCCTATGCCCTGCTGGAGCGGCAGACCCCCGCCCTTGCCGACCACCTGGGCGGGGGGGCCATTCCCTGGGCGGACCTGGCCCGGGGTCGCGCCCTGGCCCACGACCTGGCGGTGCTCTCGGCTCAGGCAGCCACCCCGGATTCCCCTGCCGCCGCCGCCTGGCTGGAGCGACTGGAGGGGTTGGCCGATCAGGCGCCCCATCGCCTGATCGCCCATGGGTACGTGCGCTACGGCGGCGACCTCTCCGGTGGTCAGCAGCTGGGGCAGCAGGCCAATCGGATTCTGGCGCGCCACAGCATCCCCGCCCTCAGCTTCTGGACCTTCGAGCGGCCGGTCGAGGCGCTCAAGCGGGACCTCCATGACGGCCTGGAGGCGATGCGGCTCACCCCTCAGCAGGAGCAGGAGCTGTTGGAGGAAGCCGAACAGGCCTTCCTGCTGACCCAGCGGCTTCTGGCGGAACTGGGCGCCATCGGCCCACGCGACCGGGCCACCGCAGGGGCACTGCAGTCCTGAACCGGCCCTGAGGCCTTCTCACCCCCAGCCCCCTCCGCTCCCCCGCCACGATGCCCACCTCCCTACCGACCCTCAGCCCTGGCGAGCTTCTGCTGAAGTACGACCGGCCGGTGCCTCGCTACACCAGCTATCCCACTGCGGCGGCCTTCACCGGCGACGTGGGGGAACGGGAGCTTCGGACCCAGCTGGCGATGCACAACGCAGCGCCGCTGTCGCTCTATGTGCATATCCCGTTCTGTCGCCACGCCTGCTGGTGCTGCGGCTGCAACCGCATCACCACCCAGCTCGGCTCGACAGTGGTGGCTCCCTATCTGCAGGCCCTGGCCAGCGAGCTGGAGCTGCTGACGGCCGCCATGCCACAGCGGCGGCGTCTGGCCCAGCTGCACTGGGGAGGCGGCACCCCCAACTATCTCAACCCGGAGGAAACAGCCCAGCTCTGGGCCCTGATCGAACGGCACTTCGATCTCGATCCGCGGCTGGAGGCCTCGATCGAGGTCAACCCGGAATTCCTCAACCGTGAGGCGGTGCTGCACCTGCGGCAGCAGGGGTTCCAGCGCCTCAGCTTCGGGGTGCAGGACGCCGATCCGGTGGTCCAGAAGGCGGTGAATCGGGTGGTACCGAGCGAGCAGCTGCGGCGGGTGATGGGCTGGCTGAGGGAAGCCGACTTTGCCAGCGTGAACGTGGACCTGATCTGCGGCCTGCCCCTGCAGACCCCGGAACGATTCCGCCGCACCCTGGCGCTGGTGCAGGAACTGCGGCCCGAGCGGGTCGCCCTGTTCAGCTTTGCCTACCTGCCCGATCAGCTGCCGCTGCAGCGCCGCATCGCCGCCGTGGATCTCCCCGACCAGCGCCAGCGCATCACGATGCTGGAAGAGGCCAACCGGATGCTGCGGGCCGCCGGCTACGAGGCGATCGGCATGGATCACTACGCCCTGGCCGATGACAGCCTGGCGGTGGCCGCCCGAAGCGGCGGGCTGCATCGCAACTTCCAGGGCTACACCACCGGCGGCGAGCTGGAGCTGCTGGGGATCGGCCCCACGGCAATCAGCCAGTTCGAGCGGCTGTTCAGCCAGAACCAGCGCCATCTCAAGGCTTACGCCAGCGCCCTGGAACGGGGGGAGCTGCCGGTCGAGCGGGGCCTGGTGGTACGGGACCCGGCGGTGCTGGAGCGGCGGGCCCTGATCCGCTCCTTGATGTGCGACTTCCAGGTGGAGCTGGATCCAGGACGCTTCGCAACCGAATGGGAGATGCTGGGGGAGCTGGCCCGCGATGGGCTGGTGGAACGGGTGCCAGGACCACAGGCCGCCCTGGTGCGGGTGACGCCCCAGGGGCGCTGGCTGGTGCGCACCATCGCCGCGGTGTTCGATCCTGAGCAGCGCCGCCAGGCCACGGGCTCACGGCTGGTCTGAGGGCGGGCTGGGGACGTTGTGATCCCAGATGCCGAGGAAGAAATCGGAGCGCATCGCCCGGGGCTCCTTCTCGTTGAGGGTGAGCACGATGCTGCTCAGCACTGGGATGCAGCCCAGGCCCTGCTGACCGGGACCATCCGCAGGCTGGAACCGGCGGCGTCATCAGGCAGATGGCACCGATCCAGCGAGACCATGGGGGTGACCTGCGCCTGCCGGAACCCCATGGCCCCCTGCCAGCCCCGGTAAGCTCCCGCCTGGGCCGATCAGGGAACGCTCCAATGCCACCGGAACCGGGTGAGACCGGCCGCTCCGAGCGGGAGCTGCCGGTCCCGGAGGCAGAACCGGCCAGCCCCTGTTCGCCTGCGCAGCGGCCTGGGGATCACGGCCGCCGCTGGCTGGGCCTGCACCCCTGGCTGGGGATTCCACGGGCCTGGCGGCCGCTGCTGCTGCTGGCACCGGTCGCGATGGGCCTGGTGCTGCGGGGCCTGCACAACAATGCCCTGCCCCCCAGCCGCCGGCCGGCCCCCCTGGTCGAGACCGCCGCGGTGGAGCTGGGGGCGATGGAGGTGCGCCATCCGGTCAGCGCCGAGATCCGGCCGCTGGTGTCGGTGGAGGTGCGACCCGAGGTGAGCGGCACGATTCAGCGCCTCTTTTTCGAGGAGGGCACGGTGGTGCGGCAAGGGGATCCGCTGGCCCTGATCAACCCCACCCCTTATCAGGTGGCTCTGGATCAGGCCCGGGCCCAAACCAATCGGGCCCGGGCCCGGTTGGAGGAAGCCCGGGCCCAGCAGCGCCTGGCTGAGGCCCAGCAACGGCTGGCCAGCGATCGGGCCCGCCGCTACGGCAGCCTGAGCCGCCAGGGGGCCCTCAGCCTCGACGAGGAGGCGAGCTACCGCACCCAGGAGCAGGTGGCCAGGGCCCAGCTGGTGGCGGTACAGGGCGGTGTGGCCAGTGCCGAGGCCGAACTGGCCGCCGCCCGCGCCGCCGAAGCCGCTGCCCGGATCGATCTCGATCACACCCTGCTGCGGGCGCCGATCACCGGCCGGATCGGCCAGCAGCGGATCAGCCTGGGCAATCTGGTGCGCGAGCAGGAAGATCGCCCCCTGGTGGTGATCAACCAGATCAGCCCCCTCGATGCCGTGTTCGCGGTGCCCCAGCGCTGGCAGGACGAGGTGCAGGTCGGCCAGAGCCTCCGCTTCGACGGCAGACCTGGCTTGAGCGGTCGAATCGTGTCGCTCGACAACACCACCAACCCCAGCACCGGCACCGTGACCGCCAAAGCGCGGCTGAGCGGCGACAGCGGTGGTCTGACGCCCGGGGAGAGCCTCAACGCCAGCCTGCTGGTGCGGCGGCTGGAGGGGGTGCTGCTGCTGCCCGGCCGGGCCGTGCAGCCAGGCCAGCAGGGTTCCTTTGTCTACGCGGCGCGGGCGGGACGGGCGGTGGTGGTGCCCGTGACCGTGCTCGCCGGGGATGGGGCCCGCAGCGCCGTGAGCGGCGGCCTCCGCCCCGGCGAGCCGGTGGTGGTGGCAGGGCAGTTCGCTCTGGTGCCGGGAGGCCCCCTGCGCCCGGCCGGCGCCGAGGGGCCGCCTGGCCGCGGACGGCCCCAGCGGCCGGGGCCATGACCCTCTCCGCTGCGGCGATCCGCCGCCCGGTCACCACCGTGCTGCTCAGCCTCGCCCTGGTGCTCGCCGGGATCGTGGGCTATGGGCAGCTGGCGATCAGCGATCTGCCCAGCATCGACTTTCCCACCCTGCAGGTGAACGCCAGCCTGCCCGGCGCCGATCCGGAAACGATGGCCAGCGCCGTGGCCCTGCCCCTGGAGCAGCAGTTCTCGAGCGTGCCGGGCCTGGCGACGGTCAGCTCCAGCAGCACCCAGTCGAGCACCCAGATCACCCTGCAATTCGACCTCAGCCGCGACATCGACGCCGCCGCCCAGGATGTGCAGACGGCGATCTCCCAGGCCCAGCGGCAGCTGCCCGCCGGCCTGTCGTCGCCCCCCTCGATCCGCAAGGTCAATCCAGCCGAGCAACCGATCCTGACCCTGGTGCTCAGCTCCTCGGTGCTGCCGCTGGCGGAGGTGAACAGGGCCGCCGAGCGGCAGATCGCCCAACGGCTCTCGATGGTGCCGGGGGTGGCTCAGGTGAGTGTGTTCGGTGCCCAGAAATACGCCGTGCGGGTGAAGCTGCGCCCCCAGCAGCTGGCGGCACGCCAACTGGGGGTCAACGATGTGGTGGCGGCGGTGACCAGCGCCAACACCACGATTCCGGCAGGCACCCTCTACACCCCGGAGCGCACCTACGCCATTCGCGACAACGGCCGCCTGCTCGCTGGGGCCGCCTTCGCCGATCTGGTGGTGGCCTACCGCAACGGAGCCCCGATCCGCCTGGCCGATGTGGCGGAGGTGAGCGACAGCGTCGCCAACGAGCGGCTGGCCAGCCGCCTCAATGGCGTGCGTTCGATCGTGCTGGCGGTGCAACGCCAGCCCGGCAGCAATGCCGTGGCGATCAACGAACGGATCCTGGGCCTGTTGCCCGAGCTGCGGCAGAGAATCCCGGCAGCGATCGAGCTGCAGGTGCTGTTCGACCGCTCGGAAAGCATCCGCGCCGCCCTCGATGACGTGCAGCAGTCGCTGCTGCAGAGCGTGGCGCTGGTGATCGGGGTGGTGGTGCTCTTCCTGGGATTCACCACCACGGCCCTGATCCCGGCCCTGGCGATCGCCGTGGCCCTGATCGGCAGCTTCGCGGCGATGGCCCTGCTGGGCTACTCCCTCGACAACCTCTCCCTGATGGCCCTCACCCTGAGTGTGGGCTTCGTCGTTGACGACGCCGTTGTGATGGTCGAAGCGATCGCCCGGCTGCAGGAGGAGGAGGGGCTCGATCGCCGCCGGGCGGCACTGCGGGCCGGCGAAGAGATCGGTCCAACGATCGTGACCATGACCCTGGCCCTGATCGCCGTGTTCCTGCCGATCCTGCTGATGGGGGGGCTGCTGGGACGGCTGTTCCGCCCTTTCGCGGTGACCCTGAGCGTGGCGATCCTGCTCTCGGCGCTGGTGGGCCTGACCCTCAGCCCGATGCTCAGCGCCCGCTTCCAGGGGCCGGCGCCAGGCCGCGGCGGCACCCCGGACGGTGGCCCCGGCGGGCGCCTGATCGCCGCCTTCAACCGCTGGTTCGAGCGGCTGGCCCAGCTCTATGCCCGGAGCCTGGCAGCGGCCCTGCACCAGCCGCGACCCACCCAGATCCTTTCGCTCGCCCTGGTGGCCCTGAGCGCCATCTGCTTTCTGCTGATCCCCAAGGGCTTCATCCCCGATCTGGACAGCGGCCAGATCACCGTTTCGACCCAGGCGAATGAAGGGGTGAGCTTCGCCGAGATGGCCCGGCTTCATGAACGCCTCAGCGAGCGGGTGCGCCGTCACCCGGCGGTGGAGGCGGTGAACAGCACCATCGGCCAGGGGGGGCCGAACGCCTCGGCCAGCCAGGGGCGCCTGTTTGTCAAGCTCAGACCACGCCGCCAGCGACGCCAGTCGGCCCAGCAGCTGGTGGGGGAGCTGCGGCGCACGGTGAACGGGGTGCCGGGCCTGCGGGGCTTCGCGCGGCTGCCGGCGGCGGTCAACATCGGCGGCACAAGCAGCCGGGCCCGCTATCAGTTTTCAGTGCAATCCCAGGATCTGGCGGAGCTGGTTCGGCTCGGCCCGATCCTCCAGAGCCGCCTGCGCGACATCCCCGGCCTGAGCGAGCTCAACAACGATCTGCTGGCCTCCAGCCCCCAGCTCGATCTGCGCATCGATCGGGAGCGGGCGGCGGCCCTGGGGGTGTCGGTGGAGGATGTGCAATCGGCCCTGGCGGCCAGCTTCGGCGAAGCCCAGATCAGCCAGATCCTGCGCGACGACGGCCAGTATCCGGTGCTGGGGGGCGTGGTGGCGGCCGATCAACGCAGCCGCGCCGACCTCGACAAGCTGGCGATCCGCAGCCGCAACGGCAGCCTGGTGCCCCTCTCCAGCCTCACCCAGGTGCGTGAGAGCGCTGGCCTGGTGACGGTGAACCACACCGACCAGCTGCCTTCGGTGACGTTCTCCTTCAACCTGGCGCCAGGGCAATCGCTGGACCGGATCACCACCGAGATCCGCCGACGGGCCGAGCCCCTGCTGCCGGCCGGCAGCGCCCTCGACTTCCAGGGGGACGCCCGCAGCTTCGACCAGTCCCTGGGCGGCCTGGGCTGGTTGCTGCTGCTGTCGGTGCTGGTGATTTACGTGGTGCTCGGGGTGCTCTACGAGGACCCGATCCATCCGCTGACCGTGCTCACCAGCCTGCCACCTGCCGCCGTAGGCGGTCTGGCGATGCTGATCCTCTGCAATGCCGAGCTCAACATCTACGGCT
Organism: Cyanobium sp.; assembly: GCA_049426205.1. Classification (GTDB taxonomy): domain Bacteria; phylum Cyanobacteriota; class Cyanobacteriia; order PCC-6307; family Cyanobiaceae; genus Cyanobium. The sequence continues at coordinate 11,116 of JBMSXZ010000029.1, forward strand.
TCATCGGCCTGATCCTGCTGATCGGGCTGGTGAAGAAGAACGGCATCATCATGGTGGATGCCGCCAACCAGGCCCGCCGCAACGGGGCGGACGCCCGCAGCGCGATCCAGCTGGCCTGCGCCCAGCGCTTCCGGCCGATCATGATGACCAGCGCTGGCGCGATCCTCGGCACCCTGCCCCTGGCGCTGGGCTTCGGAGCCGGCGGTGATGTGCGCCAGTCCCTCGGGCTGGTGGTGCTGGGGGGCCTGCTGGTCTCCCAGCTGGTCACCCTTTACGCCACACCGGTGTTCTTCGTGGCGGCGGAGCGGCTGGCGGAACGGCTGGGGCTGCGGCGGAATCTGGCCAGCGCGGCGGCGGACTGACCACAGCCCAGCGCCGCGGCCGACAGGATGGTTGGAACGGCCACAACCATGCTCCCCGTGCCCTGGACCACCGCTTCGATCCCGGACCAGAGCGGCCGGCTGGTCCTGGTGACCGGGGCCAACAGCGGCCTGGGTCTGGAGACCTGCCGGGCCTTGGTGAGCCGGGGCGCCACCGTGCTGATGGGCTGCCGCTCGCTTCAGCGGGGAGAGGCCGCCCGGCAGGCACTGCTGCCCGATCTGCGCGGCGGAGCCCTCGATCTGCTGGAGCTCGACCTCTCGGATCTTGGTCAGGTGCGCAGCGCCGCCCGGACCGTGGCCGACCGCTACGGACGCCTGGATCTGCTGATCAACAACGCCGGGGTGATGGCACCGCCCCGCACCCTCAGCCGCGACGGCTTCGAGCTGCAGTTCGCCACCAATCACCTGGGCCACTTCGCCCTCACCCTGGCCCTGCTTCCCCTGCTGGAGGGGAGGGCTGGCACCCGGGTGGTGCATGTCACCTCCGGCGCCCAGTACTTCGGCCGCATCAGCTTCGACGACCTCCAGGGCGAACGCCGCTACGACCGCTGGAGCGCCTACGGGCAGAGCAAGCTGGCCAATGTGATGACGGCGGTGGAGCTGCAGCGGCGCCTGCAGGACCGGGGCAGTGAGGTGCTGTCGCTGGCGGCCCACCCCGGCCTGGCGCGCACCAACCTGCAACCCAGCTCCGTGGCCCGCAACGGCTCGACCCTCGAGGCCCTGGCCTACCGCCTGATGGACCCGCTGTTCCAGAGCGCCGCCATGGGGGCCCTGCCCCAGCTGTTCGCCGCCACGGCCCCCGAGGCGGTGCCCTCCGGCCACTACGGCCCCGACCGGCTGGGGGGCCTCAAGGGCCATCCCAAACCGGTGCCGATGGCGCCGGCAGCCTGGGACGCGGGCCAGCGGCAGCGGCTCTGGGAGATCAGCGAAGAGCTGGCGGGGGTGGCCCTCGCATGAAGTGCCAGGGGTGCCGAGAAGGGCGGAGGGCCGGCAGGAGCCGCGGCTTTGCAACAGGTTGCGACCCCTCGCCGGGCCGGGGCGGCAGTGCTAGATCAGCGCTGTCATCCGATCAGACTGGCCATGACCTGGCTGTCCTTCGCCTCCACCACCGCCCCCCAAGGTCTCCCTGTGGTCCTGCCGGCCCTCGCCGGCGCTGGGCTGCTGTTCTTCCTCTCCCAGCTGTTTGTGCCCAAGAGCGGGTCCTGAGCGCAGCGCCGCCGCTGCCGGGGCGCCCCCCAGGCGCCTCCAAACCTGAACCGATCCGCGCCCACCCGGCCGCCAGCCCCACAGCCGCTCGAACGCCATGGGGCTAGCTTGCTTCTGATCGATGCAATCCGTGCGCGGGCGTTCCTACGGCATTCTTCTCGCCGGTGCCCTGCTCTCGGCTCTGCCCTGGCTGGTCACCGGCCGGATCATCCAGCGGCATCAGAGTCATGTGGACGAGCAGCGCGCTGCACGGGTCCGCAACCAGTTGTGCCTGGCCCTTGGGGTTGCCGCCCAGGCCCTGGAGCCGCCCAGTCCGGAGGCAGGCCCCAACACCAGCCCCTCCCTTCAGCCGCTCCTGCAAGCGCTGCAACTGAGCCGACGTCCAGCCGGTGTTCTCGCCGGCGCCCCCGGCCCAGCCGCCGGTGTCCGGCCAAGCCTCAGCAGCGTTGATGATCGAGGCCCGGGGTCCTCGTGTGCGACTTTCCCGGGGGAACGGGACCTCCACCTGGCCCTCGACCCCGAGCAGCCGGATGGGCTGGTGATCTCCCGCCGCGGCGGGACCACCGGGGCGTCCAGCCCGCCGTTGCACCTCAACACCCGCGAGCTGCTGCGGGAGGAGGGGCGGGTGATGCTGCAGGGCGCGTCCTCCCCCGAGCCGACGGGGGACCCCAGGCTGGTCCGGCCATTCCACGTCGCCGGGGCCCACCTGCGCTTCACCCTTCCCCCCCACGAGGGCCAGGGGGACGTGATCCAGATCCGCAGGCTGGCGGCAAGCCTGACGGCCCTTGGTCTGCTGATCACCGGCGCTCTGGCCCTGCGCTCGGAGGCCGAGGGCCGGCGCCAGCGCCGCCGTCTGGAGAGCCTGCGCCTCGACAGCCAGAGCGGGCTGCTGTCCAGGCTTGCCCTCGAGGAGGACATGGGCAGCGGCGAGCTGCTGGTGATGGTGCACCTGCTCATGCTGCAGCGACAGGGACCCTTCCGGCGCGATGAGGAGATCCGTGCCCTGTTCGCGGCGGTGCGGGATGGCCTGGGCCAAGCGGCGGTGGGCATCGTCCCTGCCGTCCGCTTCTACAGGGCCGCGGAACACCGGCTGGCGCTGCTGCTGCAGGCCCCACCGGAGGACGATGGGTCCCTGCTCCAGCTGCTGGAGAGCATGCTGCGACCGGCCCTGCAGGAGCACAGCGGTGTCACTGTGCGGGCCGACGACCTGCTGATCACCGGCCAGCGGCTGGCGGAGGGCATCACCCCGGCCGCCGCGATCGATCTGCACGAGTATGGCGAGACCCTGGCCCTGGAGGCCGGCCGCAGCGTGCGCCTGCTCGAAGCCGAGGACGGGCAACGGGTGCTGGCGGAGGCCGCGGTGCGGGAACAGCTGCAGAACCTCGGCCCCGCTGACATCCGGCTGGACTTCCAGCCGATCCTGCTGCTGGCCAGCCCCGGTCACTTCGGCCTGGAGGCGCTGGTGCGCTTCCAACCACCGCTGTTGAGAGGTCAGCCCACCAGCCGGCTGATGCAGACAGCCCATGATCTCGGCATCGCCCACCGCATCGACGGGCTGGTGCTCCAGCAGCTGCCGGACCTGCTCGGGGCGCTGAAGGAGCAGCCAGGACTCGATGAACGGATCACCTACATCGCCATCAACATCAGCGGCGATTCCTTCGCGTCTCCCCAGCGGCTCGAGCAGTTGATCAGCACCCTGCAGGAGCTGGAGATCGATCCGGAGCGCTTCTGCCTGGAGTTCACCGAAACCCCCAGCGGCGACGATTTGATCGATAGCGGTGCCGTGTCGATCGCCTCGGAGCGACTGACGCGGGAGCTGAAGCTGCGGATCGCCATCGATGACTTCGGCTCGGGGCTCTCCAACTACAAGCGCATCTGCGATGCCTGGTACGACTGCATCAAGCTGGACATCGCGCTGGTGGCGGGAATCGGCAACTCCTTCCGCATGCAGCGCTATGTGGGATCCCTGATCGAAACCGTGCATTCGCTTGGCAAAACCGTGGTGTGTGAGGGGGTGGATGATCACGCCGACTTCACCGCCGCCGTGCGGCTCGGAGCCGATGCGATCCAGGGCTATCTGATCGCCAAGCCGATGGCCTGGGAGGCGATACAGGACTTTCTTGACAAGGCCGAATGGGCCTCGGCTGAGCGGATCACAACGATGGTGACGAAGATCCATCAATCCGATCGGCTCGTGCTCCCCGAGCTTCGCCAGGGCAACCAGACAGCGATCCCGTTGGAGCGTCAGATTCTGGACAAATGGTTTGAGCTACGCAGCTTTGAGGAATTTTTGCTGCTGTTCGTCAACGAGCTCAAACGCTGGGGCCTCGACATTCTGCGCCTCTCACTCGCCTTCCTGCCCGATCAGGACGACATCGACTGCAGCCAGTACATCTGGCTGTCGGCTCGGCCAAGCGAGGTCCGTAGCCTGCGGATGGACCGCGCTTTCCTGCAACAGGAGGAACACCTGAGCAGCGCACTGCACCACATCGCCAACCACGCCCGCTTCTACCGCGAGCGCCTGGCATCACGACGGGATGTGGAATTCAGTTTTCTCGAACAACTCAAGGATCAAGGCTGCAGCGACTACCTCGGACTACGGCTTGATTCGCGTGGCATCTCGATTCCAGTTCTCACCATCGCCCTGCGGGGGGAGAGCAGCTTCAGTGATGAGCAGATCCAGAGGATCGTGTCGATGAGCAGTCTGCTGAGCCTACTCTTCTACACCTTTGAGAGTGAGCGAGCCAAACGGATGGCCCTGCTCGATCCACTCACGAATCTACCGAATCGGCGCAGCTTTGATTCCTTTCTGAACGCCAACATCTCCGCTTCTCGGCTCAACAACACCAGCCTCGCCCTGGCCCTGATCGACATCGACCGCTTCAAGCATGTGAATGACAGCCTCGGTCACGCCTATGGCGATGCCTGCCTGCGGGAGGTGGCGGCCATCCTGCGGGCGGATCTGCGCCCCAACCGTGACTTCGTGGCCAGGCTCGGTGGCGAGGAGTTCGCGCTGATCCTGCCCGGCACCAATGCCGAGGAGGCGCGCCAGCTCGGCGAGCTGCTGCGCGAGGCGGTCACCCGCGCCCGCGTGCCGACCAGCGACAGCAGGGCGGCGATGGCGATCTCGATCAGCCTGGGGATCGCGATCTGGGAGCCCGACAGCGGTGAGGAGGGCGACGCCGATCGGCTCCTTCAGCTCGCCGACGATTGCCTCTACGAAGCCAAGCGCCTGGGCCGCAACCGGGTGATCAGCCGCGTGGTCGGATCCTGAGGGGGCGGTTGGTCTGGCTGAATCTGGCTGGGTCTGGACCACCGGCAGCCCCTCGCGATCAGGAGCCCCCGAGCAGCTGCCGCCGGGCCCGGTCGCTGATCTCCTCTCCGAGCAGGGTGAGCAGGGCGTAGACCAGCACCAGGGCCAGCACCTGATCCCAGGCGAAGCTGCTGAGGCTCTCCAGCAGCTGGCTGCCCAGGCCGGTCGCCCCCACCAGCCCCACCACCACGGTTTCCCGCAGCATCACATCGGCGCGGTAAGCGCCATAGGCGAGGTAGGCGCGGGCCAGGGCCGGATAGCGGCCATAGAGGAGCGCCAGCCGCGGGCCGACCCCCGCGCAGGCCAGGGCCTGCTGCCGGGCCGGACCCGCATCGGCCAGTCCCTCCGCCAGCAGCCGGCCGAGGATGCCGGCGTTGTGCAGGCCGAGGGCCAGGGCAGCGGTGATCACCCCGGGCTGGAGCACCAGGAGCAGCAGCAGGGCGGTCAACGGCGGGGGCCAGAGTCGGCCCAGGGCCCAGCCCAGACGCACCAGAAGGCCGGCCGGCCGCCAGGGGGCGGCCAGCAGCAACTGCAGCGGCGGCACCCCCACCGCCAGCGCCGCCGCCACCAGGGTGAGGCTGAGGGTTCCGGCGATCAGGGCCGGCCAGGGCAGGGCCAGCAGGGCCGGGGCATCGAACGGCATGGACCCGCCGCCAGCGGCCAACCCCGGTCCGGCCAGCAGGGCCTGGGGATCGACACCCAGGGCCCGGCCCACCAGGGCGCAGAGGAGTGGCAGGGCCAGCACCGCCAGCACCATCTCACGCCCCCGCCTGCCGACGCGGCCAGCCCCCAGGCTGAGGCGAGGGGGCATCAACCAGCGGCGGCGCAGGCGGCCCAGGCCGGTTTCAAGGAGCAGCATCACCGCCAGCAGCAGCCAAAGGCCGGTCCAGAGCTCCCGGAACTCCAGCGATTGCAGGGTGAGACGCAGATCGGTGCCCAGGCCACCGAGCCCGAACACCCCCAGCAGGGTGGCGCTGCGCAGGGCGCATTCGAGGCGATAGCCGCCGTAGCTGAGCAAGCCGGGCAGCAGCGGCGGCCCCAGGGCGGTGAGCAGGGCCGCCGGGGCAGGGGCGCCGGCCAGGCGCAGGGCCTCGAGGCGGTCGGTCGCCAGGCCGTCGAGCAGGTCGGCCAGCACCCGGGCCACCAGGGCGCCGAAGGGGATGGCGATCGCCACCACCGCCACCACCGGCTCCAGCCCCACCAGCTGCAGCAGCACCAACCCCCAGAGCAGCTCGTGGATGGCGCGGGGCAGGGCCAGCAGGCGGCGGATCAGCCCCGATGGCCACACCACCCCGGCCAGGGTGCGCCAGATCACGCGGGAGCTGGCCAGACCCAGCAGCAGGCCGAGCACCAGGCTGGCGGCCCAGCCCAGCAGCGCCATGCCCAGGGTGGTGGCCAGGCCGCTGAGGGCCGAGCGCAGCACCAGGGGATCCAGGGAGGGGGTGAGGGCGGCCAGCAGGAAGCGGCCGATCAGCTCAAGGCCTCCGCCATGGAGCAACCCGGGCAGCAGCAGGGCCAGGGGCAGCAGCACCAGGGCGGGCAACAGCACCAGCAGGGGCGGCGCCGGGGCCCAGCGACGGCGGGGCCAGGCCGCTGGCGCAGCGCTGATCTCAGGGGCGAGCATCAGGAGCCACCGGGGCGGCCCTCCCGAGCTGGCGCGGCAGCAACGGCGCTGGCCCCTGGGCCCGAAGTGCCGGGACTGGCGGGGCTGGAGAGGGCCATGGCGCCCCCTGGAGGCTCGCCACGGTAGAGAGCCTCCAGAATTGCGGCACCGGCCGGGGTGCTGAGGGCGGAGGCGGGCCCGTCGAAATGCAGCCGGCCCTGGCGCAGTCCGATCACCCGGTCGAAGCCGGCCAGCAGGTCGGGGCGGTGCAGGCTGAGCAGCAGGGCCCGGGGTGGTGCGGCCTCGGCCAGCAGCAGCTGCAGCAAGGCCCGGGCCAAACGGGGATCGAGGCTGGCCAGCGGTTCATCGGCCAGCAGCAGCAGCGGGGCCTGGCGGAGCAGACGGGCGATCGCCAGCCGCTGCCGCTGCCCGCCGGAGAGGGCCCCCACCGGTTGGCCGAGCAGCTCGGGGGAGAGATCCACCCGCTGAAGCACCGCCGCGTTGGCAGGGGTCTCGAGCGGCAGGAGCAGGTTGAGCAGGGCCCGGGGCCAGCCCCAGGCGGCCAGGCGGCCGGTGTTGAGGTTCTGCTGCACGGTCAGCTCTTCGATCAGCCGCAGGTCCTGCCAGAGGGTGCCGATCCGGGCCTGCTGGCGATTGCGGAGGCGCCGCGAGCGGGCGGGGGGCTCGCCATGCCAGAGCACCGACCCCTGACTGGGGGCCAACAGACCGTTGGCCACCGCCAGCAGGGTGCTCTTGCCAGCCCCGCTGGCTCCGAGCAGGGCCACCCGCTCGCCGGGGCCGATCACCAGGTCCACCGCCTCCAGCCGCGGTACCCCGCGGCCGGCCACCGTCACCTGGCGCAGCTCCAGCAAGGGGGAGCCGGCCATCAGCGGATCTTGCCGATCTGGCGTCCCACCTGCTCGATGCGGGCGTAATCGGCGGGGTTGGCGGTGGTGAACTGCTGGGCGCCGAACAGGGCCAGGATCTGCTTCTGCTGGGGATCGCTCGGCCGCCAGCTGAGGATGGCCTTCTGCAGACGCGCGCTGAATCCTTTGCCGAAGCGCTGGTCGAGATTGCCCTGGGCAATCCAGTGGTAGTCGGGGTAGCCGGGGCTCCTCCAGATCGGGATCACCTTGGCGCGATTGGTCTTGCCCTCGTGGAGGCTGGCGCGCCACACCTGCTCGTTCACCACCCCCGCGTCATAGGCGCCGCTGGAGACCAGGGCGATGGTGGTGTCGTGGCTGCCGCTGAAGCCCGGGGCACCGCCGGCGAAATCGCTCAGCTTGACGCCGGCCTGCGCCAGGAACCACTGGGGCATCAGGCGACCGGAGGTGGAACTCTCCGAACCGAAGCTGAAGCGCCGGCCCTTGAGGGTCACCAGCTGCTTCTGGCTGGTGATCGGCTTGAGACCGCTGCGGGTGCTGGCGATGAAGATGCTGTGGAAGCTCACATCGAGGTCGCGCTGGGCGATCACCTGGGCCCCGGGCCGCTGCAGCCGGGCCTGCACGCCGGTGAGGCCGCCGAACCAGACCAGATCGAGGCTGCCGCTGCGGAAGGCGCCGACGGCAGCGGCGTAATCGACCACCGGCACATAGGTGACCTTGACCCCCAATTGGCGGCTGAGTTCCGTGGCCACCAGGGGATAGAGGCGGTTGAGCTTCTCGGGCTTCTGATCGGGGATGGCGCCGATGCGGAGCACGGGCTCGGGGGTGGCCTGCTGGGCACTGGCGGGGGCGGGGGCGAGCAGGCGCGCCAGGGTGCCGAGGGGCTGGGGGAGGAGTGGCAGGGCGCCAAGCGAGAGCGCAGCCGTGGCGGCCAGGGCGGCGGAACGGCCCCGGAGGCCGAGCGGGGCGGGAATCCTCATCGCAATGCCTGGGACTGGGTTCAGGATGTCACGATGCCGTTTCGGTCGTCCGCGACCAGGCCACGAGCGGTGTGGATCGCCCCCTCCGGCGTCTGAGCCGCGCAGGCCTGGGCCCATCCCCGCAGCTTTTGTCATGGTCAGCAGCCTGATCACGCCCGTGCCGGTCGAGCCGTTCCTGGCGGGCGGGGGGACGCTGCTGGATGTGCGCAGCCCGGCGGAATACGGCCAGGGCCACATCCCCGGCGCCTTGAACCTGCCGCTGTTCAGCGACGAGGAGCGGGCCGAGATCGGCACCCTTTACAAACAGTGCGGCCGGCAGAGTGCGGTGCTGCGGGGCCTGGCGATGGTGGGCCCGCGGCTCGAGAGCATGGCGACCCGGATGGCGGCGGCGGCGGCCGGCGGCGAGGGCCAGCCGCTGCGGCTGCACTGCTGGCGGGGGGGAATGCGGTCTGGCGCGGTGGCGTGGCTGGCCAGCCAGGTGGAGGTGCCAGTGCTGCTGCTGGAGGGCGGCTACAAGAGCTACCGGCGCTGGGTGCTGGAGCTGTTTGAGCGGCCCTGGACGCTGCGGTTGCTGGGCGGCCGCACGGGGACCGGCAAGACCGAGCTGCTGCTGGCGCTGCGGCAGCGGGGGGTGGCGGTGGTGGATCTGGAGGGCCGCGCCAACCACCGCGGCAGCAGCTTCGGGGCGCTGGGCCTGCCGCCGCAGCCGAGCGTGGAGATGTTTGAAAATCTGCTCGCCGCCGACCTCGCGGCCCTGACGGCTGCGCCGGAGATCTGGCTGGAGGCGGAGAGCTCCCAGGTGGGCCGCTGCCGGATCCCGGCCGGCCTGTGGCGGCAGATGAAGGAGGCCGCGGCGCTGCTGGTGGAGCGCCCGCTGGAGTGGCGAGTGGAGCAGCTGGTGGCGGTGTACGGCCGTCAGGACCCGACGGAACTGGCCGAGGCGACCCTCCGGATCGCACGCCGGCTCGGTCCCCAGCGCACCGCCGCCGCCCTTGAGGCGATCGCAGCGGCCGACTGGGCCAGCGCCTGCCGCCAGATGCTCGATTACTACGACCGCTGCTACGACCACGACCTCAGCGGCCACGCCGTGGAAACCGTGGAGCTGGGCGACAGGGGCCCGGAGGAGGGAGCGGAGCGGTTGCTGGAGCTGCGGCTGGTGAAAACGCTGCAGCGCTGAGGAGACGCTGAACAACCGGCCCCTGACGGAGTCCGCATCGCGAGCTGACAGGACCAGGAGCCGCGTCAGATGGTCATGGCGATGGCCAGGGAATCCTGTGGCGGTGTTCAGGAGACGGCGAATGACGATGCCCACACGTCCAGCCGGGCTGATCCAGCGCTATCGCGAGAAACTTCAGGCTCGCCACGACGCACCTCGCACGGTGGTGACCTACGAGCAGTGGCAACGGCGATTCCTGCGATTCCACCAGCTGCGCCATCCGCGCCAGATGGGCAGCGCGGAGGTGAATGCCTGTCTCACCCATCTCGCGGTGGAGCTTCAGGTGAGCGCCTCCACCCAGAACCAAGCGCTGTCGGTGGTGATGACCGTTGAGGAGGTGCGAGCCTGGCTGGAGCGGCTGGATGGAATCGCCTCTGGCATCAACACGCCCGCCACGTGCCATACCTTCCGCCATTCATTCGCTACGCACCTACTGGAACGCGGTCAAGATATCCGCACAATTCAGGAACTACTCGGCCACAGCGACATCAAAACCACGATGGTCTACACCGATGTCCTGAATCGAGGCCCGCTGGGTGTGCACAGCCTGCCGACCTTCTGTAACATGATGGGCCCTCATAGGCGGAGCCATCCATCAAAGCCGGAATGGTTCCGCCTAGTGCGGGTTGCTTGTGAGGGCAAGCGATCTCAGGAGCGCCTGCCGCTTACCTCCGGCTTTTGGGCGGACAAAACGGCGGGGATGGGGGTATTATGGAGGGTCAGCCGAAAACGCTAGCATTATCTATCAGGCAACTTCCAATGCCAGACGAAACTTCGGCGATTATTCCATCAGGCACTCAAGACGGAGACTTTTCGCCTCTGTTTCAGAGAGCCTTGATTAGCGTCAGGGAAGACATCGCAGACAATCCCTACATATCAGAAGCAGTCAGGGTTTTATCAGTTGGTGGCTATCCGTAGTGCAATTGGATGCTTTTGGAACGCTGTTGTCGACGACTTGAGGAACAAGATAATGCATCGCAGTCTTGCCTTGTTCAACAATGTGACCAGCATTGGTCGCGAGGTCAAAACCTACGAGGACTTTCAGAACTTTGTGAATGACGACCAACTAATTGGGGACTCCTGAAAAAAACAAATCGCGGGCCTGCCCAAGTTGAGCGGAGGGCAAGG
>JBMSXZ010000030.1:0-21593 GCA_049426205.1 Cyanobium sp.
GGCCGGGGATCACCCCGCTGGAGCTGGTCGGCAAGCCGATCCGCCGCGACAGCGGTGGACCCGCCGGCCCGCCGGCTGGTCGACCGGCTGCCCCAGGCCGTCCTGGCATGCCCGCCGGCATGCGCAAGCCGATGGCCCCCGGCGAGCTGATGCAACTGCAGAAGCCCAGCGGCAGGCCCACGGCCCCGCCGCCCCGTCGGCCCGAGCGCCCCGAAGGCGCCGCTGAACCGGGCGCGGTTCCCGATCTGGTTCGCCCCACCGCAGCGCCCCCCACGGCGCCGCGCCGCCCGGGCTTCCGTCCTGGCCAGCCCGGTGCCGCCCCTGCCGCCGCCCGAGCCAAGCGGCCCGACTGGGACGACAGCGCCAAGCTGGAGGCCCTGCGCAGCCGCACGCCGCAGAAACAGCGCCAGAAGGTGCACATCATCGGCGAAAACGATGATGCACTCACCGCCGAGACCAGCGGCTACGCCGGCGAACAGGAGGCGATGGTGCTGCAGGCGAGCCTGGCTCGCCCTGCCAAACCCCGCAGCGCCCCCGGCAGCGCGCCCAAGCCCACGGTGGCGGTGCGCAAGCGCAAGAAAGAGACCACCCGCCAGCGTCAGCGGCGCCGTGCCATGGAGCTTCGGGCTGCCCGCGAACTCAAGGCCCAGCGGCCGGAAATGCTGATCGTGCCGGAGGGCAACCTCACAGTGCAGGAGCTGGCCGACCGCCTTGGGGTTGAAAGCTCCGAGATCATCAAGTCCCTGTTCTTCAAAGGGATCATCGCCACCGTCACCCAAACGCTTGATCTGCCCACGATCGAGACGGTGTCCGATGAATTCGGGGTGCCCGTTCTTGAGGACGACGTCCAGGCTGCTGCCGCCAAGACGACCGAAATGATCGAGGCCAGCGACCTCGAACACCTGATCCGCCGCCCACCTGTGGTCACGGTCATGGGCCACGTCGACCACGGCAAGACCAGCCTGCTCGACGCGATCCGCAAAACCCGTGTTGCGGCGGGGGAAGCCGGCGGCATCACCCAGCACATCGGCGCCTACCAGGTGGAGGTTCCCCACGGCGGCGAACGCCGGCGCATCACGTTCCTCGACACCCCCGGCCACGAGGCCTTCACCGCCATGCGCGCCCGTGGCACCAAGGTCACGGACGTGGCGGTGCTGGTGGTCGCCGCCGATGACGGCGTGCGCCCCCAGACCCTTGAGGCGATCAGCCACGCTCGTGCCGCTGAGGTGCCGATCGTGGTGGCGATCAACAAGATCGACAAGGAGGGCGCGTCCCCGGACCGGGTGAAGCAGGAGCTCTCCGGCCAAGATCTGGTGGCGGAGGACTGGGGCGGCACTACGGTGATGGTGCCGGTGAGCGCCATCAAGGGCGAGAACATCGACCAGCTGCTCGAGATGATCCTGCTGGTCACTGAGGTCGAAGACCTCCAGGCCAACCCGGATCGGCTCGCTAGGGGCACTGTGATCGAGGCCCATCTCGACAAGGCCAAGGGTCCGGTGGCCACCCTGCTGATCCAGAACGGCACGCTCCGGAATGGCGATGTGGTGGCGGCTGGTCCGGTGCTCGGCAAGGTGCGCGCCATGGTGGATGACACCGGCAAGCGGGTGAAGGAGGCAGGTCCCTCCTGTGCCGTTGAGGCCCTTGGCTTCAGTGAGGTGCCCACCGCCGGTGATGAGTTCGAGGTCTATCCCGATGAGAAGAGCGCCCGCGCTGTCGTCGGTGACCGGGCCACCGAGGCTCGGGCTTCACGCCTGGCCCAGCAGATGGCCTCCCGTCGCGTCTCCCTGGCCTCGATGTCGGGACAGGCGAGCGAGGGTGAACTCAAGGAACTCAACCTGATCCTCAAGGCCGATGTTCAAGGTTCTGTGGAAGCCATCCTCGGGGCCCTTGAACAGCTGCCCCAGGAGGAGGTGCAGGTTCGGGTGCTCCTCTCGGCACCGGGTGAGATCACCGAGACCGACGTGGATCTGGCCGCCGCTTCCGGTGCCGTGATCGTCGGCTTCAACACCTCGATGGCACCAGGGGCCAAGCGTGCCGCCGATGCCACCGGCGTTGATGTGCGCGACTACGACGTCATCTACAAGCTGCTTGAGGAGATCCAGATGGCCATGGAGGGCCTGCTGGAGCCTGAGCTGGTGGAGGAGGCCCTCGGCGAGGCGGAGGTTCGGGCCGTCTTCAGCATTGGCCGCAATGCCGTGGCGGGCTGTTATGTCACCAATGGCAAGCTGCAGCGCAACTGCAAGGTGCGGGTGCATCGGGGTCGCGACAAGGTCTTCGAGGGCGACCTCGACTCCCTGCGTCGCAACAAAGACGATGTCAAGGAGGTGGCCACCGGCTTCGAATGCGGCATCGGCTGCGATCGCTTCTCCTCCTGGCAGGAGGGGGATCGCATCGAGGCCTTCAAGCTGGTCACCCAGCGCCGCACCCTCAGCAGCTGAACCCGTGACCCCGGCCGCCGCTTCCAAGCCCCGCAGCGAGTCCGTTCTCTGGCTCCAGCTGCTGGGGCTGGGGGTCATGCCCCTTGAGGCCTTGCTGCTGCTGCTCCTCCTGGCCGGCAGCGATCCCGGACCCTGGCCAGCCCTGGAGCGCCTGCTCTGCTGGGCCATCGGTTCCCTGGTGCCGGCTTACCTGCTCTGGCGCCGGCCCGCCGATCCTTTTTCTCTGTTGCTCCTGCAGGTTCCCCAGCGGGGCCGCAGCCGCCTGCAGTTGCAGCTCAGCGCCCTGCAAGCCACCCCCCTGTTGCAGGTCGGGTTGCTGTTGGGCTGCCTGGCCTCCCTGGCCCTGCTCTGGTGGGTGGATGTCCATGCGGCCGTTGCCACCGCCCTTTCGCCCCTCGGTGGCTCCTCGCGTCTGCTGGCGCTGCTGCAGGCGGCGGCGATCCTGGCCCTGTTGCTCTGGCAGTGGCAGCAGCTGCTTCAGGCTCTTTGGCTGCTGCGCTGTCCTCCTGAGCGCCTGGCTGCGACCGCACCGATGGGGTTGGAGAGCCTCAACAACCAGCGGTTGCTCCTGGGACTTCCTCTGCTGCTCCCGTCACCCCTGCAGCCATCCGCTCCGCCCCCAAGCCCCTCGAGGACGGATCCTGCCCCTGCGGGGCCTTCGGCCAGGACCCAGGTTCAGCCGATCCCCCTGGAGCAACAAGAGGCGGTGCCCCAGCCCCAGGTAGGGCCTCCAGCCCCCTCCCAGACCAGGGCAGAGCTGGAGCTCCAGCCTTCCCAGGCCCCGTCGCTGCTCACCGCCCCCCCAACACCCCCGTCCGCTGGTCGGTCAGGGGACGCCGCTGCGGTTGCGGTCGAACCAGAGCAGGCTGCCGCAGACGATCAGGGCAGTGGACTGGATCAATAGATCCGTTGCAACCACCTCCCCGCCGGCGGCTGAGCGCATGGCCATCGTCGCCAGGCCCAGGGCTGCGGAGGCGCTCAGGGCGGTCCAGAGGCCACGGCGCAGTCCTCGCCAGGGAGTTCGGGCCTCCTGCAGCAATCGACGTCGCAGCTCTGGATCCAGGGGGGGACGCTCGGACTGGGATCCCATCAGGTGCAGAGGCGGGGGCGGGCTTTGATCTGGCGGTGGACGCCTCGCCTAGGCGGCTGTGGCCTGAATGCTAGTTTGCCTTTGTTGCCGGTGTAGCTCAGCGGTAGAGCAACTGATTCGTAATCAGTAGGTCGCAGGTTCAAATCCAGTCACCGGCTTTCTCGACCTCCCCCGCCACCCTGGGGTGTGGCCCCGAACCTTTCCCTGACCAGCGGACCAGCTGAGCCCTGACTTGGCCTGATCACCTCAGCCCAGCCAGCCTGGCCAGGCTGGCCCGGCATCGCAGGCCCTGGAGGCGCATCGGCACCAGGGCCTGGCCTGTGCCGGGCTGACCCTGAGCAAGACGGCGCCACCGCTGCGGGACCTACCCCCTGGTCAATGGGTTGCAGCTGTTCTACTCTCATCTTCGAGGGCTTCAACTGATGAGTCAATCCGGGTATCGACGCGTAAGGGTGAGAAAGCGTAAACGCCTGTCGCCACTCGACCGGATTTTTGCTCTTTCGAACCAACTGTTGGGCCGCCCCAAGCGCCGCCGATCCTCCCGATCCCGTCGCAGAACCTCCCGGTCGCGCAAGCCACCCGCCCGAATCAGGGCTGAATCGAGCCAGGCCGATGTCCAGTTCCTGACGACGCTGGTGGAACCCCTGTCCCCTGCGGTCCGAACCGATGGACGAACGGGGCAAACCCGCAGCTCACGCCGGAGCTCCTCCCGCGATCGACAGCTCTCCTCCCGCTCCAGCCTGATTCAGTTCGGGCCGATCTGGCTGAGGAATTATTTCAACTCCTATCGCTTCCGCATCCGCCGCCGCCGCCTGCGGCGTTGGTATGTGGAGAACGTGGAGATCCCCCTGTTTGATCTGCGCCGGGCGGCCAATGGCCTGCTCCAGCCCATCCGCCGCTATCCGGCCCTGTTCCTGCCGATCGGGATGGCCGCGCTGTGGTTCTGTTGGCCCCTGGTGGCGCCGTGGCTGCAGTCCTTCACGGGCGTGGTGTCGCAGGGGCCCAGGCCGGAGGTGATCTCCGTGTTTGTGGAGGATCCCACCCGCAGCATCTGGGCCCTGGACCTCTGGAAACGGAAACCCGGTGCCTTGCTGGTGATGCAGGGGCGTCCCTCCAGCCAACGGGCCAACCTGACCTATCTGCGCAATCAGGGCTTCTGGCCTAAGGAGCAGAAGGGGCTGCTCATGCTCGAGCCTGGCTGCGACACCGTGGGTCAGGTCGCAGCCCTGGCCCGCCTGCTGCAGCAGCAGAGGCGTCCCGGGACCCTGACGATGGTCACCAGCTATGATCACCTGCCGCGCACCCTGGCGATCGCCCGAACCGTGATCGGCCCGATGGGCTGGAAGGTTGAGGGGCTGGCGGTGGTCACCCAAGACAAACGTCCGGAAAGCCGCCTGAGGCTCGTGCGCGATCAGATCAGAGCCCAGATTCTTCGCTTCACAGGCGTCAGTGGCACCCGCAGTGACGAAACCTGCGAGTGATCGATCCCCCGATTGAACAGCTCCCCGTGCCTGCGTGGGAGCGGGAGTTGCGGTGCTCTGTCGTTTGGCTGCGCTGATTCAGCCCGCCTGGATCTCCTGACCGGGTATCGAAATCGGGTGTCGCTGGGGCAGGTTGCCGAAATGGCGTCGGGCCAACGCCAGGAGCCCCTTCTCGCCCATCCCGCCGCTATCGAGGCGCAGAGAGCCGCTGATCCTGGGGAGCAGATCGGGGCGGTGGCTTTCGAGGTGGTGCAGCAGCTGTCCGCAGAGATTGCTCTGGCCATGGCCATGGCCCACAAGCAGCACCGCATCGGCGGCGGCGATCGCCGCGCTGAGGCGTGCCAGGTACTCGTGGTCGAGGGGGGCCCGCTGGCCGGCGATGTCGCGGTCGTGGCGATGGCTGAGGTTCTCACCGCTGCCCCAGAGGCCGTGGGGACGCAGCCGGGACTCCTCCACGCTTTCTCCCTCGAGCAGGAATGCCTTGGTGGAGGCGTGCTCCAGCACCAGCACCAGCCGCCTGCTGATGTCACCCCGGGCGCGAGCCCCTTCGGCGTGGGGATGGTCGGGACTGACGCCAGCCTCCTCCAGCAGATGGCGCAGGCGCATCACCGCCTCGGCATCGAGATCCAGATGGTGGAAGCCACTGCCGAGCCGGATCCAGCTCTCCTGGCCTGCTGGCATCCGGATCTGGAGGCGATGGTCGTCGATGTGCTCCACTTCAGCGCCGAGGGCGCGGCAAAGGGCCTCAGCCTCTGAGCCCTTGACCCCATGGGCGAGAGGATGGGCAAAGAGGCTCTGCAGGGTGCGCAGCTGGTGCCGATCCATGGGCGGGCGCCGGATGGATTGACCCTAAGGAGAGTGAAGCCTGTCGGATTCGACCGCGGCAGCGTTACCGCAGCGCTCACTCCACCTTCAGCACATCAACGGCGGCGCCGAGCTTGATCAGTTCGGAGGCGGCACGCAGGGCGGCCTCATGGGTATGGAAAAGGTAGGCCTGAGCGGGGGTGTCCACATCGACCAAAGAACCGTCCTCAGCCGCGATCGCCAGATAGGAGCCACTGAGCCTGCGCAGGACGTACCGTTCCGGCTGCGTGCAGTCCATCGGATGGGCCGGATCGATCTCAGGAGCCCAGAAGTGCATGGTTGGGTGGAGGGGCGGAGTGGATTCACTAGGAGGGATCCGCGCGCACCCTAGTTGGATCCCCACCGCAGACCCGAGGGTTCAGGAAGACCGCACATGGGCTGGGTCATCCCGCAGGGGCTGATGGTGGACTTCCGCCCACTGCACCAGCTGCTGCGCCTGCCAGAGGTTCGGAGCTCGCAGGCAGTGGTGGGCGGCATCGCAGACCTGGTAGCCGCCCCCTTCCGCCGGTTGGATGGTGGAGCCGGCTGGGGTGACGATCATCGAAGCGCCGGCTTCGATGCCGGTTAAACCGTCCGCTGTGCGGGTGGGTTGGAGGTCCATCGGCCCCTTGCAGCGGCTGGGTGACCTTTCCACACCTACTCCCCGGCAGGACCGCTCAAAGGCATTGCGCAATCAGCCGTTGCCGGACCGCCCTGGCCTTGGGCCGTGATCAGGCGGGATCGGGCGGCGCGACGCCCTGCTCTGGCGGACCGCCACCGATGGCTGGAATGATGGGTGTGCTCAGCCAAGGACCCGCGATGTACACCGACTGGACTGCTTTGATCCTGCTGCTGCTCACGGCGGCGCCGCTGGCGGTCGTGGTGGCCACAGCTGCCTTCTTCATCTGGCGTGGACCGAGGAAACCGCAGCCCTGAAGTCCGGGAAGAGCAGCTCGTGCTGCACCTCCGTCGGCAGCTGGCCCTGACCGAGGCAATCGAGACAGGTCCGGAACTGCTGGTCCCCCATCCGCAGGATGCCGCTACCTCCACAGCGTGGGCAGGTCTGCCCTGCTGTGTCGAGCGCCGGAGCGGCGGGTGGGGCGTGGGTAGGGATGGCTGTCATGGAGGCGGCCTGGGCGCGGTCTTGATCCCCACACTGTGGCCGAGATCGACGGCTGTGATCCCAAAACCTTCCTTAAATCCTGGGTGGAACTCCCTCTCTCTTGGGCGTGGACATCCGCCCTCCTTCGTCCCGGGCTGATCCGGGCGGGGTCTGAGATCCGTCGGCCCGTTGTGAATCGAAGCTCGGGCCCGACCGGTCGATGTCAGCGGCCCTGAGGCAGCGCTCCAGAGTGGATCGGTCGAGGCTCGCCAGCAGCTCCCGGGCGCTCAGCCGGGTCCCGGCAGGCACCAGTCCGAGGCTGGCGGCCAGGTGACCCACCACCGCCGCAGCATCGAGACCGCGGCCACGGAGGCCCTCCACTCCTTCCGCCTGATCCCGCTTGCTGAGTCGCTGGCCGGCCGCATCCCGCCAGAGCGGAACATGGCCGTAGCGGGGAGCCTCCTGACCCAGCACGGCCATCAGGGCCACCTGGGGGGCGGTGGAGGACCACAGGTCCTCGCCGCGAACCACATCGCTGATGCCCAGAACCAGCTCATCGATGGCAGTGGCCAGGTGATAGGCCACCAGGCCGTCGGCCCGACGCAGCACCGGATCTCCCACCGCCGTGGCGCCATCGACCCGTCCGGTCCGCCCGAACCGTTCCTCCCAGACCAGGGGGCCATCCGCAAGCCGCAGGCGCCAGCTCGGTAGCCGACCCTGCTGGGGGCCCCAGAGCCGCGGCAGGTCGCGACAGACGCCTGGGTAGACCTGCAGGCCGCCGTGGGGCGCCGAAATGTCGGCAAGCATCCGGCGGCTGCAGCGGCATGGATAGAGCAGGCCGGAGCGGCGGAGCGCCGACAGCACCGAGGCGTAAAGCCCACGCCGCTCGCTCTGACGCCGCATCGGGCCATCCCAGGTCAGGCCGAGCCAGCGCAGATCGGCCTGGATCGCCTCGATCGCGCCGCTCCGATTGCGGGGACGGTCAAGATCATCGATCCGCAGCAGCCAGGCTCCACCCTGGAGGCGGGCGTCGAGCCAGCTCAGGAGGGCGGTGCGCAGGTTGCCGCGGTGCAGGGGGCCGGTGGGGGAGGGGGCGAATCGGCCGCGATAGCCCCCTTGGCGCCGCTGAGACCCGTCCAGCAAAGGGGTGATCAGATGCTCGGGAAGGACAAGCGCCAGCCTTGTGTTGTTTCCCCTCGGGTCTGGAGGGCAGCAGGGGGAATCCATGGGAAGCAAGCCCCTGGAGCCGCGCAGGACCTGATGCGGTCCCGGCGGAAGGTGTTGGCCTGACGACGATGGTCAGGCCATCGGGGCCAGGGGCACGGTGGTCCCGGGCGGGCTGGTCCTGTCGGGGTGGGGGCTGGACCTCCCGGCGGGGGACTCAGCCCTGGACCTTGTCCTTGAACAGTTTGCCGGCGGTGAAGGCGGGCACGCGCTTGGCGGGAATCTTGATTTTCTGCCCGGTCTTGGGGTTCAGACCCTGACGTTCCGAGCGGTCACGGGCCTCGAAGGAGCCGAAGCCGAGGATCGAGACCTTCTTGCCTTCGACCACCGAATCAATGATGGTGTCGATGGCAGCGTCCACCACCTGGGACACTTCGGTCTTGGTGAGCTCGGTGCGAGCTGCGACGTGGTTGACAAGATCAGCTTTGTTCATGGGTGACGAGAGGCCTCCGAATGGCGGACGAGTCGGTTGACGGGGCGAACGGGAAAGGGCGGTTGGCGGGGGGAGGCGAATCGGAGCGAGGCCGACCGCCGCTTCCTGGAGCGCGCCAATCGTATGAACCCTGGCCCCGTCCGGCAACCTGAAAACGCAAGCATCCAAAGGAATCTTGCCTCGGATCGGTACGCCAAGCCCTTGGCGCCCTCACAGCGGCGGCGGCTCAGCGGCCCGATCGAGGCGCAGCGCCGCCAGCAGAGCCGCCCCCCGGGGCACCAGCCGCCCCCCCCGCAAGGCCCCGAGGGCGGCTCCGGTGGCGATCCAGGTCGGGGCCCCCTCGGGCAGCTGTTCCCGCAACCGGGCCAGGCTGCGCAGCTGCCGCGGCCAGTGGAAGGTGCGGCGGCTGCGCATGGGTTCGAGGCGATCGGGCGCCACGGGCTGCAGCAGCCGGCCGCAGAACAGCCCGTCGCCTGCTGCGGAGGCCGAGGCGTCCGCGTGCAGCACGCAGGAGCCCGGGCCTGGTCCAGGGGTCCAGAGCAGCAGCAGGCCGGGCGCCAGGGTCAGGGCGTCCCCGAACGGAATCAGGGGGGTCACCCCGGGCAGCAGGTAGGCCTCCTGCTCCTGCACCAGCACCGGCCATCCCAGCCGCTCCTGCAGGCGTCGGCAGCGGCCGTGGCCGTCGCGTCCGGTCAGCACGATCCGCCCGGCCCCGGGATCGCCGTCGCGGCGGCCCCGGGACGACAGGAAGTCGAGATTGGCCTCCGTGAGCGCGGGACAATCGATCAGCAGATCCAGACCCTGGCTCTCCAGCAGCCAGGCGCTTCCCCCCTGGGTGTCGCGGTTGGGGGCGAACAGCCATAGCCCGGGCGCCACGGGCTGGGGGGGACGACCTGGCTCCCAAGGGGGTGTGCTCCAGCCGGAGGGCCCGGAGCCAGGGCTGGCCCCGACGCTGGCTGGCTGGGGGGACCCCGAGCTCGGTGCAGGGGAGGCGGCGGGGGGAGAGGGGTCGATCAAGCGCAGCAGCCCGGTCGCCAAGAACCCTGACGCATCGGCGAGCGCGGCGGCAACGGGGACGCTGCGGCGTGCTGCCCCTGCCGAAGCCCATGGGGGGGGGCCGCCAGGGCCTTAGCCTGAACCAACCCCTGACCAGGCCCTTGTCGGCGATCCGGATCGGTACACCATGGCCGTTGGGGGCTTCGGTCACACCCCGCGGTGTCAATTTTTCGGTTGTGGCGCCCCTGGCGACCCGAGTCGAGCTGCTGTTGTTCAGCGACGGCCGCTCCACCGAACCCCAGCGGGTGATCGAACTCGATCTCCAGAAGCACCGCTCCGGTGACCACTGGCACGTGGAGGTCGAGGGGATCGGCATCGGTTGGTGCTACGGCTACCGGGTGTTTGGACCGCTGCAGAGTGGAGCCCACGGCTTCAATCCCTCCAAGGTGCTCCTCGATCCCTGTGCCCGGGCGATCGCCGGCTGGGAGGTCTACGACCGCGGGGCGGCCGTGGGCGCCGTGCCCAATACCGCCACCTGCCTCAAGGGGGTGGTAACGGAGCGCGACCGCTTCGACTTTCTCTCCGCCCCGCGACCGCGGCACCGCTGGCAGAGCAGTGTGATTTACGAGCTGCATGTGGGCGGCTTCAGCCAGGGTCCGGGCTGCCCGGTGGCCAAGGAACGCCAGGGCACCCTGTTGGGCCTGATCGAGGTCCTGCCTCAGCTGAAGGAGCTTGGCGTGACGGCGATCGAGCTGCTGCCGGTGATGGCCTTCGATCCCCAGGACGCCCCGGCCGGTCGCTACAACCACTGGGGTTACAGCCCGATCAGCTGGATGGCTCCCCATCCGGGCTACCTGGTCGACGCGGATCCGCTGGCGGCCCGCCGTGAGGTGCGCGAGCTGGTGGTGGCCTGCCACCGGGCAGGTCTGGAGGTGATTCTCGATGTGGTCTACAACCACACCAGCGAAGGCAACCAGAATGGCCCCACCCTGAGCTGGCGCGGGTTCGCCGACACCCTCTACTACCACCAGAACAGCCGCGGTGACTACCTCGATGTCAGCGGCTGCGGCAACAGCATTGCCGCCAACCGCCCCCTGGTGCGCCGGCTGATCCTTGAATCGCTCCGCTGCTGGGCGGTGGAGCTGGGGATCGATGGCTTCCGCTTCGATCTGGGCATCGCCCTCAGCCGCGGCGAGGAGCTGGCACCGCTGGAGCTGCCGCCGCTGTTCGAGGAGATGGAGGCCGATCCTGATCTGGCGGACCTCAAGCTGATCAGCGAACCCTGGGATTGCGGCGGCCTGTACCGTCTTGCCGATTTCCCTGCCCGGCGCGTGGCCAGCTGGAACGGCCGCTTCCGCGACGACCTGCGCCGCTTCTGGAAGGGCGATGAGCGCACCGTTTGGCCCCTCAGCCAGCGGCTGGCGGGGAATCCTGACCTGTTCGGCGGTCAGCCGGCAGCGCTGGGGCGCACGATCACCTTTCTCACCGCCCACGACGGTTTCACCCTCGCCGATCTGGTCAGCTATGACCGCAAACACAATCTTGCCAACGGCGAGAATGACCGTGATGGCGATAATCACAACAACAGCTGGAATCACGGTGCCGAGGGACCAACCACCGACCCGGCGATCCTGGCCCTGAGGGAACGGCAGCTGCGCAATCTGCTGAGCACCCTGTTGCTTGCCCCCGGGGTGCCGATGCTGCTGATGGGCGATGAGGTGCGCCGCAGCCAGGGCGGCAACAACAACACCTGGTGTCAGAACAATCCCCTGGGCTGGATGCATTGGCAGCCCGACCAGGACGACCTCGCCCTGCGGCGCTTCCTGCAGCGCCTGCTGGCTCTGCGGCGGCGTCTGGCGCCCCTGCTGAATCCCGAGCTGCCGATCGCCGAAGGCCCTCCCCGTCGCGGCGGTGAGGGAATGGCCCCCTGGCGCGAGTGGCACGGGGTGGAATGGCGCCAGCCAGACTGGGCGAGTTGGTCGCACTCTCTGGCCTGGAGCCTCCAGGACCATGACCGGGGCAGTCTGCTCTGGTGTGGCCTCAACGCTTTTTACCAGCCGATGCGCTTTGCCGTGCCGCCCTGCGGCAGCGGCTGGCGCAGGGTGATCGACACTGCCCTGGAACCGGATCACGATCTGCCCGAGGAGCCGCCGCCCTACGCGGAGAGTTCGGCCCTGCTGCAGAGCCGCAGCCTGCTGTTGCTGGTCGCCGAGCCCCTCCTCGGCTGAAGGGGCGGTGCTGGCTGGTCAGGCCAGGGGTCGAGGGGGGCGTGGAGCAACCGCCGCTCCGCCGCCGAGCATGGTGGCCGCGACGATGTCACGGTTGACCGCGAGATTGGCTGGATTGAAGTAAGAGCTGTGGGCGCAGCCGAGGTTGTAACCCAGTGGGCCGGCGCTGCAGCCCGTGGGCTCAAGGTTGAGGAACTCCCGGCTCACTTCGAAGCGATGGCCGATGGGGCCACCGACGTGGTCGCCCTTGGCATCGAGATTGATCCAGGTCTGGACCAGGCTTGGCTTGGGGGCCCTGCGACCCGCAGCTGGCCGATTGCCGGGCCGCAGAGTGCCCTGAACCGGACCCAGGGAGAGGGCACTGCCGACGGTGAACCAGGTGTTGACGCGGCCGCCCAGACCCTGGTTTTCAAGTTCCCGCAGTCCCTCGTAGGCGACCACCGTGCCCCAGCTGTGGGACACGATCTCCAGGGATTGAGCGGCGGCCAGCAACGGCCGGACGATGCTGGTGAAGCGCTCCAGGATCTGCTGACGCCTGGCGGCATCGACCATGTAGATCAGAAAATCGTCGATGGCCAGGGCGACGCCCCGGCTTGCGTCCCCTTCGCCCCTGGCCCGGGATGGATCCTGGATCTGCTGCAGGCGCCGATCCTCGAGCAGCTCGAGAATCTCCTCTCGCAACTCCCTGGCTTTGCTGCTGAGCGCCGCCGAGCCGGCACTGCGCTGGGCGTTGACCAGATCGCTCCAGAGCACCTCGGCCCGGCCCTGGCCGAGGCTGCCGGGGCCGAACAGTCCGCCCACATGCGGTTTGATGGCCTGCCACCAATGATGCGAATAGCCAGGTCCATGGCTGCCGATGCCATGGACGCTCACCAGCACCCGCTGGGCCGACCGCTGCTGCCGGTCGGACGGGACGCTCGCTCCCGCCAGGGCCTGCATCGTGTCGAGGAAGCGCATGTGGGCCAGGTAGACCATCTGCTGGGGGCTCAGCCCCAGCTCCTGGGGGCCCAGGTTGAGGGGCTGGAGGGTGAGGTTCAGCGGCTGTGGCATGGCGGTTGTGGGCTGGCCGGGGGCCAGCTCTGGCCAGAGCGGCAGCGGCTGGGCCAGAGCGTCGGGGGGGATGGCGTCCAGGGCGCCGCTGCTTGCCATTGGGGTGGCGGACGGGAGCGCCCCATCGGTGGCGGCCGTGGCGGTGAGCAGGCGGAGGGCCAAGGGCCGGCCTTCGTGCTGGGGGACCTGCTCATAGCGCCCACGCAATCGTTCGATGCTGCTCGTGATCAGATCGGTGCTGCTACCGGCGGATCCCTGGCGCAGGAGTTCGCAGAGGGAGTAGGTGAAGGCTCCTTGGTAATCGCCGTTGATATGGGCATCGGCGGCGGTCTGGGTCTCTCCGCAGGCCATCAGGTTGGTGTGGATGTGTGTGGCCGACCGCAGGGTCCGTCGCCTCGATGCTCCCGATTGCCAGGCCTCGGCAGGCAGGTTTGGTGGCACGATAAAACGGGCATTGCTGAGAAGATGCTCGTCGACAACCTCGCCAAACCTATAGTGATCTGAGTCGCGTTTGCTGGCCAGGATGATCTTTTCCTGGCCTGATTCCTGGCGCACGCGCATGAATCGGGAGCTGCCGCCTGAGTGGCAAGTGTCTCTGATGATCAACAGCTGTACTTCCGGATCTACGGATTGGACGAGTTCGTACCATTCATCATCAACCATGTAGCTCTCAGGATCGTCAAAGGCGAAATTCTGGAGGCAAGTGATCTCATCCTGGAGATCTTCTTCTTCACCATCGTTGTCAGGGATGTAGGAGCCGTGGCCGGAGAAATGAAACAGCAGCACATCGCCGGCGACTGCCCCTTGCGTCAGCCACTGCCAGGCTTCCAGCAGCCCGCTTTTAATGCATTCTTGATCCAAGAGTAAGCGAATGTTGTCGGCCTGGAAGGCGAATTTCTTGAGCAGCACATCCTGGATGTTGAGCGCGTCGTTGACGCAGCCGCGCAGGGGGATATCCCGGTAGGCATTGATGCCACAGAGCAGCGCCTTATGAGTCATGGCGGGCGGTAATGATGGCTGCCCGAAGGATAGCCAGGAGCTTGCCTGCAGACAAGAACGACACTCTGCTGGCGTCATGGCAGATCCACGGCCCGTTTCGGGCTGCTCCGCGCCCGGCTGGCCAGCGCTGAACTGGCGCTTGGTTGGGGTTGATCAGGCCCTGGGCGAACTGCTCAGGGCTGCTGGAGGCTGTCATCGGGTTCAGGGTATCGATGGCTGCCCACACCCGCAGGGCTGACGTGATGACCTGCTGCGCTGATCCTGGGATGGTATTGTCATAATAAGCGTAGGCGATCTGATTGGGGCATGTGAATGGTGAAGGTGGTGATCGGGATGGATGCTGGATAGTGAATGCTGTTATTCTATAAAAGATTAGTCCATTGGCAATGCCCTCTGCACGGCTGTCGGTGCGTGGATCCCGGCTGCCATTGATGCTGCTCGCAATCACCTTGTGGCCACTGGCGGGGGCACTGGTTGTCCCGTGGTCCGGGCCACTGGTCGCGATGAATGATGAACCAGCGCTCTAGGTGGATGATCGACAGCTACAGAAGTCCGCTCATGAAGGCGGGGTTGATACGGCTGGGCATGAGCAGCATCCTGTTGATCGAGGGGTTGCGCGGATGCATCGGTGTGAGCAGGTTGATTCCATGGGATCACCCCGTAATGTTGGATGGCTCTGCTTGTACTCTTCTTGGAATTTCTTCTGTTTCAAGAACATCCATTCTTGTTTTATGCCGCCCTGCTTGCAAGTCTTTTCCTGCTTCTCGCCTGGCGCTGTTGGCCGATTCATCCACTTTCCTCGGCCCATGGATCACTCCTGTGGGCGACTTGTTGTGTGTTGTTCCCTACCTGATCAGTGCTGATCCTCGGCCCTGAGCGCCCTGCTCGCCGTTGTCGGCAACGGCAGCGGCAGGCTGTTCAGCAGCCGCTGCCGTTGCCGCCAGTCACCCATCTGCGCCGCCAGCAGGGATTCGAACGCCTCGCCGTGGCCCTTCAGCCGCAGGTGGCAGAGCTCATGGAGCACCACATAGTCGAGGCAGGCGGGTGGCGCGTGCACCAGGGCGGTGTTGAGGTGGATGTTGCCGTTGGCCGCGTTGCAGCTGCCCCAACCGCGATGCATCGCCCTGACGAACAGGCGTTGGTGCTGCACCCCCAGGACCTCCCCCCAGTGGCTCAGCAGGCCTTCGGCCCGGTGGCGCAGCTCCAGCCGATACCAGCCCTCCAGCAGCTGCTGTCGCCGGCTTGGGCTGGTGCCGGGGGGCACCCCCAGCACCAGCTTGCGCGGGTATTGATCCAGTCGTGGCGCGCCTTTCCGCTCCCGGATCTCCAGCCGTTGCTGGTGCCCCCAGAGCAGATGGCTGCCCCGGGCGATCGTCCGCCCCGCTGGCCTGGGGCGCCGCCCCGGGTCAGGAGCGGCGCTGCCCAGGTCGGGAGCGTCCGGGCTGTGGACTGGAGACACCCGGAACCCTCGCTGCTGACCCATCCAACGGCACGCCGGCATGAATTCATCTCGGCGCTGGCTGCCTGGGGCCGATCCGCTGCAGGCACCGTCGCGGTCGTGCATCACAACCGCGGCTTGCTTCGGCTGCGGCGTGCGACCTCGGTTGAGCGGGTTCGACCCTGGGGAGGTGCGCCCGCAGCCGAGCTCCTGGCGACTCAGCTGGGCCTAGCGGGCCCCTCCCAGGTAGAGGGCCTGCAGCTCCGGGTCATGGCGCAGCTCGGCGGCAGGGCCCTGGAGCCGCAGGTTGCCGCTCTCGAGCACCACGGCTCGGTCGGCGATCGCCAAGGCGGCGGCGGCGTTCTGCTCCACCAGCAGCATCGCCAGACCGTCGCGGTGCAGCCCTGCCAGGGTGTCCATCAGCTCAGCGACCAGGCGTGGGGCCAGGCCGAGGCTGGGTTCATCGAGCAGCAGCAGGGTGGGGCGGCCCATCAGGGCGCGGGCGATGGCCAGCATCTGCTGCTCGCCCCCTGAGAGGCTTCCTGCCAGCTGCTGGCGTCGTTCCGCCAGGCGGGGGAAGAGCTGGTAGCAGCGTTCCAGATCGGCGCCGATCGCGGCCCGGTCACGGCGCAGCCAGGCGCCCAGCTCCAGGTTGGCGGCCACGCTCTGGCGGGCGAGCACGCGGCGCCCTTCCGGACAGTGGCCGATGCCCAGCCGCACGGTGCGCTCGGTGCTGAGCCGTCCCAGGTCCGCTCCCCGCCAGAGGATGCGGCCGGTGGCCGCGTTGACGAGTCGGGAGATCGCCCGCAGGGTGGTGGTTTTGCCAGCGCCGTTGGCCCCCAGCAGGGCCACCAGTTCTGCTTCGCCCACGGCGAAGCTCAGATCCCGCAGGGCGGTGATGCCGCCATAGCGCACCCCGAGGCCCTCGATCTGGAGCAGGGGGGCAGGGGTGCTGACGGGGTTGGTGCTCATGCCCCTGGCTCTCCGGCGGGATTCCGATCGACCTTGCCGCTCCCCGGGCCTTCGGCGCTGGCCTGGGCGGCGCTGCCCAGGTAGGCCTCGATCACGGCGGGGTCGTGGCGCACCTGGCGTGGGGTGCCCAGGGCAATGCGACGACCGAAGTTGAGCACCGCCAACCGGTCGCAGAGCTCCATCATCAGCGGGACGTGGTGCTCGATGATCAGCACGGTGAGCTGGTGCTCCCGGCGGATCCCGCGGATCAGCTCCGCCAGCTCGCCCTTCTCAGTGGTGTTCATGCCCGCCGCCGGCTCATCGAGCAGGAGCAGCTCCGGCCGGCAGGCCAGGGCGCGGGCGATCTCCAGACGCCTGCGCTGGCCATAGGACAGGGAGGCCGAGGAGCGCTCGGCGTGGGCGGCGATGCCGACGCTCTCCAGCAGGCCCAGGGCCTGCTGGCGCAGGGCCTCCTCCCGCTGGCGGAAGGCCCGGGTTCCAAGCAGGGCCTGCAGTTTTGGCTGGCGGCTGTGGCGGTGCAGACCCACCCGCACGTTGTCGAGGCAGCTGAGGGAACTGAACAGCCGCAGGTTCTGGAACGTGCGCGCCATGCCCAGGGCCGCCACCCGGTGGCTGGGGGAGCCGGTGATCGCCACCCCTTTCCAGTGCACGCTGCCGCTGCTGGGGCGGGTGATGCCACTGATCAGATTGAACAGGGTGGTCTTGCCGGCACCGTTGGGGCCGAGCAGGCCGAAGATCTCCCCCTGGCGCACCGCCAGGCTCACCGCATCAACGGCCACCAGGCCGCCGAAGCGGCGGGTCAGCCCATCGATCGCCAGGAGTGGCAGAGGTTCCGCGCTGCTCATCGCTCCAGCTCCGCGGCGGGTCTGGGTCTGGAGGGCTGTGGCAGACGGGAGGTCAGGGTCGCCAGGAGCTCTGGGGTGATCAGGCCCTGGGGGAACAGGGAGGGGCCCAGCAGGATCACCAGGCCGAACACGATCAGCCGCAGGTCGCCCACCGGTCGCAGCAGCTCCGGCAGGGCGGTGAGGGCCAGGCCTCCCAGCACCGGCCCGATCCAGGTGCGCGAGCCGCCGAAGACCACAAAAGCCAGGGTGGTGATCGAGGCGTCGAAGTTGCCCAGGCGGGGATTCCAGGCGTTGAGAAAATGGGCCGCCACCACACCGCTCAGGCCCGCCACCACGGCGCTGAGCACAAAGGCCAGGCGCTTCCAGCGCTCGATCGCGATGCCGCTGCTGGCGGCGGCGATGGCGTCGTCGCGGATGGCTGCCATCGCCAGGCCCGGCCGGGTCACCGTCAGCCGCTGGCAGAGCCAGCAGACCAGCGCCAGCAGCACCAGGCTGAAGACGGCATAGCCGGCGGGATCGGCGAAGGGCTGGGGGATGGCGAAGATGCCCACGGCACCGCCGGTGATCTCCAGGTTGAGGCTCACCACCCGCAGAATCTCCACCAGGGCGATGGTGGCGATGGTGAGATAGATCCCCTGGAGCCGCAGCACCAGCCGGCCCAGACCCTCGGCGACCACGGCGCAAAGCAGGCCGGCCAGCACCATCTCCAGCAGCAGCGAGGGCAAGGGGTAGCTGGCGCCACCACCACCTGCTCCTCCAGCTCCGGCCAGGGCTGGCACCCGGGTGGAGAGCAGGGCCGCCAGGGTGCCACCGATGGCATAGAAGCCCGGGGTGGCCAGCGACAGCTGGCCGCAGGCCAGGGGGAGATAGACCGAGAGCCCGAGCAACGCTCCGAGCACCATCTGGACCAGCAGGGTGGGATCCATGGCCGTCAGACCTTGGTGATCTGGGGGCGGCCCAGCAGACCCTGGGGCCGCAGCAGCAGCACGGCGAACAGGAAGCCGTAGGCGATGGCATCTTTGTAGCCGCTCCATTCGCCCGGCACCAGGGCCTCGGCGCCGCCTACGATCAGGCCCGCAAGC
Source organism: Cyanobium sp. (assembly GCA_049426205.1). Classification (GTDB taxonomy): domain Bacteria; phylum Cyanobacteriota; class Cyanobacteriia; order PCC-6307; family Cyanobiaceae; genus Cyanobium. The sequence goes on from JBMSXZ010000030.1 coordinate 18,222, forward strand.
ACCGCCCCAGGAACGCTGCCGAGGCCGCCCAGCACCAGCACCCCGAGGGCCTTGAGGCCGTAGCTGATGCCGAAATAGGGACCGGTGATGCTCAGGCTCAGGCCCACCAAGCCGCCGGCGATGCCCGCCAGGAAACCGCTCACCGCAAAACCCAGGCGGATCATGGCGTCGCTGTCGATGCCGAGCAGCCGCGCTGTCGTGGCATCCTCCGAGACGGCCTGGAGGGCCTTGCCGCCGCGGCTGCCCTCCAGCCAGAGGCTGAGCACCGCCAGCACCACCGCCGCCACCACCAGCAGCACCAGCTGCACCGTGCGCAGCTGGGCACCGGCCAGGGACAGGGTGATCGGCAGGGACCCCAGCGAGGAGGTGGGCATCGAGTAGCCCTCAGCCCCCAGCAGGATCTGCAGCAGATTGACCAGGATCACCCCGGCTCCAAGGCTGGTGATCAGGTACAACAGCGGCTCGGCGCCGTGGCGGCGCAGGGGACGGAAGGCGGTGGCCTCCACCGCCAGGCTGACCAGGGCGGTGAGCAAGCCGGCCAGGGGCAGGGCGGCCCAGAAGGGCAAGGCCAAGGGCAGCTGCATCCCCGCCAGCAGCCCGTTGCTCCCCACCGCGCCTCCCACCAGCAGGTAGGTGAGGTAAGCGCCGAGGGTGAAGACGGCACCATGGGCGAAGTTGATCACCCCCAGCACCGAGAACACCAGGGTGTAGCCGAGGGCGAACAGGCCGTAGACGGCACCGGTGGAGATGCCGTTGATCAGGATCTGCAGCAGGGTGTCCATCGGCGCGGTCTCAGGGCAGCAGCTGGAAGCGACCGCTGCGGCCGTCTGGGTTCATGCGCACCTGGGCCACATAAAACTGCTTCTGGATCACCTCACCCTCCGCTGTGAACCGGATCTCACCGAGCGGAGTCTGATAGGTGCCCTTGAGCAGGGCCTCGTTGAGGCGGCGGCGCAGCTCGGGGCGGGGCAGGGCCGCCAGGCTGGAGCCGGCCGGCTGGGAGGCCTGCAGGCTGCGCAGGGTCTCGGCCACCACCTGATAGGCGCTGAAGGCCTGGGCACTGAACTGGGGGGGCACGGCGCCACCGCGGGCCTTGGTGTAAGCCGCCACGAACGAACGGTTGATCGGCGTGGCCGCCTCAGGGCTGTAGGCCTGGGCGATCAGCAGACCATCGCAGTAGCGCTGGCAGATCGGATAGATGTTCGGCGAATTCATGCCGTTGCCGGCCACCAGAGTGCCCTTGAAGCCCAGCTCCCGCAGCTGACGAACCAGATTGCCGCCATCGCTGGGCAGGGCCGAGATCACGATCAGATCGGGATTGCGGCGCAGGGTGTCGGTGATCTGGTTCTGGAAGTCGGTATCAGTGACGCTGGTCTTCTGCACCGTCAGGGGGGGCAGCTTGCGGGCCTTGAGGACCTCCTGGAAGATCTTCGATTCCGAGGTTGAGTAGGCGTCGTCCTGGGCGTAGAACACCGCCACCCGCTGGATCTTGGCATTCAGCTTCAGGGCCGCCGCGATCGAGAGCGGCGCCACCTGGGCCACCGGTGCCGACACCCGGGCCACGAAGGGGCCGATCTCGGGGATGCCCTTGGCGGTGTTGGAGGGGCCGATCACCGGCACTCCGGCCCGGTTCGCCACCGGGTCGACGGCGAAGGCCTGCTGGGAGAGGGAGGGGCCGATCAGGGCGACGGTGCCGCTGCCGATCAGGCTGCGGAAGGCATTGGTGGCGGTGGCCTCATCGCTGCCGGCGTCCTCGATCGTCAGGGCCAGGGCTGGACCCTGGGCCGCGAAGTGGGCCTGGGCGAGCTCCAGGCCGATGCGCTGGTCCTGGCCGATCACGCTGGCATTGCCGGTGAGGGCGATCGCCGCGCCGATCGGCAGGGGGCCCTGGCCCGTGGCGCCCTGGTTGCCGGCGCGGGGACCGCAGGCGCTCAGCGAAGGCGCCAACAGAACGGTGGTCAGCAGGGCCGGCAGGGCGCGCTGGAGCATCGCTTCGGGCTGCGCCCCTGGCGTTCCCGCCTCGCCCGGGTTGGCTGGAGTGGGGGGCTTCCCAGCCCTGGAGCCTGGCCATAGAGACGCCACAAGGCCCGGATGCCGGGCCCCGGGTAGGGCGGCGGAGGGGCTGGGCCACCGCTCGGGGGCTTGCTCACCACGCTCTGTGGCCCGATGCTGTTGCGTCACTCCCCTGCGCCTGCTTTTTCGGCGGACCTTATCGCACCCCGAGCGCTGGCAGCCCCCGCTCCCCTGCTCCCATGGCGCCAGGCTGAGGGGATTGGGGCTGTTGGACCAGCGAGGGCCAGGGGGTGGAGCGTGGGGCCGTGGGGACCCGCCCTCAGCCGAGGGAGGCGAAGGCATCGCGGAAGGCTTCGAGCGTGGCGTCGATGTCAGCGTCGCTGTGGGCCAGGGAGGTGAAGCCCGCTTCGAAGGAGCTGGGGGCCAGGTAGACGCCGCGCTCAAGCATGGCCCGGTGAAGGCGGCCGAACAGGGCGGTATCGGTGGCCTTGGCCTCCTCGAAATTGCGCACCGGCCCGTTGCAAAGGAAGAAGCCGAACATGGCGCTGATGTTGCCGCCGCAGATCGGCAGGCCAGCCTCCCGAGCCGCCGCCTGGATGCCGTCGCTGAGGCGTCGGGTGATCAGCTCCAGGCGCTCGTAGGTGCCGGGTTGGCTGAGCAGTTCCAGGGTCTTGATGCCGGCGGTCATCGCCAGGGGATTGCCGCTGAGGGTGCCGGCCTGATACATCGGGCCAGCGGGGGCCACCATGCTCATGATGTCGGCCCGGCCGCCGTAGGCGCCCACCGGCAGGCCGCCGCCGATCACCTTGCCCATGGTCGTGAGGTCGGGCGTGATCCCGAACTTGGCCTGGGCTCCTCCGTAGCTGATCCGGAAGCCGGTCATCACCTCATCGAACACCAGCAGGGCGCCGTTGTCCTTGGTCAGCTCCCGCAGCCCCTCCAGGAAACCGGGTTCGGGGGTGATGAAGCCGGCGTTGCCCACCACCGGCTCGAGGATCACGCCGGCGATTTCGCCGGCGTGGGCGGCGAACAGGGCCTTCACCGCCTCAAGGTCGTTGTAGGGGGCTGTGAGGGTCGGGGCGGTGGTGGCCTTGGGCACGCCAGGGGAATCGGGAAGGCCGAGGGTGGCGACGCCCGAGCCGGCCTTGACCAGGAACATGTCGGCGTGGCCGTGGTAGCAGCCCTCAAACTTGATCACCTTCTCCCGGCCGGTGAAGGCGCGCATCAGCCGCAGCACCGACATGCAGGCCTCGGTGCCGCTGTTCACGAAGCGCACCATCTCCACCGACGGCACCGCGTCGATCACCATCTCGGCCAGCTGGTTCTCCAGGGCACAGGGCGCGCCGAAGCTGGTGCCCT
>JBMSXZ010000031.1:0-20885 GCA_049426205.1 Cyanobium sp.
AGAAGCGATGGGGCCCTAGCAGCACCGGAGCGCTGTAGCGGTAGGTGAGGGTATGCCTGATGCGGGCCCGCATGCGACTCAGGCGCTGGTGGGAGCGATGAAGTAGCGCTGCTCGATCAGGGTGTGGAGCTGGTTGAGGTCCTGCTGAAGCTGATCGATCGCCTCGTGCAGGCCTCCGGCAATCAGGTCCTCGATGCTGGTGTAGCTCCAGCGGGCCAGGGTGAGGCCGGTGAGGCACTCGATCGCGTCGGGATGGCCGGGCACCGCCTTGCCGTGCACGATCCGCAGCGTTTCACTGATCCGCTCCAGGCAGTAGCGCACGGAACGGGGAAACACCGGATTGAGAAGCAGAAAACCGGCCACCGCCTCCGGAGCAATCGCCCGCTGCTGGGATTGGCGGAACATCTGATAGGCGCCGGCGGTGCGCAGCAGGGCGATCCACTGCAGCTCATCGATCACCCCACCCACCTCCTCCGGGCTGGGAAGCAGCAGGTAGTACTTCACATCGAGGATGCGGCTGGTTTTGTCGGCCCGCTCCAGCAGCCGCCCCAGACGGCTGAACTGCCAGGAGAGGTCGCGACTGAGGGTGGCGTCAGTGATCCCGTAAAACAGCTGGCAGGCGCGCCGGATCTCCCTGAGCTGCTCCTGGGGGGGCTGCTCCCAGTAGCTTGCTTCCTGCAGCTGCCAATAGGTGCCGTTGAGCTGCTCCCACATCTCGGTGGTCACCACATCGCGGATCTGGCGCGCGTTTTCGCGGGCGATGGCGAGGCAGTTGACAACGCTGTTGGGGTTGTCCTCGTGGCGCACCAGGAAATGCACCACATCCTCAGGGCTGCCAGCGGGGCAGAGCTGGTCGAAAAGTTCGCGATCGCCGCTGGCATCGATCAGGGGCAGCCAGGGCTCGGCGCTGCCGGGGGGGCAATCGAGGGCCATGGCCTCGCTCACCTCCACGAAGCGAGAGATGTTCTCAGCGCGCTCCACGTAGCGATTGATCCAGTAGAGCGAATCGGCGACGCGGCTCAGCATGGGACCGCTACCTCAGCGCCGGCCTCCAGGCCCGTCTCATCCACGATCCAGGTGTCCTTGCAGCCGCCCCCCTGGGAGGAATTGACCACCAGGGAGCCGCGCCGCAGGGCGACCCTCGTCAACCCGCCGGGTGTCACCCAGTCGCCGCTGCCGCGCAGCACGTAGGGGCGGAGGTCCACATGGCAGGGATAGAGCTCCCCGTCGCTGAGCGATGGCACGGTGGAGAGCTCCAGGGTGGGCTGGGCGATGAAGTTGCGGGGATCGGCCTCGATCTTGGCGGCGAAGGAGGCGATCTCCTCCTCGCTGGCGTGGGGCCCGATCAGCATCCCGTAGCCACCGGCCTCGGCCACCGACTTGACCACCAGCTCCCGCAGATGGGCGAGCACATGGGCCCGGTCGTCGGGGCGAGCGCAGAGCCAGGTGGGCACGTTGTCGATGATCGGCTCCTGATCGAGGTAGTAACGGATCATCGCCGGCACATAGGCATAGATCAGCTTGTCATCGGCCACGCCGGTGCCGGGGGCGTTGGCGATCGCCACCCGGCCGGCACGATAGGCAGCCATCAGGCCCGGCACCCCGAGCATCGAGTCGCTGCGGAAGACCGCCGGATCGAGGAAGTCGTCATCAATGCGGCGGTAGATCACATCCACGGGCGTCAGGCCGGTGGTGCTGCGCATCCACACCCGCTCGCCCTCGCAGACCAGATCGCGACCCTCCACCAGCTCGATGCCCATCTGCTGGGCCAGGTAGCTGTGCTCGAAATAGGCGCTGTTGAACACCCCCGGTGTGAGCAGCACCACCTTGGGGCTGTCGGTCCAGGGGGCCAGGTCCTGGAGGGTGCGCAGCAGCTCGGAGGCGTAGTTGTCGATCGGCTGCACGGCCCGCCCGGCGAACAGGCTGGGGAAGATGCGCTTCATCACCCGCCGGTTCTCGAGGAAGTAGGCCACGCCGGAGGGGCAGCGCAGGTTGTCCTCCAGGACCCGCCAGGTGCCCTGGCCGTCACGGACCAGGTCGAGGCCGGAGATGTGACACCAGCGCCCCAGGGGCGGCATGATGCCCCGCATCTGGGGTCGCCAGCCCTGGGAGCTTTCGACGTCCTCCCGGGGGATGACGCCGTCGTTGAGGATCCGGCCCGGACCGTAGACGTCGGCCAGAAAGAGATCGATCGCCATCAGGCGCTGGAACAGACCCTGCTGCAGCCGGGCCCACTCATCAGCCGCGATCAGACGCGGCAGGGGATCAAAGGGCAGGATCCGCTCGACGCCACGGCTGCCGGAGTCGTTGAGCCGGAAGGTCGCCCCCAGCCGCTTGAGCAGGGCGGCGGCAGCGGCGTGGTCGCGGTTGAGCTGCTCCAGTCCGATCCGCCCGAGCGAGGAGAGCAGGGGTCGCAGGGCCGAGCGGGGCTGGTCGGCGGCCCGGAAATACTCGTCGTAGCCATGACTGGGGCGGTAGTCCGCGAACATGCATCCCTGACGCCAATATGAGGATACTGAAGCGCTGGGTTGACGGTCCCTGGTCGCCGTTGCTACAGAAATTCGTCCACGTGGGGCAGGGCTGGGATCAGTGTTGAGTCAGTGAGAGGTTCGGCTGGTCAGAATCGATTCCTTGAGGGCATCAATGCCGCAACACAGGAGCCAGACACAACAGTCCTGATTGGCTGCCGGAATGCAGTATAACAACAGGTATTTCCAGGCGATGACAAGGAGCCCATGGCGCAGACTAACGCCCTCGAGGAAAAAGCTGAGATCGAAGTGGCTGCCTAGCCGCGATCGTGGCTTCCAAGGATTTTATGATTTTTGCTTTGACAAGCTTACCGGGCCAGCAGAGTGATAGATCGGCACCAAACTGCAACTGCTTTGCGCGATCCGCCAACGGATTCGACGGCTTTGCCCTGAGGGCGTCCCTAGCCGAGCCAGTGAAGGACGTGGCCCATTCAATGGTGGACATGGGCCTCGCCTTGATCAGCCGGCCCTGCAGAGCTACCTCGATCGGCAGGGGCCGCATCAGCCCACCCATAGGTTTTTGTCAGAAGGGTTGACCGGCTGAGCGAAAATCCATTAACGTGTAATTGCCGTAGACCACAGGTCATGCGCTCCATTTCTTGAACGAATGCGCATTCGCCATCATGCCATCAGATGACGGAAGCGAAGCGGGAGTCGCCTGCTGTGCTAGTAGCGCATTAATGCTGCAAAATCATTCTGTTGCCGAAAAACTCCGTTTTGCCATTGCTGATGCGCTTCCTCCTAACCTCCCCACTCCAGGCTACCAGCAAACGGCCAAGCGTGGACTCTGATCGGTTGCTGACTGCATGGGGGTCCTTGGGTCCCCGCGCCCTTGCTCAAGGTCCGGCCCTTCGGATCACCGCCTGCTGGTTAAACCCGCTGTTGCCGGCAACTTCTGTGCGGACCGGTTGCATTAAACCCTGATCTGCTAACCCACTTTCATCCATCTTTTCATGGATTCTCAGACCCCTTTGATCCCCGAGAAAACCCCGGATCAATCATCTCAGCCCACAGGGCCAGGGCCAGCTGTCCTCTCGCTCTCGGATAAAACCGCCAAGCTGATCGTCAATTCCTCGAACATATTGTTCGCTCTTTTTGCCCTGATTATTATCTTTGACTCTTTGCCACCCCGGCTGCTTGATCCGCTCTGGCTGATCGGGCTCGCCGTGTCATTGACCAACACCGTCTCGTTTCCGATTGTAGGTCTTTCTCTTGTTCACATCGGGGCCGCGTTGGCGCCGTTAAATAACGGAATTAATCAGCGTCGCATGCTGTTGAGTCGGCTGGCGGCCTGGGCTTCTGCCGCCTATCTGATGCTGATACCACTGTTGGGATTTGCGGTCTGGCGCGGTGTTACCAATATCGGCCTCGGATCCAAGCGCCAGGAAGCAGTCATCAATAGAGGCGCCGACAGATTGTTGACTGCAATTGCCAAATCATCCACCCCCCAGCAATTGCAGCAAAGCATGGTGAGCCTTCAGGGCCCATCAATCGCTGATGCTGACTTGGCCCGGCCGCTGCCAGAGCTTAAGGCCTCTCTTAAGCAGATTGTTGGCCAAATCCGTCAGAGATTGATCGCTCAAATTCCTCGTCCTGATGCCAGTGGCTACATCAGCCTCTACCTTCAAGCTTTTCGCGCTGCCCTGATGGCTTTGCTCTGCTCAGCCGGTTTCGCAGCGCTCTCTTGGAATCCGTTCAAGGAGTCCACGTTATTAGAATTGCTGTTTGCCCCCAAATCTCCAGACTCTTCGTCCATCGAGCGTCTGCGTCGCAGGCTGGCTGCGCGCTGGGCGGCTTATCGCAACCGTCAACAGCTGGAGGCCTCCACGGCTGAGCGTCGATCCTTTTGGTCCAACGTCAAGAACAGGGAGCAAATGACTGCCGCAAAGCGTGAAAAAGATCTCAAGCGCCATGCGAAACGGATGCGACAAATGGAACTTGAGCGCCAGCGACAGATGCGCAAGAACAAGCCAAAGCTCTGATCCTTGACGACCCGCAGCGCGATGTCATGAGGCTGCGGGTGGATTGCTATTGGTTGTGGCTTATCTTTTGAGCAATCCAGATTTCGCTGCTCAAAGCAGGAAATAGCGCTGCGCCATCGGCAGCTCTTCTGCTGGCTCGCAGGTCAGCAGGTCGCCATCGGCAAACACCTCATAGGTCTGAGGATCGACCTCCACCTTCGGCAGGGCGTTGTTGTTGCGCATCGCCCCCTTGCCGATCCTTCGGGTGTTCACCACCGGAACGCAGGACCGCCGCAGACCAAGCCGGGCCGGCAGGTCGTCGTCCAGGGCAGCCTGGCTCACAAACGTGAGGCAGCTGGGGGCCAGGGCTGAGCCGAAGGCCGCGAACATCGGGCGGCCATGCACCGGGCCGGGGGTTGGGATCGAGGCATTGGCATCGCCCATCTGAGCCCAGACAATCGAACCGCCCTTGATCACCAGCTCCGGCTTGACGCCGAAGAACCCCGGTTTCCAGAGCACCAGATCGGCCAGCTTGCCCACCTCCACAGACCCGACCTGGCTGTCGATGCCATGGGCAATCGCCGGGTTGATCGTCACCTTGGCGATATAGCGCTTCAGCCGCCCATTGTCGTTGCGGCCGCCGGCAGAAGCATCCTCAGCCAGGGGGCCCCGTTGCACCTTCATCTTGTGGGCCGTCTGGAAGGTGCGGATGATCACCTCCCCCACCCGCCCCATCGCCTGGGAATCGCTGGCGATGATGCTGAACGCACCCAGATCATGGAGGATATCCTCGGCGGCGATCGTCTCGCGGCGGATCCGCGATTCGGCGAAGGCCACATCTTCGGGGATGCGTGGATCGAGGTGGTGGCACACCATCAACATGTCGAGGTGCTCCTCGAGCGTGTTGCGGGTGTAAGGGCGGGTGGGATTGGTGCTGCTCGGCAGCACGTTGGCCTCGCCGCAGATCCGGATGATGTCCGGTGCGTGACCACCGCCGGCGCCTTCGGTGTGAAAGGTGTGGATCGTGCGGCCGCCGATGGCGCGGATCGTGTCCTCCACGAAGCCAGCCTCGTTGAGGGTGTCGGTGTGGATGCAGACCTGCACATCCATCCGATCGGCCACGCTGAGGCAGCAGTCGATCGCTGCCGGGGTCGTGCCCCAGTCCTCATGCAGTTTCAGCGCGCAGGCCCCGGCACGGATCTGCTCCTCGATGGCCGCCGGGGTGCTGGCATTGCCCTTGCCGAAGAAGCCCAGATTCACCGGCAGTCCCTCCGCCGCCTGCAGCATCCGGGCCAGGTGGAAGGCGCCCGGGGTGCAGGTGGTGGCATTGGTGCCGGTGGCCGGACCGGTGCCGCCCCCCATCAGGGTGGTGACGCCGCTGGCCAGGGCCGTTTCGATCTGCTGGGGGCAGATGAAATGGATGTGGGTGTCGATCGCGCCGGCGGTGAGGATCATCCCCTCCCCGGCGATCGCTTCGGTGCCCGGCCCCACCACGATGTCAACCCCAGCCTGAATGTCGGGGTTGCCGGCCTTGCCGATCGCGGCGATGCGGCCGTCGCGCAGGCCGATGTCGGCCTTGATGATCCCCCACCAGTCCAGGATCAGGGCATTGGTGATCACCGTGTCCACGGCTCCCGCGGCTCGGGTGGTCTGGGCCTGACCCATGCCATCGCGGATCACCTTGCCGCCGCCGAATTTCACCTCATCGCCATAAACGGTCAGGTCCCGCTCCACCTCCAGAATCAGCTGGGTATCGGCCAGCCGCAGCCGGTCTCCGGTGGTGGGGCCGTAGGTCTGGGCGTAGGCCTGGCGGGAGATGCGGTAGGGCATGGGCTGGGGGGGTGATGGGAGCGGGGCTGTCCCAGCGTCGGGACCGCTGGTGGGGCGATGGGGGTGGCGGAGGCGCAAGAAGGGCGCTGCCGGCGGGCCTGGAGGCTGTTGGCTTGGCAGCCCCGAGGCCAGAGGCGCGCTGCTGGGGCGATCCCCTGCCGCGGCCGGTGCGCCTCAGTCGAGGGGGCCGTTGACCAGCCCGTTGAAACCGAACACCCGCCGCTCGCCGGCAAAGGGCACGAGCCGCACCTCGCGGCTGTCGCCCGGCTCGAAACGAATCGCCGTGCCGGCCGGGATGTCGAGCCGCAGCCCCAGGGCCGCCTGGCGATCGAAGACCAGGGCGGCGTTGGTCTCATGGAAGTGGTAGTGGGAGCCCACCTGCACCGGCCGGTCGCCGCTGTTGGCCACCTGCAGGACGGTCACGGGCCGGCCGGCATTGAGCTCGATCTCGCCCTCTGCGGGCAGCAATTCGCCAGGGATCAGGGGGGACATCGGCTGGGTTCGACGGGCGGGGAAGGAGCGGTGAACAGGTCAGGGGGGCTGCCCAGGCTGGAGCGGGCCAGCCCGGCATCAGCGGATCGGATCGTGCAGCGTCACCAGCTTGGTGCCGTCGGGGAAGACCGCCTCGATCTGCACCTCGTCGATCAGCTCCGCCACCCCTTCCATCACCTGGTCGCGGCTGAGCCAGGTGCTGCCCGCCTGCATCAACTCGGCCACGCTGCGGCCGTCACGGGCCCCCTCCAGCACCTGGAAGCTGAGCCAGGCCACGGCCTCGGGATGGTTGAGCTTCAGGCCCCGGTTCAGGCGGCGCTCAGCCAGCAGGGCGGCGGTCACGATCAGGAGCTTGTCTTTCTCCTGGGGGGTGAGATGCATGGTGGGGCGGGTTGGGGTGCAGGGCGCCGACGCCGCGGCGGCCCCCTTCACCCCACCATCCTCGCAGCGCCGGGCCGGCGCAAGGTTCAGAGCGCACCAAGGCCGGTTCCGCCCCCTGGGCCTGGGCCAGCCCCACCGGCCTCGGCCGGGCCCAGGGGCTCCTCCTGGAACGGCCAGACCCGCGGCAGCTCCGGTGCCGCCAGCCCCCTCGCCGCGCGGATCCGTCGCCACAGCCGCGTGAACCAGTGGCGCGCCGCGGTGGTCGAGGGGCCCCGGTAGCGGGCCACGAGCCCCTGCTCCAGGGCGCCGCAGGCCATGTCCCCCACCAGCCCCCGCCGATCGGCCCGGCAGCCGGCGAGCAGGTCCGCCAGGCACGCCCCGGCCAGGGGCTCCGGGGCAGCCCAGACCAGCGAGCCGAACACCGGTTGCCCGGCCATGCCGTGGGCCTCCGCCAGGGCAGGCCCCCCGAGCTCGAACCGGTCCACCAGCTCCCAGGTCCCGGCCTGGCCGGCGGGGTCTGGGCAGCGCCTGATCTCCAACTCGGAGCGCCAACGGCCAGCGGCCAGGCCCTCGCCGGCAGCGGTCAGGCCGAGCCGCACCACCTCAGCCCCCAACCAGCTGGCTCCGGGCTCGAGGCGCACGCGACAGCGCTGGTGGTACAAGCCATCGCCGTAGAGCACCAACTCCTGGGGGAGCCATTCCAGATCGGCCCCCGGACCCAACGCCACGTCCAGCTCCTGGTGGGCCCAGGCGCCGGCGGGACTGCGCCGGGAGCGGCCGATGCTGCCGTAAACCTTCTGGGCGGCCACGCTGGTGAGCAGCACCCGGCTCTGGGGCTCCAGCCTCAGGGACAGGCTGAGCCGATCCCCGCCCACCAGGCCGCCGGCGGTGTGGAGCAAGGGCAGCTGGCAGCGGCCATCGCCATCGACGAAGCCCCGCTGCACCTTCAGGGGGGCGCTGGCACCGCCCTGGTGGCGGGTGAGGCCGCGGGCGTCGCGGTGGAACTGGAGCCGGGCCTCACCGTGCCAGGGGGCTGGCGGGGGCGGCCCGGCCTGTTCGGCCCCACTCTCCGCTGCTGCGCCTCCGGGTTCCGGGCCCACGGCTCCCGCAGCGGCGGCGGCTGGAGCGCCGCACTCAGCTCCGGGGCCGCCGTCGCCGTCGCCGGCCGCCACACTGGGTTGATGCATCGTTCGGGAGCCCGCCCTGATGAGCGAGTCTGCCCCCACTGCCCTGGTGTTGCTGAGGCGTCAGCCGGACCACCCCCCCGGGGCGGGCCCCTTCCTGCGGCTGGCGCTCAGCGCTGAGGAGCGCAGCCGCCTGCGGGGCCACCGTCTCAGTCGCTGCGGTCGCGATCTGGTGCTGCAGCTGGAGCGCGGCGAACCCCTGCAGCCCGGGGAGTGGCTGCTCGGCGGGGCCGGGGATCCGCCGGTGCTGGTCGAGGCCGCACCCGAAGCCCTGCTGCAGGTGAGCTCCGACGACCCACTGTCCCTGCTGCAGGCCGCTTATCACCTCGGCAACCGCCATGTGGCCCTGGAAATCGGGCTGGCTCAGCTGCGGCTCCAGGCCGATCCGGTGCTCGCCGACCTGCTGGAGCGCCGGGGCCTGGCGGTGCAGGCGCTCGAGGCACCCTTCCTGCCGGAGCCGGGGGCCTACGCCGGGGGCCATGACCATCCGCAGGGCCGGGGCCACCACCACCTGCCCCACCCGCTGCCCCATCACCAGCACGGGCCTGGCCCGGATCTCGATGCGCCGGACTGATGGGAGTCCGAGCGTTTGTCGGGCCCGTCGGGCCCGCTGCCCCACCCATCCGCTGCCGCTGTGCCGCCGGCTGCCCCCCCCAACCCCAACCGGCGTTCACCCAGCCATGGCCGCAGCTCCCAGGTCCCCTGCCACCGCCGCCGCCGCTGAAGCCCGGCTGCGCCTGCTGCAGCTGGCCAGCCCGGCCCTGCCGGTGGGTGCCTTCAGCTATGCCGAGGGACTGGAACCCCTGGTGCAGGGAGGGCTGATCGGCGACACCGCCGCCCTCGGCGCCTGGCTCGGGGCCGAGCTTGAACGCGGTTCGCTCACCCTGGAAGCCGCCTCCCTGGCCTTGTTCCAGGCGGATCTGGAACGGGCCAGGGCGACCCCTGGCAGCGCTGCCGCCGCCATGGCGGCGGTGCGTGATCGGGAGGGCTGGCTGCTGGCCCAGCGGGAGGCGCCCGAGCTGCGGGCCCAACAGCGCCAGATGGGGGGATCGCTCTGCCAGCTGCTCGATGATCTCGGCTGGCCCCTGCCCGAGCACCGCCCCGGCGGCGATGGCCAGCCCCTGGCCTGGCCCGCCGCCTGGGCCTGGGCCGGCGTCTGCCTGGAGATCGCCGCCGAGCCACTGGTGGAGGCCTACCTGCACGGCTGGACCGCCAACCAGATCAGCGCCGCCGTGCGGCTCGTGCCCCTGCGGCCCACCGAGGCCCAGCGGCTGCTTCTGACGATGGCCCCATTGCTGGCCCGGCGGGCGGCCGAGCTCGTCCACAGGGACCCGACCACTCTCTGGAGCAGCGGCGTCGGCGCTGGCCTGGCCCAGCTTGGCCACGCTGAGCTCTACTCCCGTCTGTTCCGCAGCTGAGCAGGTGCGAGGAGCCTTGTGTGGTTCGCTCGCCGCCTGTGATTCCGGCGGATTCCCCGCGGCCGCCGCGGCCAAGGGCGCGGCTCCGGGCCGACGACATCTGCCGGCGGAGGCTGCAGGACCGGGTCCGGCCCACCAGGCGGCGGCCGGGTGGCAGATGCCTAGGCTGCCGCCACTGCTCGGAGTCCAATGAGCCGTCTGCGGGTGGGAGTGGCGGGGCCGGTGGGCTCGGGCAAGACAGCCCTGGTCGAAGCTCTCTGCCGACGTCTGCGCGACCGCCTGGAGCTGGCGGTGGTCACCAACGACATCTACACCCAGGAAGACGCCCAGTTCCTCACCCGCGCCGGTGCCCTGGAGCCCGAGCGCATCCGCGGCGTCGAAACCGGCGGCTGCCCCCACACCGCCATCCGCGAGGACTGCTCGATCAACCGGGCGGCGGTGCAGGAGCTGGAGCGGGCGTTCCCCGGGCTTGATCTGGTGCTGGTCGAGAGCGGTGGCGACAACCTCGCCGCCAGCTTCAGCCCGGAGCTGGTGGATGTGTGCATCTATGTGATCGATGTCGCTGCCGGCGACAAGATCCCCCGCAAGGGCGGCCCCGGCATCACCCGCTCCGACCTGCTGGTGATCAACAAGATCGACCTGGCCCCGATGGTGGGCGCCAGCCTGGAGGTGATGGAACGGGACACCGAGCGGATGCGAGCAGGCCGCCCCTGGTGCTTCACCAACCTGCGCAATGGCGAAGGAATTCAGCGGGTTGAATCCTTTCTGCTGCAACAGATACCATTCTGAGCATTCGTTTCTGTCGGTTTCCGGACTCAGGCCCGGCCCCGGGGGGCGGTGAATGGGGTTTTGTCGCAACCGATACATGACGGCAGCGGGGCGATTCGTAAGTTTCGCTAGCCGGCAGATTCTCGGCTTCATTTCCAATCAGAAACGTCGAAACATGATTCTCAATCTTTCCAGGCGTCTCGCGGTTGGTGCCACCGCTGGCGCAATGACCGTCTCACTCGCTGCGTGCGGTGGCGGCGGTGGCGGCGGCAACTTTGACGGTGAAATCAAGGTTGGCATCCTCCACTCATTGAGTGGCACCATGGCCATCTCTGAAACCACCCTGAAGGAAGTGGAAGAGATGGCGATCAAAGAAATCAATGATGCCGGTGGCGTGAACGTCGGCGGCAAGAAGTTCAAGATCACCCCCATCTCCGAGGATGGCGCCTCCGATTGGCCAACATTTGCTGAGAAATCCCAAAAACTGATCGACGCCGACAAGGTGGCCGTCGTCTTCGGCGGCTGGCCCTCGGCCAGCCGCAAGGCGATGATGCCGGTCTACGAGTCCAAGAATCACATCCTGTTCTACCCGATTCAATACGAGGGTCAGGAATGCTCCAAGAATATTTTCTACACCGGCGCCGTTCCCAACCAGCAGGCTGAGCCGGCCGTCGATTGGCTGATGAAGCAATATGGATCCAAGTATGGCAAGAAGGTTTATCTCGTTGGCTCTGACTACGTCTACCCACGTACGGCCAACACCATCATCAAGGAGCAGATGAAGGCCCTTGGCGGCGAAACCGTTGGAGAGGACTACATTCCTCTCGGCAACACAGAAGTTGCCCCGATCATCGCCAAGATCAAGAAAGCTTTCCCCAACGGCGGCATCATCATCAACACCTTGAACGGCGACTCCAACGTTGCCCTGTTCAAGCAGTTCAAGGCAGCTGGTATCGATCCGGCCAAGTATCCGATCATGTCCTTCTCCATTGCTGAGGAGGAAATCCGTCAGATCGGTCCTGAGTACACCACCGGTACCTTCGCAGCCTGGAACTTCTTCATGAGTCTGGACACCCCAGCCTCGAAGAAGTTCACCGAAGACTTCCAAGCCATGTACGGCAAGGATCGGGTGACCGGCGACCCTGCCGAATCCGCCTACAACATGGTGTACCTGTGGAAGGCGGCTGTCGAGAAGGCTGGGACCTATGAAGATCTCGACAAAGTTCGCAATGCCATGATTGGCATTAAGTTTGCCGCCCCTCAGGGTGAGATTGAGATGTTCCCCAATCACCACACCTCCGAGCGTGTGCTGATTGGCGAAGCCACTGCCGACGGCCAATTCAAGATCCTCTCAGACAGCGTGAAGGCGATCCCGCCCATCCCCTGGAACCAGTTCGTTCCTGAGACCAAGGGCTACACCTGTGACTGGACGAAGAATCGTCCCGACGCAGGCAAGTTCAAAATGTGATCTGAGATTCCGTTCTCAAGACATGTCCGTCTCGGGTCCGGCTCAGTCGGGCCTGAGATTTTCTTATAGCCTTTTCTGAAGTGGAACTTTTCTTCTCTCAGATCTTGGACGGGCTCAGCATTGGGTCTGTGCTGTTGGTCTCGGCCACTGGTCTGGCAATTGTCTTTGGCTTGATGGGCGTGATCAACCTTGCCCATGGTGAGTTCATGATGCTTGGGGCCTACGTCACCTTTGTGGTGCAGTCGATCTTCAAGCCCATGGGTGGAGTGTTGTTTGAGCTCTACTTTCCCATTGCCTTGGTGGCCTCCTTTCTGGTCACTGCGCTGATCGGAGTTCTGCTCGAAAGAACGCTGATCCGTCAGCTCTATGGCAGGCCTCTTGAAACGCTGCTGGCCACCTGGGGTGTGAGCCTCATTCTCGTCCAACTGGTCAGATCGGTCACAACGGCCATGATGCTGGGAATTGTCTCAGCTGTGCTGCTCGGCCTTCTGGCTCTTCGCGTTGTGGCAGCCAAGTTAGCGAATCGCCCTTTCTTCCCCTATTTACGCGGTGTTCTTTGGGCCGTCGCCCTGGCCATCGGCCTCTCCGTCAATGCCGCCCTGGCTAACATCCGTCCTCTTGCCAACGCCTGGTTCGGCCCCCGCAACATCGATGTGACCGCACCCCGTTGGTTGCAGGGGAGCTGGGGAAAAATTGCAGGCATTGAACTTCCTGGCATTCGAATCTTCATCATTCTTCTGTCGGTGGTGTTGTTGCTTTCGATGCTGTGGTTTTTACGCAAGAGCATCTGGGGTCTGCGGATGCGAGCTGTCACCCAGAATCGCCAGATGAGCAACTGCCTGGGCATTCCCACCGATCGCGTTGACAGCATTACCTTCGGGATCGGTTCCGGCCTTGCCGGTGTAGCCGGAGCAGGTATCACCTTGCTCGGCTCGGTAGGCCCAAATCTTGGGGCGTCTTACATCGTCTCCTGTTTCATGGTGATTGTGCTGGGCGGTGTGGGCAATCTCACTGGCACTGTGATTGCCTCCCTATTGCTTGGCATTTTGCAGTCGGTGATCGGATCAGGATCAATCCTTATTGCTTTCCCGAATCTGCCCGCCAGTGTCAAGGGTGTCGTGGAATTCTTTGCCACCACAAGCATGTCACTTGTGTTGGTCTTCATCTTCATCATCGCCTTCCTGCAGTTCCGGCCCAACGGCATGTTCCCCCAGAAGGGACGTTCTGTAGAAGCCTGATTCAGCCCATCCGCTGTTTCCTGTCTTGAAACTCTTCCGACGACTCCTCCCCTGGATCCTGCTGGCGTTTGCCTTCTTCATTCTGCCAGCGATCCTGGATGACTTCCGGCTCAATCTGTTCGGTCGCTACTTTTCCTTGGCCATTACGGCTCTGGCGATCGATTTGATTTGGGGTTATACCGGCCTCCTCAGCCTTGGCCAAGGCATCTTCTTCTCGCTCGGCGGCTATGGCGCAGCGATGTATCTGATGCTGAACACCAAGAGCGAGGCAGGTGGTAATGGCATCCCTAAGTTTTTCGAAAACTACGGGGTTGATCAACTCCCCTTCTTCTGGCAGCCATTCTGGTCGCCAATTGCCACCCTGATCCTGATCTGGCTGGTCCCAGCCATTGTGGCTGGCCTGGTGGGCTACCTGATCTTCAGGAACCGTATCAAGGGAGTGTATTTCTCGATCATCACCCAGGCCGCGTTGATGGTCTTTTACCACTTCTTTAACGGCCAGCAGAAACTGATCAACGGCACCAACGGTCTCAAAACCAGCACGACCGAACTGTTCGGCATGCTGGTTGGTTCTCCTGACATGCAAGGTTGGTTTTACCGGCTGACAGTGCTGCTTTTGCCAATTGCCTTTCTGGTCTGTCGCTACTTCACCAGTGGTCGTTTCGGAGATGCCTTGATCGCAATCCGCGACGATGAGACCCGGCTGCGTTTCACCGGTTACAACACGGTCCCATTCAAAACGATCGTGTTTATTGTTGCCGGCATTCTCTGCGGCATCTCCGGCGCATTGTACACGGTGCAATCTGGCATTGTTTCTCCCCAGTACATGTCGATCGCCATGTCGATTGAGATGGTGATCTGGGTTGCTGTTGGTGGGCGTGGTTCACTTGTTGGCCCAATCATAGGCGCTGTGCTGGTCAACTATTTGCGCAGCCTTGTCAGTGAGGCCTTGCCAGAGATGTGGCTTTTCGTTCAAGGGGCACTGTTTATCTTTGTTGTTGTCTTGATGCCCGACGGCATCTATGGCTGGTTCACCAAAGGTGGTTTCGCCAAATTGTTAGCTGCCTTTGGCATTGCTCCCAAAACACCGATCTATCCCAAGCTCGATCGGGAAGTGGTTCCTGTCAGCGAAGGTCGCCCCATCTCCAACGACTGATCCTGTCCCAGGAGATGTTAGAGCCCCCTGATCCTCCCCACTACTCCTCTGCTTCATGACCACACCCCTCCTCGAAATTAATGATGTCAGCGTAAGCTTTGATGGCTTTTTCGCCCTGACAGATCTGTCATTAAGTCTTTACCCTGGCGAGCTCCGCTCGGTCATAGGCCCTAATGGTGCCGGCAAGACAACCTTTCTTGACGTCATCACTGGCAAGGTGAAACCGCTCAAAGGAACTGTCAAATATCTCGGCGATAGCTTGGTTGGCCTCAGCGAGCATCAGATCTCCCGCAGAGGTATCGGCCGCAAGTTCCAAACACCCCGTGTGTTTGAGAATCTTGATGTCATCCGCAATCTGGAGCTTGCCGCTTCTCCAGCCAAGGATCCTCTGGCCCTGCTGAGCAAGTCCATACCGCCAGCAGCCCGCGAAAATGTTCATCGATTATTGGACTATGTCGGCCTTGCACCCTACGCCAAGGTACAGGCTGGTTCTTTGTCGCACGGCCAAAAACAATGGTTGGCGATCGCCATGCTGGTGGCCCAGTCTCCCCAGGTTCTGCTGCTCGATGAACCCGTTGCCGGTCTGACCGATGAGGAGACCGTGCGCACAGCCGAACTGATCAAATCACTGGCGGGTGAACACACGGTCTTGGTCATTGAACACGACATGGAGTTCATCCGTGATCTCAATGCCCCTGTCACCGTTTTGCACCAAGGAAGCGTGCTCACGGAGGGCAGCCTTGACGATGTGAAGAAAGACCCAAGGGTGATTGAGGTGTACCTCGGCCAAAGCCAGGATTGACCCCCTGATTTTCCTCTGCCAACCGATTGAATCCTGCCATGATCAGCCAAGCTCCAGTCGCAGCCACCAGCACTGGCGGAAAGTCCATCCTGCGGGTGAGCGGGCTCAACGTTTATTACGGCGAAAGCCACATTCTTCGGGATGTCGATCTACGGATTCAAGAAGGGGAGATGGTCTGCCTGATCGGCCGTAATGGAGTCGGCAAAACGACCTTCCTCAAGACGATGATCGGTCTGCTCCAGCAGAAATCCGGCACGATTGATTATGACGGTCACATGCTGCAAAGCGAACCTCCCTACAGACGTGCCCGCTCCGGCATCGGCTATGTCTCCCAAGGTCGTGACATCATCCCCCAGCTCACCGTCAAAGAGAACCTGTTGCTAGGGATGGAGGCCCTGCCCGGTGGCCTGTCTCGCAACCGCCACATCGATCCGTTGGTCTTCGACCTCTTCCCAATCCTCGAAAAGTTCCTGAGCCGCAAGGGAGGCGACTTGAGCGGAGGTCAGCAGCAACAGCTGGCGATTGCGCGGGCATTGGTGGGTAAGCCCAAGCTCTTGCTTCTGGACGAGCCAACCGAAGGCATTCAACCTTCGATCATCCTCGACATTGAAAGAGCTGTCCAGCGGATCATGAAAGAGACTGGAATCAGCGTGCTGCTCGTGGAGCAGCACCTGCACTTTGTGCGCCAATCCAGCTTCTATTACGCGATGCAGCGAGGTGGAATTGTGGCGAGCGGTCCAACCAGCAGCTTGAGCGATGCCGTCGTCCAGGAATTCTTGACGGTCTGAGTCAGGATCGTTGGATTAATCCTTTCTTGGCAGCATTCGAAAGCCCCAGCTTCACCAATAAAGCTGGGGCTTTTTTGTGGACTTAACGATTGCGGTCAGGCTCTCTCAAGGTGAAGGTCTGTGCCTGATTCTCAGCAGACTTTTTCAAAAGCCTTCCGGGCCTTACCCGCCCGCATCAGCAGTCGCGATTCAGCATCCAGGGACGACTTCCCGCTGCTTCACGCAGCCGCGGCTTTGATTCGCTGCCGACCATCTTGCGCTCGATCCGGGGTTCACTGCTTTCGACCTTGAGGCGCAGCGGACCGCAAAGCGCCACTGGCGGACTGAACAGCCGCTGACCGGCCTGGCCGCAGCTTGGGCATTCGGTGGCCGTCGTGCGCTCATTGATAGTGCGCCATACTTCATAGGTACCGCAATCATTGATGCAGCTGAATTCGTAAACAGGCACGGCAGGGTGGTTGGGTCGAAAGGGGAAAGACTGGTCAGAAAAAAGGACCAAGGACTTTGGCGAAAGTCCTTGGTCCCGGAAGACGTTAACGTTCAGCAGGGCAGAATGTCGCGGTCAAAAATGCTGGTGGGTAGGGCCAGGGTGGCACAGGCATTGGGAATGTCAACGATGCCACTGATTCGTCCTTCCACAGGCGCACAACTGAGCAGCAGATAGGCCTGCTCGCCTGTATAGCCGAACTTTTTGAGGTATTCGATGGCATTGAGGCAGGCACGGCGGTAGGCAATGTGCACATCCATGTAGTGCTGCTTGCCCTCGAATTCATCGACCGAGATACCCTCAAACACCAGATAGTCCTTGAACTGGGGTTCTACAGGGCTGGTCTTGAACATGGGGTTGACCATGCCGTATTTGGCAACACCGCCCTTGATGATATCGACATGCAGATCGAGGTATCCAGACATCTCGATCGCCCCGCAGAAGGAGATTTCACCATCGCCTTGCGAGAAGTGAATGTCACCCATCGACAGCTTGGCCCCTTCCACGTACACCGGGAAGTAAATCCGGGTCCCCCTGGTCAGGTTCTTGATGTCGCAGTTACCGCCGTGCTCCCGCGGCGGGACGGTGCGGGCTGCCTCATTGGCCACCCGTTCAAAGTCGGAGGCGGCCAGCGTCCCGAGGATCGCGCTGTTGGGGTTGGGCAAGGCGGCCAGCACCGGCTCGCTGCCCGAAAGGCCTGCCCCATAGGTGCGGCGGTCGGGGGCGGTGTTGACGAGCTCGGTCTCGCGACGGTTCCACTCGCGCAGCAGCTCGTGGGACGGAGCGCAGCCGATCAGGCCAGGGTGGGTGATGCCGGCGAAGCGCACGCCGGGGATGTGGCGGGAGCTGGTGTAGATACCTTCAAAGTTCCAGATGGCCTTGGAGGCTTTCGGGAAATGATCGGTGAGGAAGCCACCGCCATTTTCTTTGGCGAAGATGCCGGTGAAGCCCCACTCGTCGCCCTGCAGCGCACCCACATCGAGGATGTCAACCACCAAGATGTCGCCCGGCTGGGCGCCGTTCACCCAGATCGGGCCGCTGAGGACATGAACGACCTCAAGATTGACTTTCTCAATGTCGCTCGGATCGTCGTTGTCCTTGATCTGACCGTCCGTCCAGTCCTTGCATTCGATCCGGAACACATCACCTGGGTTCACCGAAACCACGGCCGGGATATCGGGATGCCAGCGGTTATGCCCGGGCATGTCCTGTTGATCCATCGGCTTGGTCAAATCGACCTTGAACAGAGTTTCAGGCATCGGTGCAATGGCAGGTCATGCGTTGTCAATGGAACGCGAGCCGACAGCTCACCGATGTATGAACAGATACCGTTTCTGATTGCGGCGGAGCCCCCTGGCAGGCCGCGCAAGCCAGAACAGCCAGGCCACCCAAGCCAGGCAGCAGCCGGGCGACCAGGCTGCTTGCTGACGCTATTAGCACGCTTTGGCGAAGGTTTGACCAAGAATGGCTGAAGGCCTGATCACGATTGGATCAAGATCTGCCCCAACGTAACAAGCAACGCCGTTGGCCTGCGGCGAGCCGATCGCGGCTGTCGGTCAGCGCCGCTTCAACTTGCGATCATCGAAACGGCCCCTGCGGCAGAGGTTGTCGCGCAGCTCAGTGA
Source organism: Cyanobium sp. (assembly GCA_049426205.1). GTDB lineage: Bacteria > Cyanobacteriota > Cyanobacteriia > PCC-6307 > Cyanobiaceae > Cyanobium. The sequence goes on from JBMSXZ010000031.1 coordinate 18,126, forward strand.
GCCAGCCCTGCTCGGCTGCGGCCTGCTGGGCCTCCACGCGTCCATCGAAATGGAAGAGCACCTGCCAGCGCTCCTGTCCGGCCTCCCCCCCTGAGGAGGCGAGCTTGCGGCCGTAGAGGTTGTCGTAGGCAGGCCAGCCTTCGGCCTGGAGTCCGGGCATGCTGCAGACCCCGTTCACCTCCAGCCGGCGGACGCCACCCTCTCCTCCGCGCACCGTCACGATGCCCTTGTAGAGCCCATTGGGTTGGCCAGGACGGAAGGGCCGCTCCAGCACCACCCGCTCCCGTCCATGGCGGATCAGCGTGTCACCGGGGCGGGCCCGCGAGACTGGCGTTTCACTGCCGCCATCGCAGGCCGTCAGCAGCAGCAAGGCCAGGAACGGAACGGAACGGCGTGGGACCATCGGCGACGCTGGCGAGGGCCGTCCACTCTCTCGCCCCAGAGCGCCACTCGTCATCGGTGGCCGGGCGCTGTGACCGGGGTTGACCGTTGGCCGGCGGTGGGTGCTGGTCGTCGCAAGCCAGGCCATGGCTCCCATCCAGCCGATCAGCCCGGATCACGAGCAGCTTCGGAGATCACGACCGCCGCCGCTGGATCGGCTCGGCCATGGCCGAGAGGCTGTGACCGCAGGCTGCTGCAGCGTTCAATCGCAGCCGTGCCGCAGGCCTGCCTCGGCGGCCTCGGGGTCCCCAGCGCCTATGGCCGTCTGGCCCGCAGGGTGGCTATGCCGAAGGAGCCACCCCGTTTGTCTGCCTGCGTCATGGTGTCTTCTTTCCCCTGCCGGCCCCGCTGCCGGGCGGGCCTCTCCCCGCTGCTGGGGCTGACCATCACCCTGGCCGCCCTGAGCGCCACTGCCGCCAAAGCCGAGCGCTGTGAATTCCTTGCCCCCGTCGGAGGCGATGGGACCACGCCGATCGTCACCAAGACCATCGGGCCCGGCAACCCCCTGGGCCGGCCGAACTGGAACACCGATTTCTTCGTGACCAAGCCCTACGCCAGCTACAAGCTCTTCTTCACCGCCGATTCCTCGGTGAGCGCCACCTACCCGCTGCAGGCCTTCCTCAAGTTCAACGATGGCTCCAACCTGAGGGTGGCCGATGGCAATTTCACCCCCACCCCCGGAACCGGTGGCGCCAGACGAGTGCCGGCAGTTCCCGGCAAAGTGGTCAACCAGGTGAACATCAAGGTCGGCTCCACCGCCAACATGGCCGCCACCGGTTTCACCTATCGCATCTCCGTCCAGGGCTGCAACTGAGGACCGTCCCCCGCCAGCAGGGTCCGGAACAGCTCCTCGGCCGCCGCCGCCGCCATGGCCGGCAACTCCAGGCCATCGCAGCGCCGCAGCGGCCGGCAGCCCAGGCTGTTGATCAGCAGCACCGCCTCGGCCTCCGCCAGGGTGGCCGCCGCAAGCGGTTCCTCCCGGGCCCAGCCCAGGGCCAGGGCCCGACCCCGCATCACCCCGGGCAGACAGCCACTGCTCAAGGGGGGTGTCAGCCAGATTCCCCCACGGCGCACCAGCAGGTTGGCGGCGGCACCACAGCTGAGCTCGCCTGAGATCGCCAACATCAGAGCTTCATCGGCACCGGCCTCGCGGGCTTCCCTGCGAGCCTGCACCTGGCCGCCATAAGCGAATGTCTTGCAGCGGCTCAGCAGGCTGGCGGGGTTGCGACGCTCCCGCTGGCTGATGATCGCCGCCAGCGGTGAGAAGGCGGGCTGGATCGCGCTCAGCTGCAGCCAGAAGCGCGGCCGACACTCAGCTGGAGGGGGCAGATCCAGCCCGCGACCAGCGGCGCTGCCCCGGCTGCTGTTGAGCCGCAGGGCGCCGGTGCGGATGCCGCTGCGGGCCACCGCCGCGGCCACCAGCTCCCGCAGGGGCCCGGCGGGCGGCGGCGGCGGCAGGCCCAGCAGGGCCGCCCCCTGGCGCCAGCGCTCCAGGTGCTGCTCCAGCAGCTGGATCCGCCCCCCTTCCAGCAGCAGGGTCTCGAACAGGCCATCGGCCAGGAGCAGGCCCCGATCATCGAGGGGAATCGCCAGCCCAGTGGGCTCACCCCACTGCCCCTCATCCGGGGCCTGGGGATCGCCGATCCAGGCAATGCTCGCCAAAGGGGCTCCGTTCATCGTCATCCCGCGCTCATGCCAGGGCCTCCAGCAGCGGCCGGATCTTCCAGCCCATCTCCAGCGCCTCGCCGCCGGGGTCGGAATCGGCGACGATCCCGCATCCGGCATGGAGCCGCAGCCGCTGGCCCTTGACCAGCAGGCTGCGGATCAGGATGCTGCTGTCGAAGCTGCCGTCCGCCCCGAGGTGGAACAGGGAGCCGCAGTAGGGGCCGCGGGGCACGGGTTCGAGACCATCCAGCCGGCGGCAGGCCCGCAGCTTCGGGGCGCCGCTGATCGAACCGCCCGGCCAGCAGGCCCGCAGCAGATCGGTGATGCCCCGCCCCGGAGCCAGCTGTCCGCTGACCACCGAGGTGAGATGGTGCACCTGGGCGTAGCTCTCCAGTCCCACCAGCTGGGGCACGCTGATCGAGCCGGGCACGCAGACCCGGCCCAGGTCGTTGCGGAGCAGATCGACCACCATCACGTTCTCGGCCCGGTCCTTGGGATCGCTCACCAGCTCGGCGGCGGCGGCGGCATCGGCATCGGGATCCCCGTGCCGCGGCCGCGTTCCCTTGATCGGCCGCGTCTCGACCCGGCCATCGGGCCCACACATCAGAAACCGCTCCGGCGAGGCGGAGACCACCGCCTCGGGGGGGGGGGGGG
>JBMSXZ010000032.1:0-20032 GCA_049426205.1 Cyanobium sp.
CGGCCGCTTCGGGCCCTACGGCGGCCAGTACGTGCCGGAAACCCTGATGCCGGCCCTCGCCGAGCTCGAGGCCGCCGCCGCCGAGGCCTGGGCCGATCCCGCCTTCACCGAGCGGCTCAACCACCTGCTGCGCACCTATGTGGGCCGCCCAAGCCCCCTCTACGAAGCGGAGCGGCTCACGGAGCACTACCGCCGCCCGGAGGGCGGTCCTCGGATCTGGCTGAAGCGCGAGGACCTCAACCACACTGGTGCCCACAAGATCAACAACGCCCTCGGCCAGGCCCTGCTCGCCCTGCGCATGGGCAAGCAGCGGGTGATCGCCGAGACCGGCGCCGGCCAGCACGGCGTCGCCACCGCCACCGTCTGCGCCCGCTTCGGCCTGGAGTGCGTGGTCTACATGGGCGCCGAGGACATGCGCCGCCAGGCCCTCAACGTGTTCCGCATGCGCCTGCTGGGGGCCACGGTGCAGCCCGTCACCGCCGGCACCGCCACCCTCAAGGACGCCACCAGTGAAGCGATCCGCGACTGGGTGACCAATGTGGAAACCACCCATTACATCCTTGGCTCGGTGGCTGGCCCGCACCCCTACCCGATGCTGGTGCGCGATTTCCACGCCGTGATCGGCATCGAGGCCAAGCAGCAGTGCGCCGAAGCGTTCGGGCGGCTGCCGGATGTGCTGGTGGCCTGCGTCGGGGGCGGCTCCAATGCCATGGGCCTGTTCCATCCCTTCGTCGAAGACACCTCCGTGCGGCTGATCGGTGTGGAGGCCGCCGGCGAGGGCGTGGCCAGCGGCCGCCATGCCGCCACGATCACCGAGGGCCGCGTGGGCGTGCTGCACGGCGCCATGAGCCTGCTGCTGCAAGACGAGGAGGGCCAGGTGCAGGAGGCCCACTCGATCAGCGCCGGCCTCGATTACCCGGGCGTGGGCCCCGAGCACAGCTACCTCAAGGGCATCGGCCGGGCCGAATACGCCGCCGTCACCGATGCCGAGGCCCTTGATGCCCTGCAACTCCTCTGCCAGCTGGAGGGCATCATCCCGGCCCTGGAAACCGCCCACGCCTTCGCCTGGCTCGACAAGCTCTGCCCCACCCTCGCCCCCGGCACCGAAGTGGTGGTCAACCTCTCCGGCCGTGGCGACAAGGATGTCAACACGGTGGCTGAGAAGCTGGGGGATCGGATCGGTGGAGCAAGTTAAGACTAACGAGCAACCTGTGGTTTCAGGAGAGATTCAGATGACCTGGGATTCTCTGAATCAAAGGTGGATGGTCCCTGAATCGAGCGTATTGCTTCAAGCAGAGAAGTGAAAATTACATCATGCCCGTAAGGGCTGAGATGATGGTCGTCAAAATAGAGGAAACGGCCATTGGCATTTAGATTGCATCCTTTGCCTTGGGTGCATAGATCTGGAGCCAGTGAAATGTACTTGGCCCCATCCCAATGACTGGATGCCTTCTGGAGATGAGCGTCGAGCTGATGATAATAAATTGTTTCCTGGGAATTGTTTGGCGGAATCATTTCAGGCCTTTGCCAACCATTGAACCATTCCGGATTAAGTGCCATCATTTCTTGGATTGAAAGATTGGGATTAGGACCTGCTACGATAAGAAATGCACCTTTTTGGGTGATGTCTTTGGCGAGTGATTTGAATGCAAGATCATAAGCTGCAGGAGATGGCTGCGTTGTTCCTGTCGGATACCGAACATAGCTCTTGCTGGTCAAGTGAAGACGGAGCAAAACAATGTCACCAGGCCTGAGCGAGTCAATGACGGTCTGACGTAGCATGATCTCATTAAGGTGACGACAGTCTGGAAACGATGGATTGGTTATCTGGGATGTTTTAAGAAGATAGGTGCATCCGTATCCATAAATCAATCCAAAGTTCAATTCCAGTTTTTTGGCTATGAGAAAAGCATGTGGAGCTAGCTTTTCTGCAAAACTGTCGCCTACTAATAGCAAGCGTCGACCACTGATGCCTTGCGATGAATCAGATCGTAAACAAGATCGAATGAACGCCGTGTCTACGGGGTTTTCCAAGCGCCTGCTATTGACTCCAAGCAGCAATGGGGTGACATTGCAATTCTTGATCTGAGATTCAACCGTGACAAGATTAATCGTTTTATCATTCACCAAGTTGGACGCAAGCTGATTGCTTGCCGCACGCTGGCCACCCTTGCCTACAAACAACTTGCCTTGAAATGGAATTCCAAGAAAAATAAGAAATGTTGCACCCAATATTGAAGCGGTTAACCCTATGAAAATTGTTCCAAGGCGCGAAGGGTGCCAACTGGCGAAGCGCAGTGGCTTTTCGATGAAGTAATAGGATATCGCTGACATTGCAAACATGGCTAATACCTGGAACGGAATGGTCCAGGCTTGAATTCCAATGGTCCAACGACTAAGGCATAGAATCGACCAATGCCACAAATAGAGGGAGTACGATATAAGTCCAATCCAGACGGCCAAGGGACTGGTTATTATTTTATAGTCCACGCTTCCCGGCCTGAATTTATGTATTAGCAGGCATGTTAGGGCTATTGTCGCAATCGTGGTGATGAAGCTTTCTGCGTAGGGGATGAAAAAAATACCGACCATGGCAATCAATAATGCCGGATTGCTAATTTTATAAGCGCCTTTGCGGTGTGTATGTGTGCGCCCTGCCGGAGTCAGCAAGGCGAGCAGGCAGCCTGCTCCGAGTTCCCAGAACCGAAATGGCATCAAAAAATAAACAGCTGAAAAATGAGATGAATAAAGACATCCGAAGCAAATCAAGGAAACGAAGGCAAGAACGCCAATAATCAAGGCCAATTTTCTTGCGAGTGCTTCAATATCTGTTTTGTTCGCCTTCCAAAAGCCAGCAAGCCATAAGAAGAATGGGAAGAAAAGGTAAAACTGTTCTTCGACACCAAGAGACCAAGTGTGGGTGAATGCATTCAGTTCTGTCGATGGCGCGAAGTAATCGGTGGATTGCGAATAGAGATAAATGTTGGAAGCTCCAAGCAAGGCTGTCAGGCCTGTCTGCAGTGAGACTCCAGGTGCTGGGTTGAATAGACAGATTGCCAGGCTTGTCAGCACAACACAGAAAAGAAGAGCTGGCACCAGCCTTTTAATTCGCCGTGCATAAAAGCTCGCAAGGCCTTCGCTGAAGGATTGGTGAGGCCTGCCGAGAAGGGAGCGGCTGATAACGTAACCTGAAATGACAAAAAATATGTCGACTCCGAGATAGCCACTCGGCAGTAAATCTTTGCTGAAGTGATTGACAATGACGGCAATGACGGCAAGGGCTCTTAAGCCATCGATTTCCGGGCGATAGTTCGTACGATTGACTCCGCCTGCTTCAAATGCAGAAACGGGGTCTTTGGAATCTCCTGGGATTGGCTGGGCTTCCATGCGTAGACCGTCCGGGTGCATGAGTCGCCTAAGAGTGTAGAGAAGCGCATCTGGGGCAACAGGCCATTGCTTTACCGGTGACCTGGCCAGGTCGATATTCAGATGTTTTCACAAAACCTGGCTTCAGGGCCTGGCGTCTGCAGTGCTGGCCCTGGTTGGATGGTTGGTATGGCGATCCCATGGCTCTTGCGAGGCAATACGTCTCAAAGCGGATCTTCCTCCCACTGAAACCGGGGCAGCTTGGCCAGGGCTTCCTTGAGTCCGCGGGCCCAGATCTCCATGGTGCTGGTGACCTGGCGGTTGTCCTTCTCCAGCTTGAGACGATGGCTGATCCGCAGTTCATCGGCCGGCACCAAGGCGATCTCAAACGGTGGACCAACGGTGAGGTTGGAGCGGCGGGTGACGATCTGGGAGACCAGGCAGAGGCGGGCCGCATCCTCCAGGGAAAGTTTGTGGTGACCCACGTAATCAAGCGGGGGCTTTCCATATTTGCTCTCGCCGATCTGCAAGAAAGGCGTTTCCGGAGTCGCCATGATGGCGTTGCCCTGCGGATAGATCAGATATAGGCCATGCGGTTGGCCGGCGATCTGGCCGCCCAGGATGAAGCTGGCCTCACCGCTGGCCCCAGCCTGCTGCAGTGGCGCAGAAAAGGCCTGCTGCACAGAAACGCTCAACCGCCCCACATAATCGGCGGCCTCAAACAGATAGCGCGCCGTCAGCAGATCGTGGCTCTCGCCCTTGGCGCGGCCGGGTTGGTTCAGGGCTGTCGCCCGGCCCTCGTGGAAGGCGCTCAGCATCGCCGCATCGGCGGCCGCTTCATCGAGCGCCAGGTCACGGCGGATCCGGTTCAGCACCGCCTGGGTGGTGCCCAGATTCCCGGCGGCCATCAACACGAACAGCCGATCGGGGCTCGGCTGGAAGACATGCAATTTGCTGTAGCTGGAGATGTAATCCACCCCAGCGTTGGTGCGAGAGTCGGAGGCAAAAACCAGGCCGCTCTCGAGAAGAAATCCGACGCAATAGGTCATTGCTGCAGCGGCACTCTGTTGATCACGATGTTCTGTGCTTTTGGGCTGGCCATGCTCTCAGCTGAGCAAGCGGTGCAGGATCGACGCCACCGATTGCACCGCCGCCCGCGCCGTGGCGTAGGCCATCCGCATCGGCCCGATCACCGCCACCTGGCCGCTGGCTCCATCGGCGGTTCGGTAGGAGGCCTGCACCACGGCGCAGGCCTCCAGGGCGACATTGGGGTGCTCGCTGCCGATCCAGATGCCAGCACCGGCCTCGGGGTCCTGAGGCTCCGGGGCGAGCAGCAGATGGGGGGCGCCATCGACCTGCTGCACCACCGGCAGCAGGGTGGTGCTGCGGCTGAATTCCGGTTGGCCCAGCAGGTGTCCCAGGCCCGCCGCCACGACCCCGACACCGCCGCGGCTGGCCTGGTTCGCCTGGCTGTCGAGGGCCTGGCGCAGCAGCCCAACGCTCCGGTTCAGCTGGGCCGGCAGGCGATCCCACGGCAGGCTTCCCCCCCGCTGGTCGCCCAGCTGCTCATTCGCCCAGGCCTCCAGCAGCGGCAGCTGATCGGCGATGCCCCCGGGCAGTTTGAGGTTGAGACTCGATGTGTGGGAGGCACCCTGCACCAGGAACACCAACAGCCGGTCGCCGCTGGCGACCAGTCGCACCGCCTGAAGCTGGGGCTGGGGGCGCAGCGGCCGGCTGATCAGGCTGAGCAGTCCGGTCAGATCGGCCAGGCGGCGGGCCAGGTGCTGGAGCAGGTCATCCAGGGCCGCCCACTGCAGGCCCACCCCCGCCAGCTCGCGGTCGAGCTGCAGGGCCGCCGCCCCGGGAGCGGGAAGCAGCTGATCCACGAACAGCCGATAACCCTGCTGGCTGGGGATCCGGCCGGCGGAGGTGTGCGGTTGGGTGAGCAGGCCCCGTTGCTCCAGGGCCCCCATCGCCGAACGCACCGTGGCCGGGCTGGCGGGCAGACCGAAGCGACGCACCAGGGTGTGGCTGCCGACAGGCTCGACGGTGTCGACGTAGTGGCGCACCGTGGCCTGGAGCACCTCCTGTTGCCGGCGGGGCAGGCTCTCCAAGGACGGGTGGGAATGATTGGCGATCGTAGGGAGTTCCTCCCCGCCGCTGCCGTGCCTGTGCCAGGTGCGGGGTTGACATCGCTACTACAGCATCTCTACAGGGCCTCTGCGGCGCCCCTGCGTTCCGCCTCCGCCCCGTTGCCCGCGGAGCCGTCTGAGCGCTGCGTTCCCCTTGTTTGCCTCGCCGCTCAGGCTCCCGGCAGCCCGCGCCGCAGCCGGCGCCGGCTGCTGGGGGCCGCCGTCGCCCGCGCTGCCCCCCGACCCTCGCCGGTGGCCTCGGCCCGGCTCAGTAGCGGGGCACCGAAGGATCCACCTGCAGGCTCCAGGCCTCGATGCCCCCCTCCACATTCCACACGTCTGTGAAGCCCTGCTCCTGGATCAGCCAGCAGCCGACCTGCCAGCTGCGCATCCCCGCATGGCAGAGCACCGCCACCGGCCGCTCCCGGTCCAGCAGGGCATGGATCCGCGGCGCCCAGTCCGAGGCGCGGCTCAGCGGCAGATGGATCACCGGCTCGGCCAGCCTGGCCAGCGCCAGCTCGCCGTCCTCCCGCACATCCAGCAGCTGCAGCCCGGACTCCTGCCCCAACCGTGCCGCCAGCTCCGGCGCTGTCAGGGTCTGGGGGTGGAGGGGGGGAGCCGGGGCGTCTTCAGCCATGGGGGGCCCGGGTCCGGGCGAGCGGCAGGATGGACCCATCCTGCAGAACCGGAATGAAGGCCAGGCCCTTCCTGGCGAGCCTGCTGGCGCTGCTGCTGCTGTTGCTGGGCCTGGCAGGGCTGGCCTGGTGGCAGGTGTGGGAGCGGAGCCCGCTGCAGCTGCAGCATCGCGCCCTGGTGTTGCCCCGCGCGGCCCGGTTCGTATCCCGCGATGCGCCGATCGCCCTGCACCTGCTCAGCGATGGCCGCGAACCGGTCGGCTATGCCCGCGCTGTGGCCCCGTCCCGGGAGCGCCGCCAGGCAGTCGATGCGATCGAGCGGCTGCGGGATGGGGCCTTCGCCGCCGCCGGCCTCGACTACAGCAATGAGCTGGCCGGCTGGCTCGCCCCGGAGATCAGCGTCGCCCTCTTCGACCGGCCGGGCGCCAGCCAGGCCGGCCCCTCCCGCACGGCCCCGGAGCCCGGGGGCAACTGGCTGCTGGCCCTGCGCAGCCGCGATGCCGGCGGTGCCCGGCGCTTCCTGCAGCGCTTCTGGCAGACCCGCAGCCTGGCCGGCACCGATCTGCAGGTGAGCAGCTACCGCGGCATGGGGCTGATCAGCGGCCGCGGCGCCCTGGTCGGCCAGCAGCCCGTGCCCCTGGCCACCGCCCTGATCGATGACGACCTGCTGCTGATCGCCTCCGGCCGGGGGGTCCTGGAGGAAGCCCTTGATGTCTCCCAGATCGACGAGCTCAACCAGGCCGCTGATCCCAGCCTCCAGGCCGGCCTGGCGCGCCTCGGCCGCCGCGCCGCCCTGCTGGTCGCCCGGGGCGCCGCCGCCGTTCCCCTCGGTCTGCCCGCCGCCGCGCCCGATGCCCCCACCTCAGCCCGGCTGCTCGCCAGCCTCAGGCCCGAGGACACCAGCCTGCGCCTGACGGTGCTGATCGACCATCCCGCCGCCCAGGACGTGGTTGCCGTCAGGCTGGCGGAGGAGCAGCGCCGCCGGCTCCTCGCCCTGGCCCCGGCCCGCCCGGCCGCCCTTTCACTGCTGCAGGATCCGGCCCTGCTCCGCCAGGATCCGCTGCTGCGCGGCCTGGTGGATCTGGCCGCTCCCCGCGGCGCCGCCGCCGGCCCCCTGCCCTCCCTGGTGCTCGCCCGGGCGGACGGCCCCCTGCTCTCGGTGCGCATCGACGACGACTGGCTCCTGGCCACTCCGAGCGGGCAGCCGGCGACCGCTGATCTGGAGGCGCCCCTGGCCGCCGCCGGCCTGATCCCGGCACCCCTGGAGACGGCGGGCTCCGGCAGCGTCACCGTCTGGACTCGCCTGGAGGCCGCCACCGCCCGTGGTTCCCGCGCCGCTCGTGAGGGGCTCGATGGCCGCGACCGGCTGTTGGCCCCGGTGGAGGGGTGGCAAGGGGAGCAGGACGGCCTCGCCCTCTGGGGCCGCAGCCTGGCCCTGCTGGATCGGGACCCCGAGAGCCGGGGCGCCCGCCCCCGCCAGCGCCAGCTCCAGCAGCTCGATCGGCCTGGGGCGCCGATCCAATGGGCGCTGGATGCTGACCAGGCCCGGGGCCTGCTGGCCTCCTGGGGCCCCTGGCGGCGTCTGGCCGGACTGGCCGGCGGCCCGATCGATGGCAGCGTTCGCGGCCTGGCCCTGGCCGTCGAACCCACCGCTGAAGAGCTGGTCCTCCAGGCCAGGCTCGACCTCGGTGGCAGCCGCTGAACCCCACCGATCCCAAGCCCGCTCCCCATGGCCCTTCCCACCCTGCTGCTTCTGCGCCATGGCATCGCCGAGGAGCCCGCGGAGCACCAGAACGATGCCGATCGCGCTCTCACCGCCACCGGACGCCGCCGCACCCGGGCGGTGCTCGAGCGGGCGGTGGCCCTCGGTCTTGGGGTCGAGCGGCTGATGGCCTCCCCCCTGCTGCGGGCCCGTCAGACCGGGGAGCTCGCGGTGGCGGCGGGCCTGGCCCCTTCACTGGAGCTGGCCGCGTCCCTCGCCCCCGGTGGTGACCCCCTTCCCCTGCTCAGCACCTTGCTGCAGGCCGCCAGCGTCGATGGAGCCCCGCCGGCCCTGCTCAGCCTGGCTCTGGTGGGCCATGAGCCCGACCTCAGCGATCTGGCGGCCCTGCTCCTGGCGGCGCCGGCCGGCTCCCTGCGACTCCGCAAGGCGGGGATGGCCCTGCTGCAGTGGACTCCGGCCGCGGCGGAACCGCAGCCCGACGGCCAATCCGCAGCCACCGGGAGCTGGCGGTTGCAGCTGCTGCTGGCCCCCCGCATCCTGCTGGGCTGAGCCTTGCGTGCCCCCTGCGGCCAGGTCGTGATCGGCCGCGGCGCCCCTTGAGGCCTGCTCCGGGCCAGGACCCCGCAGGCCCCCTGATCGGCCCTGACGGCAGTCCAGCCCTGCTGCGATCACGGGGGTCTCGGGCTCAGAGACGCCCGCCGCCTGGCAGCCTGCGCTACGCCGCGGCGGCATCCTGCACCCCTAGGTTTATCGATCCGACACCCAGCGATCGGCATGGCCGCGAAAAGCACTCCCGAGGCCCCAGCGGCAGCAGCGGCCCCTCCGGCCCGCGAGTCCGCCGCCGCCGATGCGGCGCCGCCGGTGTTCCGGCCGGGGCTGGAGGGTGTGCCCGCCACCCAGTCCGCCATCTGCGACATCGATGGGCGCCAGGGGGTCCTCACTTACCGCGGGGTTCCGGTCGATCAGCTCGCCCACCACAGCAGCTTTCTGGAAACCGCTTACCTGCTGATCTGGGGGGAGCTGCCCACCATCTTCCAGCTCAATGCCTTCCAACAGGACGTGCAGATGCACCGGCGGGTGAGCTTCCGGATCCGCGACATGATGAAGTGCTTCCCGGCCGGGGGGCACCCGATGGACGCGCTCCAGGCCAGCGCCGCCTCGCTGGGTTTGTTCTATTCACGGCGGGCTCTCAACGATCCCCAATACATAACCGAGGCGGTCGTGCGGCTGATCGCCAAGATTCCCACCATGGTGGCGGCCTTCCAACTGATTCGCAAAGGCCAGGATCCGATCCAGCCGCGCGACGATCTGGCCTATTCGGCCAACTTTCTCTACATGCTCACCGAGCGGGAGCCCGACCCACTGGCGGCCCGCATCTTCGATGCCTGCCTGATCCTCCACGCCGAGCACAGCCTCAACGCCAGCACCTTCAGCGCCCGCGTCACCGCCAGCACCCTCACCGACCCCTATGCCGTGGTGGCTTCTGCGGTAGGCACCCTGGCCGGCCCCCTGCATGGGGGTGCCAACGAGGATGTGCTGGAGATGCTTGAGCAGATCGGCAGCCCCGATCGGGTCGAGGCCTGGCTGGATCAGGCGATCGCTTCCAAGCAGAAGATCATGGGCTTCGGCCACCGCGAATACAAGGTCAAGGATCCCCGCGCCGTGATCCTGCAGGGCCTGGCCGAGGATCTGTTCCTGCGCTTCGGCCACGACGCCATGTACGACGTGGCGCGCCGGCTCGAGGAGGTGGCGGCCGATCGCCTGGGGCCCAAGGGGATCTTCCCCAACGTCGACTTCTATTCCGGGCTCGTTTACCGCAAGCTCGGCATCCCTCGCGACCTGTTCACCCCGATCTTTGCCATCGCCCGCACCGCCGGCTGGCTGGCCCACTGGCGGGAGCAGCTCGGCGCCAACCGCATCTACCGCCCCACCCAGATCTATACCGGCTCGACCGGTCGTGCGTGGGCGCCGCTGGAAGCCCGCTGACCCGAGTGCGGCTGCGGCCGCTTAAGTTGCCCCCATCCACAGGCCACCCATGGTGTTTGCCAATCCCGCCGTCGTGAGCGCCGGCCTCGACCTGGAGGCCAGCTTCACCGACCTGTTGCAGGGTCTGGGTTTGTCGCCCGGGGCGGCACACCTGCTGTGGCTGCCGCTGCCCATGCTCCTGGTGCTGGTGGCCGCCGTGGTGGGCGTGCTGGTGAACGTGTGGCTGGAGCGCAAGATCTCCGCCGCCGTGCAGCAGCGCATCGGCCCGGAGTACGCCGGTGCCCTCGGCATCCTGCAGCCCCTGGCCGACGGCCTCAAGCTGCTGTTCAAGGAGGACATCATCCCGGCCCGGGCCGATGGGCTGCTGTTCACGCTCGGGCCGGTCCTGGTCCTGGTGCCGGTGATTCTCAGCTGGCTGGTGGTGCCGTTCGGCCAGAACCTGCTGATCAGCAACGTTGGGGTGGGGGTGTTCCTCTGGGTGGCGCTGAGCAGCATCCAGCCGATCGGGCTGTTGATGAGCGGCTACTCCAGCAACAACAAATACTCCCTGCTCGGTGGCCTGAGGGCTGCGGCCCAGTCGATCAGCTACGAGATCCCCCTGGCCCTGAGTGTGCTGGCGATCGTGATGATGAGCAATTCGCTCAGCACCGTCGACATCGTCAATCAGCAGACCGGTGCCGGCATCCTCAGCTGGAACATCTGGCGCCAGCCGGTGGGCTTCGTGATTTTCTGGATCTGCGCCCTGGCCGAATGCGAACGTCTCCCCTTTGACCTCCCCGAGGCTGAGGAGGAGTTGGTGGCCGGCTACCAGACCGAATACGCGGGCATGAAATTCGCCCTGTTCTACCTGGGCAGCTACATCAATCTGGTCCTTTCTGCCCTGCTGGTTTCGGTGCTTTACCTGGGCGGCTGGGGCTTCCCGGTGCCGATCGAGTGGGTTGCCCATCTGCTCGGCCAATCGGTGGATGCCCCGCTGATCCAGGTGATCACAGGCACCCTGGGCATTGTGATGACGGTGCTCAAGGCCTACCTTCTGGTGTTCTTCGCCATCCTGCTGCGCTGGACCGTGCCTCGGGTGCGGATCGACCAGCTGCTTGACCTCGGCTGGAAGTTCCTGCTGCCCATCGCCCTGGTCAACCTGTTGGTCACGGCGGCTCTCAAGCTGGCCTTCCCGGTCGCTTTCGGCGGCTGAGCCAGGTTCCGTCTCGTCAGTCCACCCCTCGGGCCGCCATCATGGCCCCATCCGTTCCCTGAGCTCCGCCATCACCATGTTCGGGTTCCTCAAGAAAGTCGGCGATTACACCCAGGATGCGGTGGGAGCCGCGAAGTACATCACCCAGGGGCTGGGGGTGACTTTCGACCACCTCCGCCGCCGCCCGATCACGGTTCAGTACCCCTACGAAAAACTGATTCCTTCGGAGCGTTATCGCGGCAGGATCCATTACGAGTTCGACAAGTGCATCGCCTGTGAGGTCTGTGTGCGGGTCTGCCCGATCAACCTGCCGGTGGTGGATTGGGTGATGAATAAGGCGACCAAGAAAAAAGAATTGCGCAACTACTCTATTGATTTCGGGGTCTGCATCTTCTGTGGCAACTGTGTCGAGTACTGCCCCACCAACTGTCTCTCGATGACTGAGGAGTACGAGCTCGCCGCCTTTGATCGCCACAGTCTCAACTACGACAACGTCGCCCTCGGCCGCCTGCCCACCAGCGTCACCAGCGACCCCTCTGTGGTCCCGCTGCGGGAGCTCGCCTACCTGCCCAAGGGCGCGATCGATCCCCATGGCATCGACCCCAGCCAACCCCGAGCCGGCAGACTGCCCGAACAGGTTCTGGCCACCCTGCCCAAGGGTGAGGCCAACGCACCCTCCTCCCCCTCCACCCCCGCCGACGCATGACGATCGCCTCCACGACGCAGCTGATCTGCTTCCTGGTGCTGGCGGCGACGCTGGTGCTTGGCTCCCTCGGTGTGGTGCTGTTGCCCAACATCGTGTACTCCGCCTTTCTGCTCGGCGGTGTCTTCCTGTCGGTGGCCGGTCTCTACCTGCTGCTCAATGCAAGTTTCGTGGCAGCGGCCCAGGTGCTGGTCTACGTCGGCGCTGTGAATGTGCTGATCCTGTTCGCGATCATGCTGGTCAACAAGAAGGAAAATCTCGCTGACATCCCTGGCCTGGCTGTTCGCAAGCTGCTCTCTGGCCTGGTCTGCGGAGGATTGTTCGTGTTGTTGGTACGGGTGGCCTTCACCACCCCCTGGGCCCTTCCCGGCCCCCTGCCCGTGGGCGAAGACGCCACGATCCGGATCGGCGAACATCTGTTCAGCGACTACCTGCTTCCCTTCGAACTGGCATCGGTGTTGCTGCTGATGGCCATGATTGGTGCCATTGTGCTGGCCCGTCGCGACGTGTTCAGCACCGATGTGATCACCGGCGAACCCGCCGATCAGGGTCTGCTTGAAAAGGCCCGCACTCCCCTGCTTCTCGAGAAGCCCGCCCTGGAGAAAACCCCATGACCCTCTCCCTGCCCCTCGTTGGCGACTCCGTCCCCCTCCAGGCCTACCTCGCCCTGGCAGCTGTTCTGTTCTGTGTTGGCGTCTGGGGTTTGATCAACAGCCGCAACGCGGTGCGCGTGTTGATGAGCATCGAGCTGATGCTCAATGCGGTGAACCTCAATCTGATGGCCTTCTCCAACTTTCTCGATGGTCAGCTGATCCGTGGTCAGGTGTTCGCGATCTTTGTGATCACCGTCGCCGCCGCTGAAGCCGCCGTCGGCTTGGCGATTCTGCTGTCGCTCTACCGGAACCGCGAAACCGTCGACATGGAGCGCTTCAACTTGCTGCGCTGGTGAACCCGGCCCTGCGCTCCGCGCAGTTCTGCCATGCGCCTCGATCGCGTCTGGATCATCATCCGCGCCGGCAGTCAGGCCGCCCAGCGCCAGGCCCGCCGTTGCGCCGAGGAGCTGCGTGCTTCCGGTAGCCATGTGAGCATCGCCGCCAGCGGCGCCACCGCCAATCCCTTCCCCGGACTGCTGGCTACCGAACCAGACCTCCCTGACCTGGCCGTCGTGCTTGGCGGTGATGGCACCGTGCTCGGCGCCGCCCGCCATCTCGCCGCCCTGGCGGTGCCGATCCTCAGCTTCAACGTGGGCGGCCATCTCGGCTTCCTCACCCACGAGCGCTCGCTGTTGCGTCCTTCCGCCAACGATCCCCAGGGAGGGCTGTGGCGTCGGCTGCGCGACGACCATTTCGCCCTGGAGCGGCGGATGATGCTCGAAGCCCGCATCCATCGCGGCGGTGATTCTTCCCCCCCGGCGTCGGGGCTGCCGGCGGAGATCGATGCTGATGGCCCCCATGTGGCCCTGAATGATTTCTACTTCCGGCCCTGCCTCGATGAGGTGGCCCCCACCTGTCTGCTGGAGCTGGAGATTGATGGTGAGGTGGTTGATCAGTACCGCGGCGATGGCTTGATCATCGCCACCCCCACCGGATCCACCGGCTACGCCATGGCCGCCGGTGGACCGATCCTCCATCCCGGCATTGAGGCGATCGTCGTCAATCCGATCTGTCCGATGAGCCTGTCCAGCCGCGCCGTGGTGGTGCCGCCCCGCTCCCGTCTGAGCATCTGGCCCCTGGGGGAGAGCAACCGGCGGGTGCGGCTCTGGAAGGACGGTGCCCATGCCACCCTGGTCGAACCGGGCGATCGCTGCGTCGTGCAACGCGGCCCCGACCCGGCCCTGTTGCTGCAGCTGGAGCAGAGCCCCTCCTACTACCGCACCCTCAGCCACAAGCTCCACTGGGCCGGCAGCCTCAGCGCCGAGCCCTCCCCCAACTGACCGCCAGCCCGACCCGGCGCCAGACTGCCAGCTGCTGCGGCAGCTCCATGGCCCTTGAGATCGAGCGGCGCTTCCTGGTCGATGGCGATGGCTGGCGCTCCCATATCGGATGGGTGCGCCAGTTTCAGCAGGGCTACCTCGCCATCAATGCCACGGGACCGACGGTGCGGGTGCGCACCAGTGGCCCGCCCGATCCGCTGGAGAGTTCAGCCGAGGCTGCCCAGGCCTGGATCACGATCAAGGCGCCGGCACCGGATGCCGCAGGGGTGGCGCTGAGTCGCCTGGAGTTCGAGTACCCCATCCCCGCCGAGGATGGACAGGCCTTGCTGGCCCTCTGCGCCACTCGCCTGGTCAAACGGCGTTACGGCCTGACTCTCTCCGGCGGCGACTGGGTGGTGGATGTGTTTGAAGCCGACAACGCTCCCCTGGTGCTGGCGGAAGTGGAGCTGGACAGCCCCGAGATCCAGGTGGCGATCCCACCCTGGTGCGGCCGGGAGATCACGGGCTCCCCTGGGCTGAGCAACGCAGGCCTGGCCCAGCGGCCGCTGCTGCTCTGGAGTGACGCCGAGCTGAGGCCGCTGTTCGGTTGAGCCTGTTCGGCCTCAACGGAGCTTGTCCCCCTTCAGCGGTCGGTGGGCAGGGCGCAGCAGTTGAATCCATCGCGGCAGATCTTGCCGTTGTCCATCGCCCAATTCAGCAGCGCGACCCTGTTCTTGGCGCCGGTCTTGGTGAAGATATTGCTGACGTGGTTGTCGACCGTGCGCTTGCTGATCGTGAGCTGGCGGGCGATTTCCAGATTGGTCAGGCCAGTCGCCACCAGCTCGATGATTTCCAGTTCCCGTTCGGAAAGGTCGTGGCGGGCGGGGCTGAAACCGGGGACGGTTCCTCTGTCAGGGCTGCTTGGTGCCGATCGGGTGTCAGGGCCGAGAGGTTTGGGGTTGCCTGCCGCGCCGCCAGCTTCGCCCATCCGCCGCTCCCCGTTGTCGACCCACTTTAGGCAGCCTGCTGGTTCATGATGGCCCCATTTGGCAGGAGTGATCGGTGCGTCTTCAACGGGCGCTGGCCCAGAAATCCTTTGCGATCACCGCTGAGGTCACCCCGCCACGGGGGGGAGATGCCAGCCGTTCTCTCGAGGCGGCGGCAGCCCTCGCGGGCCTGGTCCATGCCGTGAACGTCACCGACGGCAGCCGCGCCGTGATGCGGATGAGCAGCTTGGCGCTCTGCCGTCTGCTGCTGGAGGCCGGCATCGAGCCCGTGCTGCAGATGACCTGCCGGGATCGCAACCGCATCGCGCTCCAGGCGGACCTGCTCGGCGCCCATGCCCTGGGCATCCCCAACGTGCTCTGCCTCACCGGCGATCCGGTGCGGGCCGGCGATCAGCCCGGCAGCCGGTCGGTGAACGAACTCGAATCGGTGCGGTTGCTGCAGCTGGTGGAGCGCTGCAATGCGGGCCTCGATCCGGTCAAGGGGCAGCTGCCCGATGGCCCGACGGCTCTGTTCCCCGGGGCGGCGGCTGATCCCCAGTCGCCCAGCTGGAGCGGTCTGGTGTCGCGGGTACGGCGCAAGCATGCAGCCGGGGCCCGCTTCATCCAGACCCAGATGGTGATGGATGCGACAGCCTTGCGGCGGTTTGTGGAGGAGCTGACCGCGCCTTTGGGACTGCCGGTGCTGGCGGGTGTGTTCCTGCTCAAGTCGGCCCGCAATGCCCGGTTCATCAACCGCGTTGTCCCTGGTGCCTGTATCCCCGAAGCGTTGATCGAGCGACTGGAGGGCTCGGCGGATCCCGCCGCTGAGGGAGTGGCGATCGCGGCCGAACAGGTGGCCGCCTACAGGGACATTGCCCAGGGGGTCCATCTGATGGCCATCAAGGCCGAGGAGCGCATTCCGGCGATCCTCAGCCTGGCTGGATGTGCTCAGGTCCCGGTCGATTCACCCTGAAGCGACCAGGCATGGCAGGGCCCCGGATCGAAGCGCGCCGCTCGGCTCAGCTGGCCTTGAGGGCCAGATCGGTTCCCAGCAGTTCGGCCAGGGCTTTCTGCTGGGGTGAGGGCGCCAGCACATCCTGGCGACGCACATCCGTGATCAGCCAGTCGAGGGCTGCTTCCTGTAGATCGAAGTGATCGCCATTGCGATCCACGCAATAGCGGCCAAACACGAGCTTTTCGACCAGGCGCACGCCCGGGCCGATCCGGGAATAGTCGAAAATGATCGAGTTGTCGATGGTGGCGCCTTCGCAGATGTGGCAGCTAGGACCGATCATGGCTGGCCCAATGATCGTGGCGCCGTCTTCGATGCGGGTCATGCCGCCCACATAAATCGGCCCCTCCACATGGATCTTGTCCCAGTCGGCCGCAACGTTGAGGCCGGTGTAGATGCCTGGCCGCACCTCGATCCCAGGAATCTGAACCTGACGAACGTCACCTTGGAGGACGCTGCGAATCGCCTGCCAATAGTCGGGAACCTTGCCGATATCAACCCATTCAAACTCCATCGGCAGGGCGTAGAAAGGTGCCCCTGCCGCGACGAGTTTGGGGAACAGGTCGGAGCCGATGTCGAAGGTCTCGCCGCTGGGGATGTAATCCAGAACCTCCGGCTCAAAGATATAGATGCCCGTATTGATCATGTCGCTGGCAGCTTCTTCGACCGCCGGCTTTTCCTGGAAGGAAAGCACGCGGCCGTCCTCGTCGGTCACGACGACGCCGTAACTGCTGACCTCATCGGCAGGCACGCGCTTGGTGATCAGGCTTGCCAGGGCCCCCTTGGCGCGATGGCGACGGACGGCCTCGCTGAGATCAAGATCGATCAGAGCATCGCCGCAGAGCACCACGAAGGTGTCGTCGAAAAACGGCTGGAAATCCTGAATCCGCTTGAGGCCTCCGGCGGAACCGATGGCTTCACCGATCAATTCTCCATCTTCAATCCTGCCTTCAAAGCTGTAGGCGATCTGAACGCCGAAGCGTTGGCCATCACGAAAGTAGTTCTCAATTTCCTCTGCTAAGTGCGATACATTCACCATGATTTCATTGAAACCATGCTGGCGCAGTAACTCCAGCAGAAACTCCATCACCGGTTTCTGCAGGATCGGGATCATCGGTTTCGGCGTGGTGTGGGTGATCGGCCGTACCCGTGTCCCTTTGCCAGCCGCCAGAATCATGGCCTTCATTGGCGTTCGGCTTCCATCAAGTCGGGCCAGCTTAGGGACTCGGCTCAGGCGGCCTGCCCGCTGCGAGCCGGCACCCCATCTGACCCCTGAGCCAGAGCCAGGGCCACTCCCGGCAGCCTCGCCCCATCCCCCAGCAGCCTCAGCTCCAGGGCCGCGTAGAGCCCTCCCTCCTGCTGCAGTTCCACCCGACCCTGGGCCGAGAGAAACAGCAGGGCCCAGAACACCCCCACCCGGTCGCGGTCCAGGTCTTCGGCATCCGCGCGTTCGCCATCGCAGGCCCAGGCCCGGACCAGCTCCTCGAAGCTCAGCCAGTGGCCAGCCATGCTGAGCGGCGATTCCCCAAGGAACACACTCAAGGCGGCGGTGGTCTCCGGCAGCTTCTCGCGATGGGCCAAGGCACTCACCTGGGCGATCGCTGCGTCGTCGCTGAAGGCGCGGGTGCGCGATCGCGTCCGTTGGCGGGGGGGCTCCTGGTCGAGCCGCTCGGCGATCGCCTCGAGCTGCTGAATCAGTTCCCCCAGGGTGACCGGCCGTTGCAGGGGGGGCGGGGCCACCGGCCGCCGCAGCAGGTGGCGCTCCGGCCGTCTGGGCAGAAGCAGGCCCGCGATCGCCCCAGGCTCCTCGACGTCCTCCAGCTCGAAGCCATCTTCAAGCACCGGTTCGGGCGGAAAGGTGGCGGCTTCCAGCACCTCAGCCTTCAGACCCACCAGCACCGATGCCGCCAGGAACGCCTCGCTGCTCTCCGACAGATCCCGCTCGAAGCTGCCGCCCGACACCGCCAGTCGGGGCATGGCGATGCGTTGGCGGAGCTGATCGAGAAAGCCATCGATCACGCCGATCACATCCACATCCCAGGGATCGATCTCGCCGCGTTCGGCTGCATCCTGAAGCAATCGAATCGCCAGCCTGGCCCCTGCTTCTGCCACTCCTGCCGCTGCGCTCCGATTGGACTCAACTTATCGGCTTGACGCTGAGGCGTCACCTCGCCGCCATCGGCCAGACCGGTCGAGGCTCCTGAGCTTCAGCCTCAGGCCGACTCGCCAGCGCCTGTGGCTGGGGCGCTGCTGCCGCCAGCGGCCGGGAGCAGGCCCAGCTGGGCGTCAACGGTGGCGCGGTAACGCTGCAGATCGTTTTCCAGTTCCTGGATGCGCACCTGCTGGGCCTCTTTCTCGCTGGCGTCCTGCAGGGTTTCCACCTTCTTGACCACACCACTCCAGACGGCATAAATCCAGGCAGCGGTCGCCCCGATCCCGGCGACCACCAGCAGCAACACCGCCAGGGGCAGGGTGGCGGCCAGACCTGGCAGGAAGTGAACGGTGGTGGAGGCGGTGTTCTCAAGGGTGAACATCACCGCCGCCAGGCCGAAGCTGAAGATCAGCAGGAAGTTCAGCTGTCGCATCGGATCAGCACTGGCGAACCAGAGGAGAGGACCGGGCAGGGAGCCTACCTGGTCTGGCCTAGGCGGGATCAGGATTGTTGTAAAGCAGGCTCCCGTGACGCTGTTTGCCGGAGCTTGAGGGCCAGCGGCTGGCCGGCTCTGGGGTTCAGACCAGAGCGGGGGCCCTGCGGAGATCGCTGCTCCAGTGAGCTGCCGCTGCCGCTGGCCGCAACACGCTGGCGCTGGGGGCCAGACGGCTGCTGCGGGCCTGGTCCTCACGCTGCACCAGGGCCTCGATCGAGGCGCGGTAGCTGTCGGTGAGCAGACGGGGGTAGAGGCCGATGCCGATGATCGGCACCAGCAGGCAGCTGATCACATAGATCTCGCGCGGTTCGGCATCAACGAGGTGGGTATGGGCTGCCAGCTCGGCGTTCTCTTTCCCGAAGAAGATTTCGCGCAACATCGAGAGCAGGTAGATCGGTGTCAGGATCACGCCGATCGCCGCCAGTACGCAGATCACAACCCGGAACACCAGGCTGTAGGCCTCGCTGGTGGCGAAGCCGACGAACACCATCAGCTCCGAGACAAAGCCGCTCATCCCGGGCAGGGCCAGGGAGGCCAGGCAACAGACGGTCCAGAGGGCAAACATCTTGCGCATCTTCTGCCCCACGCCCCCCATCTCATCAAGCTGGAGGGTGTGGGTGCGGTCGTAGGTGGCACCGACCAGGAAGAACAGGCTGGCGCCGATCAGGCCATGGCTCACCATCTGGAGCATGGCGCCGCTGGTGCCCAGGGCACTGAAGCTGCCGATGCCGATCAGCACGAAACCCATATGGCTGATCGAGCTGTAGGCAATCTTGCGTTTCAGGTTGCGCTGCGCAAACGAGGTCAGAGCCGCATAGATGATGTTCACCACCCCCAGCACCACCAACAATGGCGCGAACGAAGCATGGCCTACCGGCAGCAGCTGCACGTTGAAGCGCAACAGGGCATAGCCCCCCATCTTCAGCAGGATCCCGGCCAGCAGCATGTGGACCGGCGCCGTGGCCTCACCGTGGGCATCGGGAAGCCAGGTATGCAGAGGCACAATCGGCAGCTTGACGCCGAATGCCACCAGCAGCGCCGCATAACAGAGCAGCTGGAAGGTCACCGGGAAGCTTTTGGCGGCCAGCACGGTGTACTCAAAACTTGGGGTGCCTCCTCCGTAGAAGCCCATCGCCAGGGCCGCCAGCAAAATGAACAACGAGCTACCGGCGGTGTAGAGAATGAACTTGGTGGCGGCGTACTGGCGCTTCTTGCCACCCCAGATCGCCAGCAGCAGATACACCGGGATCAGCTCCAGCTCCCAGGCCAGGAAGAACAGCAGCATGTCCTGCACGGCAAACACGGCAATCTGGCCGCCATCCATGGCCAGGAGCAGGAAATAGAAAAGCTTGGGTTTGAAGCTCACCGGCCAGGCGGCCAGAGCAGCCAGGGCGGTGATGAAACTGGTGAGCAGGATCAGGGGCATCGATAATCCATCCGCCCCAACCGACCAGGCCAGGCCCAGCTCGGGCAGCCAGCTGTGGCGTTCGACCAGTTGCAGCCCCTCGACCGAGGGGTCGTAGCCGTTCAGGTATCCGCCGACCGTCAGCAGGAAGGTGATCAGGGTGATCGCCAGGGCATACCAGCGAACCGAACGACCGTCCCCCCGGTCAGGCACGAAGGGGATCAACAGGGATGCAGCGATCGGGAAGAGAATCGCAGCGCTCAGCCAGGGGAAGGGCACCGACAGGACGAACCATCTGGTTGGAGTGTAGAAATGCCCACCCGATCAGCCCG
>JBMSXZ010000033.1:0-20005 GCA_049426205.1 Cyanobium sp.
CGAGGGTGGAGAAGGGCCAGAGGCCGCTGGAGAACCAGGTGTCGAGGGCGTCGGGGTCCTGCTCGAGAACCACGGGATGGGCGTGGGTTCCGCCGCTGAATTGGGCTTCAGCTTTCTGGCGTGCTTCAGCTTCGTTGCGGGCCACCACGTAAGGCGTGGTGTCGGTGATCGCGCCGCCGGTTTCGCTCACCACAAACCAGGCGGGGATGCGGTGGCCCCACCACAGCTGGCGGCTGATGCACCAGTCGCGGATGTCGGTGAGCCAGTCGCGGTAGACCTTGCTCCAGCGCTCCGGCACAAAGCGCGGCTCGCCCCGCTCCAGGGCACCGCGGCAGCGGGCCGCCAGCGGTTCGGTGCGCACGAACCATTGGGTGGAGAGCAGCGGCTCCACCGGCACCTTGCCCCGATCCGAAAACGGCACGCTGTGGCGGTGCGGTTCCGTTTTCACCAGCAGCCCCTCGGCCTCCATCGCCGCCACCACCGCCTTGCGCGCCTCAAAGCGATCCAGCCCGGCAAAGCGGCCGGCGGCCGCGTTCATCGTGCCGTCCTTGGCCATCACCGTGATCTGGGGCAGGCCGTGGCGTTGGCCGATCGCGAAATCGTTGGGGTCGTGGGCGGGGGTGACCTTCACGCAGCCGGTGCCGAAGGCCGGATCCACATGCGCGTCGGCCACGATCGGGATGCGGCGGCCCACCAGGGGCAGCGCGATCGTGCGGCCCACCAGCGCCGCATAGCGCGGATCGCTGGGGTTCACCGCCACGGCGGTGTCGCCGAGCATGGTCTCGGGGCGGGTGGTGGCCACCACCAGGTGGTCGATGGCGGGCTCAGCTGCCGGGCCTCCCGCTGCAGCGCCCTGCTCCGGCAGCGGCGTGAGCGGATAGCGCAGGTGCCAGAGCTGGCCCTCCACCTCCTTCATCTCCACCTCCAGGTCGCTCACCGCCGAACCGGAGGCGGGGCACCAATTGACCAGGTATTCGCCCCGGTACACCAGCCCTTGCTCGTGGAGGCGCACAAAGGCCTCCACCACCGCCGTGTTCAGGCCCGGATCGAGGGTGAAGCGCTCCCGCTGCCAGTCCACCGAGTAGCCGAGGCGTCGCAGCTGGCCCACGATCGTGCCGCCGCTCTCCGCCTTCCAGGCCCAGGCACGCTCCAGGAAGGCGTCGCGGCCCAGGTCGTCCTTGCTGCCGCCCTCGGCCTTGAGCTGCTTCTCCAGGATCGTCTGCACCGCGATCGAGGCGTGGTCGGTGCCGGGCAGGCAGAGCACGTTTTTGCCCTGGAGGCGCTGGAAGCGCACGATCGTGTCGATCAGGGCCGTGTTGAAGGCGTGGCCCATGTGCAGGCTGCCGGTCACGTTCGGCGGCGGGATCACCACCGAGAACGGCTCGCCGGGCGCTGCCGGATCGGGGTGGAAGGCGCCGGCCTCCTCCCAGGCCTGCTGCCAGCGGGCCTCGGTGCCCACCGGGTCGTAGGTCTTGGGGAGGGCGTCCTGGCCCGCGGGGTTGGGGGCGGAGCTGGCGGGCTCGGGCACGGCGGGGGCAAGGGGCTGGGGTAGACCCATCGTCTCAAAGGGGGGCCTCCAGGGCCCGTTGCCGGTGGGCCCTGCACCCAGGGACAGCGGCAGCTCCCTGGCACCGGGCAGCGCAGACCGAACCCATCGCCACTGCCGGCCCGATCGGGAGTCGGGGCGAAGCCGATCGCATCACACACGACAAGGGGTGAGGATTCAAGCATCGGCAAGTCAAACAAGAAGACGGCTCTCTATAGTCAACGATCTCGGCGTCTTCTGCGATGATAAACCTAGCTATTGATCGCGGTCTTTTCCTGCGCAAGCGGCGATCTGCCCGCCTTCTGGCCAGCGCGGCGCTCCTGGCCGGCCTCGCCGTTGCCCCCGCCCCCAGCGAGGCGATGCCGCGCTATCAGCGCCAGGTCGTTGTCACCGATCTGCTCAACCCCCGCGGCCTCAGCCTCGACAGCGCCGGCCGGGTGCTGGTCAGCGAAGGCGGAGCCGGTGGCAGCAGCTGCGATGTGGAAGGGGCCCCTCCCGGTCCGCCCGAGGCTCTGCGCTGCTGGGGCACCAGCGGTGCCCTGGGCCGCTACGACCCCGCCAGCGGCAGCTACAGCCGTCTCTGGAACAATCTCGAGTCGATCGCCCGCGGTCCCGGCGCCCTCTCGCCGGTGGCCGGCCTCCAGGATGTGGCCTTCAGCGGCGACGGCCGCCTGCTCGGGATCTTCGGGTTCCGGGGCAACCCCGCCACCCGCCCGGCCGGCACCAGCCAGTTCGCCCGTCTGGTGCAGTTCGACTACACATCCCCGGGCTCGGCGCCACAGGCCCTGGCCGACCTGGGGGCCTTCGAGGCGGCCAACCCCAGCCATGGGGCCCCCTTCACCAATCCCTTCGCGCTTGTCTGGTCCGCCGGCAACGCGTACATCACCGACGCCGGCTCCAACCGCCTGCTCAAGGTGGCCGACGCCACCCCCTCCCAGGTGGAGCTGCTCGAGAACGTC
Organism: Cyanobium sp.; assembly: GCA_049426205.1. Classification (GTDB taxonomy): domain Bacteria; phylum Cyanobacteriota; class Cyanobacteriia; order PCC-6307; family Cyanobiaceae; genus Cyanobium. The sequence goes on from JBMSXZ010000033.1 coordinate 2,506, forward strand.
CCCCTGGTCGCCTCCACCACACCAGCGGCCGAGGGCGTGCCCACCGGCCTGACGGTCGATCCGCTCGGCAGCCTCTTTTTCACCCAGCTTCCCGGTTACCCGTTCCAACCCGGCAGCGCCTCCATCTTCCGCTCCGACGGCAGCGCCGGCAACGCCAGCACCATCACCGGCGGCTTCACCAACGCCATGGATCTGTCCCTCGGTGCCGATGGCTGGCTCTACCTGGTGCAGTGGGCGGAAACCTTCACCAGTCCGGTCGGAACCGGCAGCCTCTGGCGCTACAACCCCCTCAGCAACGAGCGCCAGCAGCTGGTCACCGGCCTCGATCAGCCCACCGGCGTACTGGCGATGGCCGATGGCAGCATCTATGTGGCCGCCGGCGGCAGCACCACCAGCGGCTCACTGCTGCATTTCACGGTGCAGACCCCCGGCCCGCTGCCCCTGGCCGGTGCGGCGATGGCCTGGCGCCTGTCCCGCAGCCTGCGGCGACGCCAACGCCACGGCAGAAACGCCACCTCCTAGTGTGCCGTCCCGGAGATTTGCGAGCAAAGTCGCTGCAGCTTCTCCAGGATTGAGTCCGCCGTGGCGGTCCAGTTGAACGGTGCCTTGGTCTTGTTGTAGGCGGACACGAACTGCTCGATTTTGGCGATCAGTTCCTACTGCTTCGCAGAAGCCTGCGGCTAGACGCTGGAGAAGCTGCCACGCCGGATAGCCTGCTGGGTGATGATCCCAAACCAGCGCTCTACCTGATTCAGCCAGGAGGCGTAGGTGGGGGTGTAGTGCACGTGGAAGCGGGGCCGCTGCGCCAGCCAGGCACGGACCTTGGCGTGCTTGTGGGTGCAATAGTTGTCGACGATCAGGTGGAGGTTCAGGTCCTCGGGGACGGACTTCTCGATCTGTCTTAGGAAGCCGAGGAACTCCTGGTGCCGGTGCCTCGGCTTGCACTGGGTGATCACCTCACCGGTTGCCACGTTCAGGGCGGCGAACAGGGTGGTGGTGCCATGCCGAATGTAGTCGTGAGTGACCCCTTCGACGTAGCCCAGGCCCATGGGCAGCAGAGGCTGCGTCCTATTCAGGGCTTGGATCTGCGTCTTCTCGTCAACGCAGAGCACCATCGCTTTGTCAGGTGGGTTCAAATACAGACCAACGATGTCGCGGACCTTCTCCACAAAGAACGGATCCGTCGACAACTTGAAATGCTTTTGCCGGTGCGGTTGCACAGAGAATGCCCGCATCCAGCGGTGAACGGTTGTCTTCGAAATCCCAGTTGCCGCAGCTAGAGTCCGCGCACTCCAGTGGGTGCTTCCATCAGGAGGTGTGGTCTGCAAGGCTCGATTGATCACCTCGGCAACTTTCTCGTCTTCGTAGGTGCGTGGCCGGCCTGGCCTCAGCTCGTCGTGGAGCCCTTCCAGTCCCAATTCCAAATACCGCTTACGCCACTTGCCAACGGTCATTGGCCTAATCTCCATCCGTTTGGCGATGGAGGTGTTGGTTTCACCGGTCGCGCATGCCAGCACGATCTGTGCACGCTGCACGATTGAATGCGGGAGAGATCGGGATTTGGCTATGCCCTGCAATGGCTGAAACTCGTTGTCGCTAAGAACAACTGGAGGCATTGGACGACCCAGCGCCACGGAATGACCAGCAAACTCCCCTTATTGTAGCGCCAACTTCCAGTACGGCACACTAGACGGCGCTGCCTCAGCCCCCGCGACCCTGGCCTTGCTCCAGAGGCGCGGGAGGTGGCCCGGGCGCTGCCCACGGCAAGGCATGAAAACTGGCGGGATGGCACGCGATCACTACGATCAGATCGCGTTTCGGTGCCGATCCTTGGGAGCTGCCACAGAGTTCTCTGGCTTCAGGGCTGAGCGGTTGCCAGAACAGCCCGACCCGAATCGCAACGGGGGCGGCGATGATGGCAAGACCGATAGGGAACGCCGCCTCTATTACGTCAAGGGTGAAGGCGCGCCGCTGATCCTCCTCCATGAGCTGCCTGGCCTATCGCGCCAGACCTTTGCCCTGGGGGACTATTTCGTGCAACGGGGATTCCGGGTGTCCCTGCCTTTGCTGTTCGGTAGGGCTGGAGACTGCTCGCTGCTGGCCGGGACCGCCTCCATCTGCCTTCGCCAGGAGCTGCGCCAGCTCTGGTTAGGCACCGACACCACCATCACGGCCTGGGTGAGGCAGCTGGCGGCCGAGGAGTTGAAGCGCTATCAACAGCTCCATCCCGAGGCCTGCCGTGTCGGGGTGATCGGTATGTGCTATTCGGGCAGCATGGTGCTGGCCCTGATGCTGAAGGATGACGCTGCCGCGTCGCCGCTGGTGACGCCCGTGCTTGCCCAGCCCTCAGCACGGTATCCCCGCCATGCCCTGGAGCAGATCCGCCAACAGGGGGCCCGAGGCCCGGCCCTGGCCCTGCGCTTTGAGAAGGACTGGATCTGCCGCGACAGCCAGCTGACCAGCCTCGAGCAGGCCTTCGCGGCCTGCGCCGCCAGGGATCCCAGCCAGGCGCTGAGCGTGGTCGAGTTCGAAGGCAAGCAACACTCCACCTTGGTTTATGACTACGACCAGACCAATCCCTTCCGGCGAGACATCCGCAGTGGCCAGTGGCTGGATGCCCGCGATCTGGTCTGCCAGTTTCTGCGCCATCAGATGGGAGTGTCCTGAACCAGACGACCCGGCCAGCCCAGGCTGAACAGGAATCGGCGGATGGTCATGACCGAAACGATGATGGCGAATCCGCTCGCCCCTGCGCCATGGTGGTCGCCATGCCATGGACGGACAGCCTCGATAGCAGCGAGGATGGCGAGGTGCATGAACAGCTCATTGACCTGAATCCTGATCGTGTTGAGAGTAGGGAAGCGCCGACCGAGAAGGTGACGACATTGCTGGAAGAGATGGCTGCCAATCAGGGCGATACGGCCAACAGCAGTGGGTCAGCGTGGTTTAGGGCCGTCGCCACGGTCCTTTGCTGTCTCGATCCAGGCCTGAAGCTGCACCGCCTGGGCCACAGCTTCGCAGGACGGTTGCTGGCAGCCTGTTGGCTGGAAGGGGCTGGGGATGGCAGCCTGACTGTCCAAACACTGGCGTTCAGCTGACTGGCCGTGCATCATCAAGACACGTCCCGTCCACCCAGCCATCCGCCAAAACCCATGACCTATGTCCAACCCAGCCTCACCGACCACTTCAGTGCCGAAGGACCCAAGCGCATCCTCGCCCTGGATGGGGGAGGGGTGCGTGGCATTCTCAGCCTTGGCTTTTTGGCGGAGATCGAGGACTTGCTGCGTCGCCGCCATGGCAACAGCCCCGACTTTCGGCTCTGTCACTACTTTGATCTGATCGCCGGTACCTCCACAGGCTCGATCATTGCGGCTCTGCTGGCCCAGGGCAACACGGTGCAGAGAGTGATCGACCTTTATCTCAAGCTGGCCGGAGAGGTCTTCGCTCCCCGCTGGTGGGAATTTCGCTATGGCCTGCTTCGCCCCCGCTATCAGCCCGAGAAGCTGGAGCGGTTCCTGCAGGAGATCCTGGGTTCCGATTGTCGAATCGGCGATCGTGACAAGCTCAAGACTGGCCTGCTGGTGATGTGTAAACGTATCGACACCGGCAGCCCCTGGCCGATCAGCAACAACCCCCAGGGTCGCTACTTTGACCTGAATCCCAAAAAGCCGAAGATCATCGCCAATAAAGACTATGAACTCTGGAAAATTGTGCGTGCCTCCACCGCGGCCCCAACCTTCTTCAAGCCGCAGCGGGTGGAGGTCGCCAGACCCCAGACTCCCGAGCAGGCGCCCAAGGACGCCGTGTTCATGGATGGTGGTGTCAGCCCGCACAACAATCCTGCCCTGCAGGCCTACCTGCTGGCGACCTTGGATGGCTTCAGGTTGCGCTGGCCATCGGGCAAGGATCAGCTGCTGATCATTTCCGTGGGCACCGGCCGCCTGCCTTCCGATCGTACCCTCACCCCGATCGCCGCTCAGCAGGGGATCACGGCCCTGCAGAGCCTGATGGATGACTGCGGCGCGATGGTGGAGAGCCTGATGCAGGGCATGGGGCATTGCCTGAGCACCCCGCGAATCATCGACCCCGAGCTTGGGACGTTGAGCCCCCATGAACTCACGATCGCTGAACGGTTCAGCTATGCCCGCTATGACGTGAAGCTTTATCGCGACAAAGACAATCCTCCCCGCGATGGCCAGGACGATACGCCTTGCATTGACCAGGCCTGCCTCGCTGACGACCTGCTCAAGCAGATGCAGAGAATGGACAATGCCAAGCCTGTTGAGCCATTGCTGAAGCTCGGCCGGACAGCCGCGATGGCAAAGGTGAACGACAATCACTTCCCTGCCTGCTTTGACCTTCCCGCTGCTAACCCCAGTGTCGCAACGCAGCCTGCGTCAGTTGCATCTGCAAGGCCCAACGCCATGGAAGGCTGCCGTGTCTATCGCCAAAGGGAAGGCAAGCCGGTCATCGCCATCCGCCTCAATCTTGATCTGGACGAGTTCCGCTTTCGTAAGTGGGGCGGATTGCAGACGGCAAAGCGTGGCGACTGGCTGATTGAGCGCGATGGTGAAGCCTATACCGTGGATGGCGATGTCTTTGCTCGAACCTACCGTCAGGTTGGTCCAGCAACCTACATCAAGCATTCCAACGTCTGGGCGAAACCGGCCGAGTGTGATGGCGTGATCAAGACGCAGGAAGGTGAAACCCACTACCGTCAAGGCGACTATCTGGTCTGGAATGATGAGGCGGGCCTGGATGGGTATGCGATCAGCAGGGCCAAGTTTGAAACCCTCTATCAGTTGATCGGCGATGACTAGCAAGGCCCGGCCTTGCTCCCGCGGTTCGATCGCATGCTCAAACCTGCCACCTTGAGGACAACTCGCCTCAGCTCGCCTGGGCTGGAGATAAGCGGTGCATCATTGACGCATGACCGACAGGAGCAGCCACTCAGCGCCGATCAGGGGTGGAAGCCAGCCCCGGCCTGCCTCAGGGCCTCCTCGGCAACCATCGCCAGGCGCCGATGAAAGGCCGTCGTCAGATGGGCCCAGTGATCCCACCAGAGCTGGTGACCCCGCCCGGCGACGGCCGCAGGGCCACGGCCAACGGCACCGCCCATCGCCTCACCCCCACCGTCAACGACGGCGCCGGTGGGGGTGAGCTCCAGGACCGGCCGCTCGATCTCGTCGAACCCGAACGCCTCCGGATCGGCCCGCAGCGCCAGGAATAGGCCATGGAAATCGGGCTGCACCACCTGCAGCTGCCGTTGCTCCGCCAGCTCCTCCAGGGCGGCCTGCAGGGCGGCGTTCTGGTCGGCGATCAGGCCATTGAGCCCCCGCCGCTCGGCCTCCCCCAGCCCCGGCAGCTGGATCGGGCTGAATCCCCAGGGCAGCTCGCTGGGCACCAGAAAGCGCCGCAGGCCGGCCGCCGCCAGCTGCTCCACGGCCTCGTGCAGATGGCGGTTGACGGTCGCGGCAACGGCTGCGGAGGGAGGGGCATCGAGGTAGTCATTGGCCCCGGCCCGCAGCACCGCCAGGGAGTGCGGCGGCCCGGGGTCGCCCGAGGCGAGGAAGGCCTCCACCTGGGCCAGCAGATTGGGCATGCCCTTTGCTGACAGGCCACGGCCGGAGCGGGCACCGCCGTAGGCGTGGTTGCGGCCCCCCGCCAGGGAATGGACCAGCGCTGGCAGGCCCAGGGCCGCGGCCAGCTGCTCCACCCAGACGGGGCCGTCACAGCGGCGCCCCTGCCAGTGGGGCGGGCAGGGAAAGGCCGAGTCACCGCGCAGGGCATAGGCGTTGCCTGTATCCGCGAGGCTGTCGCCGAAGACCAGCAGGGCGCCGATCGGGGACGGGCCACCCCCGGCAGCGGTGTCGTCGGCGCGATCGAGCTGAGCCGTGGCCGAGGGTTGGGGCACGGGGCGCGGATGGGAGGGGCAAGGCTAGGGAGTCCTGGTCCGCTGGCGTCCGTCGGCGGCAGGGCCCCTGGTGGCCACCGGGGCGCTGACAGCTCCTCGCCCCTCGCGGCAGCGGCGGCCTTGGCTGCCAGCCTGGGGCAGCGCCAGCCAGCGGTCGATGCCCAACGCCTCCGGCCTCGAATTCCTGCCCCCCCGCCTCGATCAACGGGTGCTGGCTGCCGCCCGCCGGTTGCTGCCGCTGTGGTTGCGCAGCCATGGTCTGCGCCGCCTGGAGGTGGAGGGCCTCGCCCGCCTGCAGGAGGCGATGGACGACTTCCAGGGCGGCCGCTGCCGCCTGCTGCTCGCCTTCCGGCACCCCAGCCTCGACGACCCGGCGGTGATGGCCCATCTGCTCTGGCGCGACCTGGCCCGGGCCGGCCGCCCCCCGGCCCGCCGCAACGGCCACGGGCGCCGCTTCCGCCCCCATCCCCACGCCCAGTTCCTCTACGACCGCGGCATTCCCCTCTGGGCCGGCGCCCGGATCGGCTGGCTGCTCGCCCATCTGGGGGGCTGCTCGATCCAGCGGGGTGGCCTCGACCTGCCGGCCCTGCGCACCGCCCGGGCCCTGCTGCTCGATGGCCCCCACCCCTTCGCGGTGGCGCCGGAGGGTGCCACCAACGGCCACAACGAAGTGGTCAGCCCCCTGGAGCCCGGGGTGGCCCAGCTGGCCCTCTGGACCGCCGAGGATCTGGCCAAAGCGGGCCGCCCCGAGGCCACCCTGATCCTGCCGGTGGGGTTGCAGTACAGCTTTCTCGGCCCGGTCTGGCCGGCCATCGAGGCCCTGCTCAGCCAGCTGGAGGCCGAGGCGGGCCTGGCCCCCGGCGCCGGCCGCTCCCTCCAGCCGGAGCACCTCTACGGCCGGCTGCTGCGCCTGGCCGAGCGGATTCTGGAGCGGATGGAGCGCTACTACCAGCGGCTCCAGCCCCTGGCTGCGGCGCCGCCATCGCGGCCCGGAGCCCCCGCCCCCGGCCCGCCGGCCGACGGCGACGGCGACGGCGACCTGAGCCCACGGCTGGAGCGCTTGCTGGAGACCGCCCTCGGGATGGCCGAGCGGGCCCTGGCCGTGGAGGCCCATGGCAACCGGGGCGAACGCTGCCGGCGGCTGGAGCAGGCCGGCTGGGAGCGGCTCTACCCCGGCCGTGCTGGCCTGTTCGGCCCGGTGGCTGACGCCGCGCCCAGCCCCCTGGAACGGAGCCTGGCGGAACGCCTGGCCCAGGAGACCGAGCGCAGCCTCTGGCACATGCGCCTGGCCGAATCGTTCGTGGCGGTGAGCGGCCGCTACGTGCGGGACCAGCCCAGCCAGGAGCGTTTCGCCGACACCCTGCTGATTCTCCGGGACACCCTCTGCCGCATCCGCGGCGGGGCGATCGCTGAGCGACCGCGGTTGGGGCCGCGCCGGGCCCTGATCCGCATCGGCGACCCCCTGGTGGCGGCGGACCACCTGGCGGCCTACCGGGCGGATCGTCGCGCTGCGGTGGCCGCCCTCACCGCCGCCCTGCAACAGCAGCTGGAGGCACTGATCGTGCCCTCGGGCCAGACTGGTCCCGCCAGCCCTCAGCCGGCCGCCAGCCGCGCCAGGTAGGCCTCACGGCTGCCGGCATTGATCCAGCCGGTGGCGATCGTCTTGGTGTGGCTCTGGCTCACCCGGCCGCGGTGGATGTGGGAGAGGCCGGCCGGAAAGATCGCCAGCTTGCCCCGCTCCGCCGGCTCGTGGTGCCCCTGCCAGTGGAACTCGGTGCCCCCCTCGGGAACGTCGTTGCAGTAGAGGATCCAGGCCAGCACCCGGCGGATCGGTTCAGTGGCCTCGTCGCTGGTTGTCCAGTCGCAGTGCCAGCGATGGAAGCCCTCGCCGGGGGCGTAGCGCTGCAGGTTGAAGATCGGGTTGACGAACAGCTGTTGCTCGGGGCAGCAGTCGCGCAGCAGGGGCCGTTCCTGCAGATAGCGCTCCAGGCCGGCACTCACCCCCCGCACGATCACCTCGGCCAGGGCGAAGGCCTCCGGATCGCTGCGGTCGATCGCCACCAGGCTGATGTCGGTGGACACCTTGGCGGGATCCCCCGGGCCGCCGGGCCCGAAGGCAACACCGGGGCGGTGCAGGTCGGCGCGGCGTTCGTAGAAGGCCAGCACCCCGTCGGCCAGGGCGGCGTAACCGGCGTTGCGGTAGGTCCCGATCAGCTCCATGGGCGGGGGTGCAGGGGGGAAGGGCTGGGGGGCAGCCGCATCCCAGGATCGACCAGGGGAGGCCATGGCCTGGGCCCCCGGGCCCTGGTGCGCTGATGCCGTGGCGAATCAGGGCCAGGATCGGGATGATGGGCGCGCTGCCACGGTTGTCGGTGCCGCACCCCTGCCACCACGCTCAGGTGCCCCTCCGTCCGCGCTCCGGGCCGGGGCGGCGGGGGGCGAGTCGGTGGCGGCTGGCGGCCGGGGTGGTGGGGGCAATGGTCGGCGGTCTCGGCCTGGCGGGCTGCTCCACCCTGCCCCAGGTACCCGTGATGCTCACGATCGGCGTCGGCGTCGACCACGACCAGACGATCAACGTCGACCTGCAGCAGGAATTCAGCGATCGGCTGCGGCGGCTGGAGCGCAGCTTCCGCAGGCTCGATCCCCATGTTCACTTCCGCTTCAGCCTCTATCCGGAGGAGGAGTTGATCGGGGTCATGCAGCGGCGGAAGCGCTCCGGCCTGGAGCCCGATCTGCTGTTCGTCACCAGCCTGACCGCCCAGAAGTTGCAGCGGGCCGGCGTCACGGTGCCCTACCCGCTGACGCCCCAGCTGCGGCAACGCTTTGACCCGGCGGTCATGCGGATGACGCTGCTGCCGGACGGCGGGCTGAGCGGCCTGCCTGAACTGCAGCAGCTGCAGGTCAGCTGCTTCGACCGGCACCGCCTGCCCCAGGCCCCCACCACGGTGGATGCGCTCCTCAAGGCGAGTGCCAAAGGGGTGCCGGTGGGCCTGGCGCTGGCCAACGGCAACCTCTACTGGACCATGGGCAGCCTGGGGGCGCTGCCGGCCGTGGAACGGCTGTTGCGGGGTGAGCCGGCGGGAGCGGCGGAACGGCAGGCGATCGGCCGCTGGCTGGCCTGGCTGGCCGACGCCAGCCTTCAGCAGCGGGTGGCGTTCTACGAACGCCAGGACCTGGCGGAGAGCGAGCTGGTGGCCGGGCAGCTGGCCTGGATCCCCTGCCGCAGCACCGCCCTGCCCCGGCTGCGGCGGTTGATGGGCAACCGCCTGGGGGTGGCGGCCCTGCCCGATGGACCCGACGGCCTGGCCAGTGCGGTCAACCAGATCAGGGTGCTGGCCCTGGGCAGCACCTCCTCCAAGCGGGCCCGCCAGGCCGCCCTCGCCTTCAGCTCCTTCACCGTCAATCCGATGGTCCAGCGGACGATCACCCTGGGCTCCTACACCGTGCTGCCGGTCAACCGCCATGTCTCGATTCCCGTGAGCAGCTCCCGAACCCTGGCCGCCCTGGTCAGGGCCCGGGATCAGGGCCGGCAGAGCGAGCGGCTGCTGCCCCTGCTCAGCTCGGTGGATCCGCGGCCCGCCAGGGTGGAGGAGCTGATCATGTCCCTGGTGTTCGGGGGGGTGAAGCCTGAGGACGCCACCACCCGCATGATCCGCATCCTGCAGGAGCCCCGATGAACGACCTGGTGCTGATCCTGCTGGGTTGGCTGGGCTATCTGGAGCGGCCCCTGGTGGTGCTGCAGCTGGGGATCATCGGCGCCGCCATGCTGACCGCCAGCGTTCTGGTGCCCCGCTGGACCGTGCTGCCGCGGCAGCTGAGCCAAGCGATCGGCCTGGGGGGGCTGGCCCTGGGCTGCCTGCTGCTCGGGCTGCTGGGGCTGCCCTCCGGGCTGGTCTCCCTGCTGGGCCTGCTCGCCCTGGGCTGGTTCAGCCTCGACCTGCTGCTGCAGGCGCTGGCCCGTTGGCTGCCACAGGAGCAGCTGCGCCAGCTGGATTCCCACCTGATCCGCCCGACTTTTCTGGTGATTGCGGCGCTGCTGCTGGTCAGCGAGGTCGACAGCCTGGCCAGCCTGTCGGTGATCGACCTCGGGCGGTTTCTGGGGGTCTCGGTGACGGTGGGCAAACTGCTCACTGCCCTGCTGGGGACTTACCTGTTGCTGGCGGGCAGCAAGCCGCCGGCATTGGTCCTGGCCTGGCTGGCGCAGCGGATGCTGCGGATCAGCGACAGCAGCCGCCGGGCCCTGGTCCTGATGCTTCGCTACGGGATGGTGGGCCTGGGCCTGCTGGTGGTGGCCGAACACCTGGGGCTCAACACCACCGCGTTGATCGCCGTGGCCGGCGGCCTGTCGGTGGGTCTGGGCTTTGGCATCAAGGAGGTGTTCTCCAACTTCATCAGCGGTCTGTGGCTGCTGTTCGAAGGTTCGGTGCGGCCCGGTGAGGTGCTGATGATCGACGGCGATGCCTGCGAGGTGCGCCATCTGGGCCTGCGGGCCACCGTGCTCTGGCGCGACCGGGACAACGCCGAGTTGCTGATCCCGAACCAGTCGTTTTTCACCCAGCAGGCCACCTCCTACACCTCCACCGATCGGCTGCGGCGCAGCGAGTTGCTGGTGGATGCCCCCTGCGACCAGGATCCCGCCCGGGTGATCGCCCTGCTGGAGGCCACGGCCCTGGAGGTGGAGGAGGTGCTGAGGCAGCCCGAGCCCCAGGCCCTGATGCTCAGCCGCGATGACAACGTGCACCACTACGCCCTGCGCTACTGGATTGCCCACCCCCTGGAGAATGGGTTCATCGCCAGCAGGGTGCACCAGGCGATCTGGCATGCCTTCGATCGGGAGGCTCTCTAGCGGCCGATCCCCAGTCGCGGCCCATCGCCCCCGGTTCAGCTGGGCCGCTGCCAGGGGATGGCCAGCAGACCCTCCAGCCGCTGCCAGCGCTCCGGCGGCGCCACCAGGTCCGCCAGGCCGGTCCGCTCCAGGCTGGTGGCGACCAGCTCGGGCTCCGGCAGGGGAACCCCCGGGGCGGCCGGCAGCACCAGCACCTGCCCCTCGGCGGGATCGGCCAGCAGCCTCAGGTCAGGGTCCTCCAGCTCCCGCTCGAAGAAGAGGCGGCGCAGGCGGGCGCTGAGGGCGGGGCCGAGGGCTTCGGCGAAGGCGCGCAGGCCAGCCTCATCGCCCTGGCAACCGCAGTTGAGGGCCAGCCAGATCATCAGCTTGGCCCAGCTGTCCGGGGTCCAGAGGGGCTGGAAGCTGTCGCGATGGCGTCGCACCAGCTCCGTGATCGCGAAATCGAACAGCGCCGCCTGCAGCTTGGAGGGTTCCATGGCGCCATCCTGCCGAGGCGTGGGCAAACTGCAGAGGCAAGCAACTGGTGGAGAGGCCCCGATGGCCCTGGATCTGAACGACCCGGAGCTCGAGTTCAACGACCTGGTGACGGCCTACCAGAGCTGGGTCATGGCGGTGATCAACGACGAGAAGCTCGGCGGCGACAAACTGCTCAGCGATGAGATCGCCGACGACGCGATCAATGCGATGCGCTTCCTGCCCGACGTGGTCACGAGCGCCATCGAAACCACCCTGGCCCGCGTCTACGACGTCGATCCCGACGAGCTCACCGCCCTGCTTTATCCGGAGGACTGAGCGGCGGGGCCCGACGGCGGGGCCTCAGGAACGCCGGGCGGAGCCGGAGACCTCCGGCTCCGCGCCATCCTCGACCATCCAGCCCTGGTGGAACGCCTCCTGGATGCGGCTCTTGCGAGCCTGACCACGGCCTGCACGCACCCGAACCGGCATTAAATCCTGGCCGAAATAGTTGTTCAGAGTGTGGCCGGAGCGCTGGATCAGTGCCAGGTTCTGGAGCCGCAGTGCCGCCATGCCAAGGGCGACCACCAGGCAGATCAGGCTGCTCTGCAGCGTCGTCTGGGTCAGGCCTTCGGCGCGACTGCGGCGCATCGCAACCAGGCGTTCACGCAGCCGGGCCTCTCCGACCTGGAGGGCTTCGGTGAGCTTCTGGCGGATCGTGCCGGCGCTTTCCGAGGGATCGACGTCCACCGACAGGTTGGGGTACTGACGCAGCACCCGCACCAGGTCCTGGGGGGTGTTCAGCGGGCTGAGCCGCTCCTGCAGCTGCTTGCTGCCGGAGCGGAACAAGGCCACCTGGGTGTCGATCTGCCCCTGGAGGGAGCGATCGAAGGCGACCGCATCCCGCACCATCAGCGGAATCAACAGCAGGTAGCCCACCATCAGCGGGAGCATCAGCCGCTGCATCAGGGTGAGCGGCAGATCCTCGGGCCTGCGGCGCAGGCGATTGCCCTGCACGTAGATCAGGGCAAGCGACAGCAGCAGCCAGGGGGCGAAGCCGGCCAGACCATTGGCCAGGCTCAGCCGTCCGGGGGCCGTGGCGATGCCGGAGGCGCTGAATCCGGCCTTCAGTACGAGGTTGATCACGCCGATCAGCAACAGGCCATAGCCGGCGATCCGCAGCTGAAACAGGGACAGGGCGCGCATCAAGAGCCTCCAGGGGTCGGTGCGGAAATGTATGGAGCCCCTGCCGCTCCGGCCCCGACCTGCAGCAGCTCCGCCTGCCGCTGCCGCTGGGCAGCGGCAGGCATCCAGCGGATCGCCGCCTTCGGCGCCGCTGGCGACGGGCCTCGGGTGGCAGGGGTAAGATCTGAGCATCCGGCTGAAGCTGGCTGGCCGCGTGCCTGCCTTGCCGGACCCAGCACCGATCCGCCCCCGTGCTTCCGGGGCGGCCCTCCAGGTTTCAGGCCTGTCCCGTGCCAACGCTCTCCCCGCTTGCGGGCGGCGGTGGCGCGGTCAGGCGCCCGGTGCACGATCCATATCCGTTGTTCACGATGTCCACCCCATTCCGCCGCGTCGGGGCCCACCCCCGCCCGGCCCCTTCGCTCCATGGCGATGCCACGGCATCCGAGCGGTCCAATCCCGCTGGCCCCTGCTGTCCCTACCCGCGGATCGGCGCCACCCCCACCTGGGAGGAGCTGCTCGGCCGACGTTGATCCGGCCCGCGAGGAGGCCGGCGACGGTCTGGCCTGGTCTTTCGCACGGCAGGGGCCCGCGCCCGGGCTGATCGGCCCCAGGCTTGTGGTTCCACCACCCCGGCGCCAGCCGTGCCCCGCCAGCCCTCGGCTGCGGCCCAGACCGCTGCCACCCTGCCGCCCCTCCAGCCCCATGCCGCCAGCCGCTACCGCCCGCCGGGGCTCCTGCGCGATCTGCGCCTTCTCGATGCCCTCGCGCTCACCGGCAGCAGCGAAGAGGCCGGCCGCTGGCTGGCCATCTCCCAGCCCACGGTGAGTCGTCGCTACCGGCGGTTAGCGGCGGATTTCGGTCTCGGCCCGCGGCTGCGCCAGGCCCGCTGCGGCCCGATCGGGGCTTCCCTCAGCCTCCGCCAGCTGCGCCTCGGGGCCCGCTGGCATCGCTTCGAGGCCGGCGTGGCCCTGCTGGGCACCGATCCCCTGCACCAGGGACTGCTCGACGGCCTCAACGGACTCCTGGCCGTGCCCCATCGCTTCCGCCGCTGCCAGGACTGGCTCGCCCTGGTCCAGGCCGGGGTGATTGATGCCGCCCTGGTCAGTTCGCTGGAGCTGGAACTGGAACTGGAACCGGACCAGGACCCGGTGCCGCAACCCCCGGCCGCCCCCGGCTCGGCCCCCCAGGCGCCGGTACCCGGCCCTGACCCCTGGCCGCCCCTGGCGAAAGCGGTACGGCTGCCCCTTGGTCCCTGGCCCCTGCGGCTGGCCGCGGTCGGGGAGGCCGGCACCCCCCTGCGCCTGTTGGTGCCTCCGGCCCAGCTCGCACCGGGTCTGCGCACCCTGCTGGCGGGCTGTGCAGCGCCGCTGGTGGCCTGCGCACCGGCGGCGCTGCACAGCCTCCACGCCTGGCGCCAGCAGATGGCGGCGGAGGGCCTGGCCGCGCCGATTCCTGAACCCCTGCTCCGGCGGGACAGCGGTCCCCTCGCCGGCCTTCGGCCCCTGGAGCGGGCCAGCAGCCTCCAGGAACAGCTCTGGCTGCTGCTCCCCCACGATTGGCCGGCGATCCCGGTGCTGTGCCAGGCGGTGGAGGCCCTGCGGCAGCTGGCGATCGCCGGCGCCCCCATGGGCTGAGGCTGGGCCGGGCGGCCTGTGCAGACGCCCGGGCCGCGGCGGGCGGGGCCGCGGCCTGGTCAGCCCCCGGCCGCGGTCGACCCCGGGGCCCGATCGGCTCCGGCGGCAGCCTCGGCGACGTCCTGGGCCAGCTCTGCCCCGGCGCCCGCCGTCAGGTCGGCCGCCTCGATCCGGTCCGCCAGGGCCAGACAGCGGTCCATCTCCTCCCAGAGCAGGGGGCGGCGGTGGTCAGCCACCGCGTAGGAGCGATGGTGCAGGTCGCGGCCCACGTAGCGGAGGGCATCGCGGATGCGCAGCCAGTCGTCCGGGCTGAAGGGTGGTGGCGCAGGGGTCATGGCGATGGACCGAGGGGTGTGGGGGGGATCGGACGGTGGCCGTGGCCAGCGGGAGGTTGGCAGAGCAGGCGAGGGGGCGCACCGGCGGCGAGGCCACCCGGCTGAACCGGGGGCCGCCCGGTGGCCGCCGGGTCAACCGGAGTCAGCCAGGGGCCCGGCAGCGCTTGCGCAGGGCAGCCCGCAACCGCGGCACCGCATCGGCCTGCCCCTGCAGGGCGAAGGCCTCCTGTTCCAGCAGTCGGTTGCCGTGGTGGTAGCGCTGGCTGAGGATGCCGCCGATCTCCTGCTCCACCACCGGCTCGAGCCGCAGCTTCCAGCCGATCGGCGTCAGGGTGCCGCCCGGACAGCTCTGGACCGCATGCACGGCCTCATGCAGAAAGGTGGTGCGGCCGATGCCCAGATCAAAGGCGATCGGCGCCAGCCACAGGCTGCGGCTGGCCGGCACGTACTGCCCATAGGCCCCGGGCACCGGCGGCGGCCCCAGCCGCAGCCGGAAGCCATGGCTCTGCAGATCGGCGGCCAGGGGCCGCAGGTCCGGGGGAAGCAGGGCCAGAAGCCGGGGATCGGCGGCCGCCGGGCTGCGGGCCGGTGGGCTGGCCGGGGGCCGGGCCGGCGGAGCGGTGGCCAGCGCGGTTGGCGGCAGCGTTCCAGCCAGCGGGAGCTGGGGGGGCGGGGCGGGTGCCGCAGGGGGCCAGAGCACGGGGGCAAGCGCGGGGGCGGCCGTCCCAGCCTGGCCACGGGGCCCGACCCGCGCCTCAGACGCCGCTGAGATTGATGCGGTAGAGCACCTCCTCAAGGGCCTCGGCGGCCCGCACCCCCGCCCAGCGGGGTGGATTGGCGGGGCTGCAGCAGGGGGGAACCGGCGCCAGCACCGTGCTCGGCCGGGCATGGCAGAACTGCACGACGCTGTGGCGTTCGCCGCTCACCCCCGGCGGGGCCACCACCCGGTGCCAGCCGGCCGGAATGGTGCCGTTGCTGAGCCGCTCCAGCATCAGGCCGGTGTTCAGGATCACGCGGCCGTCCGGCGGGGCGGCCGGCACCCAGGCGCCGTTCACCGCCACCTCCAGGCCGGCGGCGGTGGCCCGTGGCAGGGCCGTGATCAGGTTGATGTCGGCGTGGGGGGCGGCCCAGAGATGGCCGGCGGCGGGGGCGGTGGCCATCGGCGGGTAGCGCAGGGCCCGGCTGAGGGTGGGGGCGTCCTGCACGATCTCCTCGAAGAAGCCCTCAGCGCAGCCCATCGCCAGGGCCACCACCCGCAGGAAGCGGCGCTGCAGATCGGCGAGGCTGGCGTGAAAGCGGTTGAGCACCGGCGTGATCCCCGGCACCAGCGCCTCGGGCAGCAGGGGTTCCGGGTAGAGCAGCGGATAGCGGCGCCGCAGCGGATGCTCGGGCGGCAGCGGCGCTGACCAGTTGAGCATCTCCTTCCAATCGGCCTGGTCGGAGCCGGCGGCGGTCTCCACGAGCAGCCCGGTGTAGCCGCTCTGGCCCTGGCTGCCGCTGGCGATGCAGCGGGCCTTGCTGGCGGGATCCAGGGCGAAGAAGCGCTGCAGCAGGCCGTAGGCGCTGTCGAGCAGATCGGCCGGCAGGTCGCTGCTGGTGTACACGAAACCGGTGGCCAGGCTGCGCCGCACCCCATCGACCACCGCGGCCCTGGCCCCATCCCCGCCCCGCTCAAAGGCCAGCAGGTCGACATCGAGGATGGCCGGTTCGTCCATGGAGCCCGCAGCGGCAACGGCCTGATCCTGGGCCGCGCACCGACCGCTGGCCAGAACCGGCGGCGCCATCCAGCATGGGGTGCACCGAGGCCTCACGATGCTGCCGCGCATCCTGCACCCCGAGGAACTGCAGGGATACCGCTTCAGCGGCAAGGACCACTGCCGCCTGGCCATCCTGCGCGAAGGCGACGGGGGGTCCAGCACGGTGTTTCTCGAGGTGCACGATCCCTGCGACCGGGTGCCCCCCCACAGCCATCACCACGCCGCGGAGTTTTTCTTCGTGCTGCGCGGTGAGGTGATTTTTCATGTCGACGACCAGGCGATCAGCGCCCGTGGCGGCGATTTCCTGGTTGTGCCGGAGGACGCCAGACATGACCTGGAGAATCCCGGGCCGGAGCGGTTGTATCTGCTGACAGTGCTCAGCGCCGATGAGGGATTTGCCGAAAGCCTGCGTCAGGGCATCCCCACCCCCCTCGACGCGGAGGATCTGGCGGTGCTGCGCAGCCTCTGAACTCAGGCGTGCCGAAGGGGCCAAGCCAGGATGTTCAGAGCAGGGGTTGAGGCTGCAGCGCTGGGCAGCCGCCGTTGAAGCCGCGGCTCGCCAGTGCTGCAGCCGCCTCGATGGGGGGCAGCCAGCAGGCTTCGATCAGGCTCAGTCCGGCCCCTTGGCGAGGGACGCTCAGGGATGGCGCTGGATCCCCAGGGCCTGGGCGCCGTAGTGGCGGGTCATGTCCGACTGCAGTGACCAGGCATTGAGCAGGGTCTTGGCGAGGTGGCGCAGCTCGGCGATGTCGTCGCAGCTGTCGATCGCCCGCGACTGGGACTCCAGCAGGAACTGGCGGGTGAGGGCAAGGTCGCCCATGGCAACGGAAGCATCTTCGTGAAACGTTACAAAGTCCGGCCGGTGGTCGTGGTGGCGGCAAGCCGTACCAGGGGCGGCTGGCTCGTGGCAGCGGGCCCCGGGCATCAGGGCCCAGCGGGCCTGGCGTTCGTGGGGGCACGCCAAGCGGCGAGGGCGATGGGCCGTCAGGAGCCTGCGGACGGGTGCCGCAGCGGGGAGACCTCCACCGCCTCCGGGCGATTCAAGGCCTGGGCTGGCGGTTGGCCATGCCTCTGGAATCGAGCCTGACCCTCACGGCGGTGAGCATCAAGATGCCGTTGTCGTTCAATCGCGATGTCCGCGTGAATGTCGGCAATGATCTCGCCGGTGCAGCAGTTGACGCAGCGGCTGATGCGTGGGCTGTAGAAGCGGCGAACCGCCCGCCGCAGATGGCAATAGGCCGTGATCATCTCGCGATCGACGTGTTGGATCGTCAGTCGCCTTTCCGTGCTGATGCCATGGGCATCGGTGTATTCGATCAGATAATCGGGTAATACTGAATCAAGCTCGGCTGTCTCCTGCCCATCGCGGTACCCAT
>JBMSXZ010000034.1:0-19748 GCA_049426205.1 Cyanobium sp.
GCCCCCAACCCCCCCCCCCCCGCCGCCACCCCCCCGGGCCCCGGGGCGGCCACCATCGCGCCCGTCTCGCTGCTGCCATAGCAGGGAGAGAGCGGCAGCCCCAGGCGTCGGGCCTCGGCGGCCAGGTCGTCCGGCAGCGCCGCGCCGCCCACCCAGATCAGTCCGCAGCCGCTCAGCCAGGCGGCCCCCTCCGGTTGCTCCAGCAGCCGCCGCAGCTGGGTTGGCACCAGGGAGAGCAGGGCCGGCCGATCGGGGCGGAGCGGGCAGGCCGCCGCCAGGGCGGCCGGATCCCGCAGCAGCGGGGCGGCCAACCAGCGCAACCGGGCACCCCAGCGCCGGGCCCGCAGCCAGGGCATCAGGCCGCTGACGTGGTGCAGCGGCAGCGGGTCGAGGCAGTCGCAGCTGGCGGGATCCAGCCCCTGGCGCCCCAGCCACTCCCCCAGGCCATCGGCGGCCGCCTCCAGGGCCGCCAGCGGCAGCTGCACCCAGCGCCGGCCGCCGGCCCTGCCGCCGCGGCCGACCACCACGGCCGGGCCGGCGGGGCCGTCGGCCGCCAGGGCCGCCGCCAGGGCCCCCTCCTCTCCAGGCGCCGGCAGGGCGACCACGCGTCCCTCCCTGAGCAGCCGCTCCAGGGCCGCCGCCCTTGCCGGATCGGCCAGGGCCGCCGCCGTGAGCGACAGGGGGCGCACCGGGCCCCTGGGCCAGGCGCCAGGCTCCTGGCCGGTTCCGCTGGCGCTCATCGCTCCCCCTCAGCCAGGGCTGCCCAGGCGGAGGCTGGATCGCCGTCGAACAGCGGGCCCTGCGGGCGCCATTGGGGGGCCAGCCCTGGAGCCGTCGGTGTGGGTCCACGCCACTGCAGGGCGGCGGCATGGTCGACCAGACGCCGGCCGACGCTGGTTTCAAAGGCCGTGCTCACCATCCAGCGGGGCCTGCCGGCGGCCAGGGCCGCCAACAGGGGCCTGGGATCACCCTCCAGCGCCGGACGCCGAACCTGCCAGCCCGTCCAGCGCTCGCGCAGCCCGGGCTCGTGGACCAGGGATTCATCGAGGGCGACCGGCAGCTGCGCCGCCAGCGCAGTCAGCCCCTCCAGGTCGTCGGCGGCCAGGGGCTGCTCCAGCCAGTCCAGCCGCGGTTCTCCCGCCAGCCGCTCGGCCCAGCCGGCGGCCGTGGCTCGATCCCAGCCGCCGTTGGCATCGAGCCGCAGCCGGCCCCCGGCCGGCATCCGCAGCAGCAGCTGCTCCAGCAGCTCCCGTTCGAGCCGGTCGTCGCCGGTGGCCACCTTCCACTTCAGGGTGGGCCCAGGACCCTGCTCCTCCATGGGTTCCAGGGGCGCCAGCCAGGCCTCCAGGGCCGGAACCATCGCCTCCCCCGCCGGCAGCAGCCAGGCCGACGCGGGCGCCGTGCCCCACCCCCCCGCCGCTTCCCCCACCAGCCCCTGCAGCTCCGCCAGAGCAGCGCCGATGGCGAACGCCAGGGGCGCCGGCAGCTGGGGCAGGGCCTCCTCCAGTTCCCTCCATTGGGCACGAGGGCCCAGGGTGGCGATCGCCGCAGCGCAGGCCCGCTGGGCTGTCCCCCAGGGCCGCGGGGCGTGTCCCCAGGTGCTCCGCGGCTCTGCCCCTGGGGGCCTGGCGGCCGCCGCGATCGGGGGGCTGCCGCTGGCCTGCGCTGCGGCCGGCTCCAGCGGCGCCGCTTCGCCCCAGCCGAGCCGTCCGTCAGCGGCCTCCAGCTGCAACAGCCAGCCGGAGCGATCGACCACCACACCCCGGGCGGTGACCAGGGGCTGGGGCAGGCAGACGTGGAAGGGGCGCCAGCGCAGCGCCAGCGGCCCCTTCACCGCAGCCCCGCCACCCCTAGCAGGGGCGCCAGGGCCAGCCCCGCTGCCAGGCCGAGGCCGCTGAGGGACTGGAAGCGCAGGGCCAGGAACTTGCTGCCGGCGATCCGTTCCGGTTCCCGGTGGTGCTCCCGCAGCAGCCGGATCAAAGCCTGGGCAGGCGGCAGCCCCACGGCGCTGAGCAGGGCGGTGAGGGGCCATTGACCCAGCAGCACCGGCGCCCACTGGAAGGCGAGGCTGCCGGCCACGAACCAGGGGACCAGATCGGCGGCCCTCTCGGTGCCGAGCCGCACGACCGGCGACTGTTTGCCGTGGGCCGCATCTTCGGCCACCTGATGGAAGTGGGAGCAGAACAGCACCAGGGTGGTGGCCAGGGCCGGGCCTCCCCCCAGGGCGAAGGCCGTGGGCCAGGGCACCACGGTCACCCCCGCCGGCCCCAGGGCCAGCAGGCCGGCCGCCGTGGCCAGGGGACCGAAGGCGATCCAGCAGAGGGGTTCCCCCAGGCCCCGGTAACCCAGCCGCAGCGGCGGGCCCTGGTAGGCGTAACCGATGCCGCAGCAGGCCAGCACCAGCAGGAGCACCAGAGCGGTGCTGCGCAGGGCCACCAGGGTCATCAGGGCCAGGCCGAGCAGCAGGGCGGCATGGGCCGCCAGGGCCACCCGGTCGCGGCGGCCGGTGAGATTCACCAGCGAGTGGGGTTTGCCCTCGCGATCGACGCCGGTATCGGCATCGAAGACATCATTGGCCAGGTTCTCCCAGGCTAGCAGCAGCACCGCCGCCAGCAGAAACAGCAGCAGCTGGTCGGGGCGCACCGACTGCCCCTGGCTGAGGCGCCATCCCGCCGCCAGCAGCACCGGCATCACCGCCACCGCATACATCGGCCACTTGATCGCCGCCCGCCACAGCCGCCGCCGCTCGCTGCCCGGGGCGTGAAGGCTTGCGACGACCTTGGGCTCGGAGGGAGGTGGCGGCAACGGCAGACACGCGAAGACCCATACATTTGAGCAGCCGCTTCGGCCCTCCCGGTGCAGGCTCCCGCCAGCGTCACAACCCAGCGCACGACCCCCCCCAGCGGCGTCGCCACGGACGGCTTCCGCGAGCTGCTGGAGGCGGCGGCGGTGGGAGCCCGTCAGCTCGATGGCGACGGGGTGCTCAGCCTCGCCCTGCCGCTGCCCCTGCGGGATCCCCTGGCCCTGCTCGGCCAGCTGGAGGGTGGCGACCGCTTCCGCTTTCTCTGGGACGGTGCCCCGGGCCTCTGCCTGGCCGCCAGTGGCCGCAGCAACAGCCTGGAGCTGAGCGGACCCCGTCGCTTCGAGCTCACCCAACGGTTCAGCGCCGTCTGCCTCAGCCGTCTGGCCGCTCCGCAGGACTGCCCGCCCCTGGCCAGGCCGCGGCTGCTGCTGGCCTTCTCCTTCTTCGACAGCCCGCTCCAGGAGGGTGAGGGCATGGCCGGGGTGCAGGCGGTGCTGCCCCGCTGGCAGCTCAGCCGCCAGGGCCGTCACTGCTGGCTGCGGCTGCAGCGCACCCTCGGGGGTGATGTCACCGCCCGCTCGCTGGCGGAGGAGCTGTGGGAGCAGGCCGAGCGGTTGGCGCGGCTGCCGGCCGACCCCGATGCCCTCGGCGATGGGGGCGGCGGCCCGGCGATCCGCCACCGCTCCGCCTGGGAGCCGGGCTATCGGGCCGTGGTGGAGCGGGGTCTGGAGCTGGTGGAGGGGGGCGCCCTGCGCAAGCTGGTGCTGGCGGTGCGGCAGGAGCTGCTGCTCGACCAGCCCCTCGATCCCCTGCGGCTGTTGGCCCAGCTGCGCCAGCGCCAGCCGGGCAGCTGCCGCTTCCTCTGGCAGCGGGGAGCGGGCCCGGCCCTGCTGGGGGCTTCGCCGGAGCGGCTGCTCACCGTGCGCCAGGGTCAGCTGCGCAGCGATGCCCTGGCGGGCACGGCGCCGGTGGGGCCGGCGGCGGCGCTGCTGACCAGCTCGGAGAAGGACCGCCGCGAGCATGAGCTGGTGGTGGATGCGATCAGCGCCACGCTGGCGGAGGCCGGCCTGTGCCCCCGCCGGCCCCGCCACCCGCGCCTGGCCCGCCACGGCCAGCTGGTGCACCTGCACACCCCGATCACCGCCGCCCTGGGCCAGCAGCAGCCCCTGGCCCTGGCCGGTGCCCTCCACCCCACGCCGGCGGTGGCGGGCCTGCCGCGGCGGGAGGCGATGGCGGCCCTGCGCAGCCTGGAACCGTTCGAGAGGGGGTTCTATGCCGCCCCGATCGGCTGGATCGACAGCGCCGGTGATGCGGAGCTGCGGGTCGCGATCCGCAGCGGCAGCCTGCATGGTCAGCGATTGGAGCTCACCGCCGGCGCCGGCCTGGTGCGGGGGTCGCAACCGGAGCGTGAACTGCAGGAGGTGGCCCTCAAGCTGGGGGTGCTGCAGCAGCAGCTCAACCTTGACAGCCACCCCCTGGAGCGGCCGCGGCACCCTG
The DNA here is from genome assembly GCA_049426205.1 of Cyanobium sp. Taxonomy (GTDB): domain Bacteria; phylum Cyanobacteriota; class Cyanobacteriia; order PCC-6307; family Cyanobiaceae; genus Cyanobium. Next base: position 4,301 of record JBMSXZ010000034.1, read on the forward strand.
TCGCCTGAGGTCGCCAGCGCCCGCTGCTCAGGAGCCTGCCAGCAGGCGCTCGATCGTCAGATCGGCCAGGGGGATGCCCCCCAGGCTTTCCACCTCGCGCACGCCGGTGGGGCTGGTGACGTTGATCTCGCTGAGGTGGCCATCGATCACATCGATGCCCACAAAGAACAGCCCCTCGGCGCGAAGCACCGGGCCGAGCTCGCTGCAGATCTCCCGCTCGATGGCGCTCAGCTCGGTGGCCTCGGGGCTGCCCCCCACGGCCAGATTGCTGCGGAATTCGCCGCCGGTCGGCACCCGGTTCACGGCGCCGAGGGGCTCGCCGTCGACCAGCAGGATCCGCTTGTCGCCGGCCTGGACCCCGGGCAGGAAGGCCTGGGCCATCACCGGCAAGGCCTCCATCTGGGTCACCAGTTCGAGCAGGGCCCGCAGGCCCGGGGTGCCGGCGGCGGCGAACACCACCCCCTGGCCGGCCCTGCCGCCCAGGGGCTTGAGCACCACCTCGCCATGGCTGGCGGTGAACGCCTGCAGCTCCTGCACCCGGCTGCTCACCAGGGTGGGGGCCATGCGCGCACTGAAGCGCAGGGACCCCAGCTTCTCGTTCCAGGCCCTCAGAGCCGCCGGGCGGTTGATCACCCGCACCCCGCGCCGTTCGGCCAGGTCGAGCAGATGGGTGGCGTAGAGATAGGCCTCATCCACCGGCGGATCCTTGCGCATCCAGACCGCCGTGAACCGCTCCAGGGGCAGCCGTTCGGGCTCCCCCAGCTCATGCCAGGGGGAGGGCACCTCCCAGCCCTGGGGGCCAAAGCGGATCGGGGCCAGGGTGAGGGGCTGGGCGGTGGCCCAGGCGCGATGGCCGCCCTCGGCGGCGGCGGCCGAGAGATCGGCGGGGGTGCAGACCCAGGGGCGCTGGCCAGCCCGCTGGACGGCCTGCATCAGCGCCACGGAGGTGTCCTTGGCCGGCTTGAGGCGGGTGATCGGATCGATCACAAACAGCTGGGCTGGGGCCTGGCTGGCACTCATGAAGCCAGACCCAGCAGCGGGTTGAGCTGGCCTTGCTGATCGAGGGCAAAGAGGTCGTCACAGCCGCCGATGCCGCGGTTGTTGATGAAGATCTGGGGCACGGTGCTGCGGCCCTGGGAGCGGCGGATCATGGCCTGGCGGGCACTCTCATCGCCATCGATCATGTATTCGCTGTAGGTGATGCCCTTGCGATCGAGCAGACCCTTGGCGCGGATACAGAACGGACAGAAGCGCCAGGTGTAGATCTCCACTTTGGCCGGTCCGCTTTGCTCCGGGTTCGGCCCGCTTTCAGGGCGGTTGATCCCTTGGCTGGGGGTTCCCATGATCGGAACAGCTGGCATGGAGATGGCCCCGATTCTGGGGGATGGCCTGCCTCTGGCGCCGGCGGCCGGTGCGGTTCCGCTGGTACGGTCGAGCCAGCGACAGCCTGCCCCGGTGCTCGATATCACCGATTTCAAACGCGATCTCTCCGAGCTCACCGACCGCCTGGGCCATGCCCAGGACTGTCTTTGACGTACCGGCACTGAAGGCGCGGCAACAGGATCTGGAGCAGCTGGCCTCCCAGCCCGACTTCTGGGACGACCAGAAGCAGGCCCAGGCCAAGATGCGCCAGCTCGATGAGGTGAAGGCCCAGCTCGAGCAACTCAGCCAGTGGCAGGCGGCCGTGGCTGATGCCGAGGCCACCGTGGAGATCTACGGCCTCGAGCCCGATGAGGAGCTGCTGAGCGAATCCAACGAAGCCCTGCAGAAGCTGCGGGCCGATCTGGATCGCTGGGAGCTGGAGCGCCTGCTCAGCGGCCCCTACGACAAGGAGGGCGCCGTGATCAGCATCAACGCCGGTGCCGGCGGCACCGATGCCCAGGACTGGGCCCTGATGCTGATGCGCATGTACACGCGCTGGGCGGAGGACCACGGCATGAAGGTCAGCGTCGATGAGCTCTCGGAAGGGGAGGAGGCGGGGATCAAGAGCTGCACGATCGAGATCGAGGGGCGCTACGCCTACGGCTATCTGCGCCATGAGAAGGGCACCCACCGGTTGGTGCGGATCTCGCCGTTCAATGCCAACGACAAACGCCAGACCAGCTTCGCGGGGGTGGAGGTGATGCCCAAGCTGGAGGAGGAGGTGAAGCTCGACATCCCCGACAAGGATCTGGAGATCACCACCTCGCGCTCGGGCGGTGCCGGTGGCCAGAACGTCAACAAGGTGGAGACGGCCGTTCGCATCCTGCACATCCCCACCGGCCTGGCGGTGCGTTGCACCCAGGAGCGCTCCCAGCTGCAGAACAAGGAAAAGGCGATGGCGCTGCTGATGGCCAAGCTGTTGGTGATCGCCCAGGAGCAGCGGGCCTCCGAGATCGCCGACATCCGCGGTGACATCGTCGAGGCGGCCTGGGGCAACCAGATCCGCAACTACGTGTTCCATCCCTACCAGATGGTCAAAGACCTGCGCACCCAGCACGAGACCACCGATGTGCAGGGGGTGATGGATGGCGATCTCGATCCGTTCATCCAGTCGCTGCTGCGCCAGGACGTGGAGGTGGGGGCGGCTCCGGAGGCCTGATCGCCACCCTCACCGCTCAGCACCGCCCTTCAGTAGCGTCAACACAGGCTGAAGTCTTCCGTCCCGCCGCCGCGGCCCGCTCCGTCATGTCCCAGTCCCCCAGCGGTGACGCCCGGCCCGGCGAGCCCGCCAGCCCCCGCCCGGATCAGGCCACGGCCGCTGCCGGGCTCCCCGATCGGCGGTCCCCCCGTGGCGATGACGGCGCTGCCGAGAATCCAGCCTTCATCCGGCTGGCGATGCGCAACATGGTGCGCAAGGGCCGCCAGAGCCTGGTCCATTTTGGGTTGACCGCCATGGGCCTGACCGGCTTCCTGGTGCTGCTGGCCTGGCTGGGGCGGCCCCAGCTGCCCCAGTGACGGCGCCGTCGGCACCGGATCCGGCTGCCCCGAACGCGCTGGCCGCCCCGATCCAGCAGGCCGGACCGATCGACCTCGACCTGGCCTTCCGGATCGAAACCGAGGCCGGCGATCCCCTGCCTGCCGGCCTCGATCCCCTGCTGCGTCGCGGCGGCCGCCTCACCGGCGACGGTGCCGAGGCGCTCTGGCAGCGATGGCTGGGTCAGTGGCTGGCGGAGCTGGCGGCCGAGTTGCCCGAGCCATGGCGGATCGGCGCCTACAGCCTGGGTCTGCAGCTCAGCGACGACGCCTGTCTGGCCGCCCTGAACGGCCAGTGGCGGCAGCGGCCTGAACCCACCGATGTGCTCGCCTTCGCCGCCCTCGACCCCGATGCCCTCGGCGGGCTGCCCCCCGCGCCGCCGGCGCCGCCGGACTGGGAGGAGCCGGAGTGCGAGCCGGAAGCCCTGGAGCTGGGTGACATCGTGATCTCCCTGGAGACCGCTGCTCGCCAGGCGGATGCTGCCGATGGCGATCTGGAGCGGGAGCTGCTGTTCCTGGCCAGCCATGGGCTGCTGCACCTGCTGGGCTGGGACCACCCCGATCCGGCCAGCCTGGCGGCGATGTTGGCCCGTCAGGAGGCCTTGATCAGCAGCCTGCCCGAGCCGGGGCCCGCCCAGGGCTGATCGGCCGGGCCAGCGGCAGCCGTGACGAGGGCTGCATGGTCCTTCAGCCGATCGCTGTAAGGTGCATGGCACCAGGCACCAGAGCTGCCTCCCCCACTGGGAGGTGGCGGGTCCCGCGGACAGCTCCCCTCGCCCCACGCCAGCCCTGCGCGATCTCCCCCGCCCCATCGATCTGCCGGGTCCCAAGCCTCTCCCCAGCCCGGACCCCCACCGCCGCGGCCGCAAGCTTCGGGTGGGGGCCTGGAAGGTGGCCGGCGATCTGCCCGCCAGCTTCCGCTACGCGGCCCAGGGGTTGGCCTATGGCTTCGCCAGCCAGCGCAATTTCCGCATCCATGTGATCACCGGCGCGCTGGTGTTTGTGCTGGGGCTGTGGCTGCGGCTCAGCCTCGATCGTTTGGCGGTGTTGGTGCTGACGGTGGCTGCGGTGCTGGTGCTGGAGTTGCTCAACACCGCCACCGAGGCGGTGGTGGACCTGGCGATCGGCCGCCAGTTCCACCCCCTGGCCCGGATCGCCAAGGACTGCGCCGCCGCCGCCGTGCTGGTGGCCGCCCTGGCGTCGATGCTGATCGCCCTGCTGCTGCTGGTGCCGCCGCTGCTGGTGCGCCTGGGGTTCTGAAACCCTGGTGCTCCCCCCTCCGCCCATCGCCGGTCGACCGCTCCATGCTTCTGGTTCTCGACAACTACGACAGCTTCACGTTCAACCTGGTGCAGTACCTGGGGGAACTGGCCGCCGACCATCCGATCGCTGCTGATCTGCGGGTCGTGCGCAACGATGCCCTCAGCGTTGACCAGATCCGAGCCCTGCAGCCGGCGGCGATCCTGATCTCGCCCGGCCCCGGCGATCCCGACCAGGCGGGCGTCTGCCTGGAGGTGCTGCGCCAGCTGGGGCCAACCGTGCCGATTCTGGGGGTGTGTCTGGGGCACCAGTGCCTGGCCCAGGTGTTCGGCGGTCGCGTGGTGCGGGCCCGGGAGCTGATGCACGGCAAGACCTCACCGGTGCGCCACGGCGGCCGGGGGGTGTTTGCGGGGTTGCCCGATCCGCTCACCGCCACCCGCTACCACAGCCTGATCGCCGAACGGGAGTCGCTGCCGGACTGCCTGGAGATCACCGCCTGGCTGGAGGACGGCACGATCATGGGCCTGAGCCACCGCGACCATCCCCACCTGCAGGGGGTTCAGTTCCACCCCGAGAGCGTGCTCACCCAGAGCGGCCACCAGCTGCTGGCCAATTTCCTTTCCCTGGCGGCCGGTTGTTCCCCGGTGGCGGCCGGTGGGGTGCTGCCGCAACGCTGCTAATTTCGCGCCATCGCCGGGGCCCCCTGGTGCAGCACACGCCATGCCAGCAGGCCCGATGAACACCCTCCGCCATTCGAACCGCCCCAAGGTCGCTGCCGGGCTGGCAGCCGTTGCCAGGCGCTCGGCCCTGGGATCCTTCGCCGCCCTGGCTGTCGCTGCCTCGGTTCCGGCTGCGCCGGCCGGTGCTGCCGGGGGCGGGGTGACGATCACCAGCTACGGGCACAGCGCCCTGCTGATTGAGGGGGGCGGCGCCAGGGTGCTGCTCAATCCCTTTCAGGCGGTGGGCTGCGCCGCTGGCCTGGCCGAACCTCGCCTCAGCGCCGATGTGATCCTGGCCAGCAGCGGCCTCCGCGATGAGGGGGCTGCCGTGGCCTCGGGCCGCCTGCTCCTGAAGCCCGGCTCCTATCGGGTGGCGGGCCTGGCGATCGAGGGGGTCAGCGCCCCCCACGATCGCTTCGGTGGGCGGCGGTTCGGCTATTCCACCCTCTGGCGCTGGCGCCAGGGGGGCCTGGAGTTCGCCCATCTCGGCGGCACGACCGCCACGATCGCTCCGGAGGAGCGGGTGTTGCTGGGCCGCCCCGATGTGCTGATCATCGGCGTCGGTGGCGGCGCCAAGGTCTACGACGGTGCCGAGGCCGCGGCGGTGGTGCGCCAGCTGCAGGCCCGGCGGGTGATCCCGGTTCAGTACCGGCGGGGTGGGGCGATAGCGGGCTGCGACCAGGGCGGCGCCGGCCCCTTCCTGGAGGCGATGACCGGTACCACGGTGCGGCGGGGCGGCAGCAGCCTGCGGCTGGCGCCGCCGCTCGGCGATACCACCGTGATCGAACTGCTGCGCTGAGGGCGGTCCATCGGCCAGGGCTCCGCTGCGCTCATTCCCCCTGGGATGGTGGCCCCGGGGGTGTCGGGGCTGAGGCCTCAGGGGGTGCCTGGGCCGCCAGCTCCTGGGCGAGCTGATCGACGGCGCCCCGGCCCCGGGGGCTGGGGATCGGGAGCGCCGTTCCCCTGGCGCCCCTGAACCAGCGGTCGGGCAGGGTCAGGGGCGCCAGGGGGGAGAGGCTGGCCAGGGCGATGGCGTAGAGGAGGGAGGGCACCACAAGGCGCAGGGCCTCCAGGCCGTCCCGCACCCGGGCTTGCTGGCCCAGGTTGTCCGCCAGGCGTTCGCGCACAAAGGGCTGGCTGCGGTCCAGGGCCCGTAGCAGCCGCTGGCGCAGCACCGGCAGGGGCAGAACCTCGGCCTGGGGGGAGAGGGGCGGGCCCTGCAGCAGCCGCAGTCGTTCCCGCAGCTCCGGCAGGGAGCGGGCCTCGACCACGGCCTGCCGCAGGGCCGCGAAGCGCTGCTCCAGCCGCTGCTCCAGCTGGGGGCGGCCGGTGACGGCGTCGGGGACGGCCCGCATCAGCCACAGCTGAAGGGGGATCAGCAGCACCAACACCAACGCACCAATGGCCCCGGCCCGCCGCAGGCGGGTCAGGCGCCGCCGCAGCTGCCGATCCTCCGGATCGAGCAACACGGCCAGATGGGCCAGCACCAGGCCGAGCAAGGCCAGGGGGGCCTGGGCCAGCACCAGGGCGCTGAACCGTTGCCAGCCCTCGGCCGAGGGCAGTCCGGCGGCCAGCAGCGCCAGGGCCGGGACCACCAGGGCGATCAGGCCCAGCAGCCAGCCGGCCCGGCCCAGGGCCCAGGGCAGCAGCAGCACCGCCGGATCGTTCGTCGCCTCCGAGCCCGGCTCGAGCTGGACGGCATCGATGGACCAGGAACCGGAGGGTGGGGGTGTTTCGGGGGAGGCTGGGTCGGGGGAGGCTGCTTCCGGGGCCATCAGCTGGGCCGCTGTCCCCCGGCGCGACGCTCGCGCAGCCTGCGGCTCCAGAGCAGGGCGGCGCTGCCCCCGAGCAGGGGCAGGGGCGCCGGCACCCGACTGAGGGTGTCGTAGCCAATCACATCGAAGGCGAGGCGATCGAGGGCGCTGATCTGGCCGATTTCGCCGCTGGCCAGGGTGGGATCGAGCAGGCCGAGGCCGAGATTGTCTTTCCAATGGCTGGCCTGGCGACCATCACCATGGGTGGCGCCCGTCGAGAAGCCTCCCAGACTGCTGATGCCGGCATCGATCGAAAAGTATTTGGCGCGGCTGTCGGCGGTCCAGTCGATCACACCGGAGGCGAGGCTTTGGGCGGAATAGCGGTAGAGATCAAGAGGATTCACGTAATAAAATTGATCATCGTTGTAATAGGTTGTGCCGTCGGGAGAGTTGTAGTCAAGGATGTCAACACCGCTCAGAAAGCCCAGGACATGGCCGATTTCATGGGTCGCAACCGCCACGAAATCGTAGCTGCCGGAGCTGATGCCGTTGTCAGGATTGAAGTCCCAGTTGAAGAGGCTATTGAAACTGATCTCGCCATCCAGGGCTGAGGCGTCGGTGCCGTAATCGGGGCTGACTCCGATCGCCTTGAGATTGGCGGTGCTGATGTTGATGGTAAAATTATTAACATCGCCGTCGTTATCCACGTAGGGGGTCGCACTGCCCACTCCGGCCGGGTTGTTGGCGGTCCGGTTGATCAGCAGTGGAAACGTGCTGCCGCTCGGCAGGGAGGCAAAGGCCTGGTTGTCGTTGCTGGATTGACGATCCAGACCAAGGGCGGTGCGGAAGTCGCTGTAGGTGAGGAAATTCTCTGTATGGTAAGTACCACCCAGAATGTTCGGCGCCATCGACTCAAAGCCGATGGACAGCTTCACCGTGATCGGATCGAAGAAGATGCTGCTCCAGCGGTTCGCCGCCGCCTGGAAGCCTGCATAGGCATTGCTGTTGAGGCTGGCGCAGCTGGGATCGGTGCCGCAGACGAAATCAAACCGCAGCGCCAGGGCCGCCGGCTGGCTCGCCCCCCAACCCACCAGCGCCAGGACCAGGGCTGAAGTCCGCCGCCGCCATTGCCGCAGCCAGGAATTGGGCGCGGTTGCGTCGGTGGCTGGTGCTGAGGGTGTCGAGGCGGGCAGGGGCATGCATGGCTGGGCAGGGCCCGGCAGATTGAGTCTGAAGCTGAAACAAGACGTGTAAACGTTAGCACTAACCCGGCGGATTTCAGGGCTTGGTCAACAGGCAGGCCTGGCAACCTGGCCCTGCCGCCTTGGGTGGCCTCGGCGGCGCAGCAGCGGCGCTCCCATCGCGATCAGCCCCCGCTGCCGGTGAGGCCGCGGTAGGTGGTCCAGAAGCGCTCCATCTGCTCGCGGGTGCCGAGGCTGACCCGCAGGGAGCCATCGATCAGGGGTTTGCCGGCCATCGAGCGCACCAGGATGCCGGCGTCGCGCAGCTCCTGGTCCACGGCGGCGGGATCGCGGTCGGGCCAGAGCAGCAGGTAGTTGCCGCCGGCCACATGGTGGCGCACCCCGGTCTGGCGCAGCTGCGCCACCAGCCAATCGCGGGCCTGCAGCACCTCGGCCACGTAGGCATCCACGTAGGCCTGGTCCGCCAGGGCGGCGTGGGCGGCGGTGACGGCGAAGCTGTTGATGTCGTAGGGACCGGTGACCCGGCTGACCCGATCGATGACGGCGGCGGCGCCGATCGCAAAGCCGATCCGCAACCCGGCGATGCCGGCGGTCTTGGAGAGGGAGCGCAGCACCAGCAGGTTGGGGAATGGGGCGAAGGGATCGGCGGGATCCGGGCTGGGGCTGGCCTGGTGGGCGGCGGGGGCCAGGCCGCTCGGGTTGGGGCCGCTGCCAGATCCGAGCAGCAGGGGCAGCACGCTGTCGCCGGTGAAGGCCTCATAGAGCTCATCCACCACCACCAGCGTCTGCGGCGCAGCGGCGGCCAGCTCCAGGATCCGCTCCGGGGCCAGCCGGGTGCCGGTGGGGTTGTTGGGGTTGCAGAGCAGCAGCAGGCGGGGGGGCGTCCAGGGGTGTGTGCCGCTGGACGCCGGAGCGAGCAGGGCGGCCCGGATCTCCTCCAGGGGGACGCTGAAGTCGGGCAGGCGGTAGGGGATGGCGTCGATCGCCATGCCCTGCATGCGGGCACAGGGGGTGTAGTAGCCGAAGGTGGGGGAGGTGGTGAGCAGGCGATCGCCCGGCCCCCCGTAGGCCTGGAAAACCGCATGGATGGCGGCATCGACGCCGTTGAACAGGCCGATCTGCTCCGGCCGCAGCGCTGCGGCCGGGGCCGGCAGGGCGCCGCCGCCTGGTGTGGCCTGCAGGGAGGCGATCACCGCCTGGCGGAGGCCGTCGTATTCGGGATAGATGGCGTAGTGGTCGGCGGGGATGGCCCGGATCGCCGCCACCACCTGCGGGCTGGGGCCCACGGTGTTCTCGTTGAAGTCGAGCCGCAGCAGGCCGCGCCGCCCCTCCAGGGGAGCGCTGTAGGCCTGGAGGCTTTCCACCTCCGGCCGGGCGGCGGGCGCTGGCGCCGCGCCGATGGGCCCCTGGGTCGATGGATCGCGCACAGGATCGATCGGATTCACTCCGGCAGCGTAGGGAGGCCGGCCCTGGCGGCTTGGCCGCCGCGGGTCCGCCAGCGGCCTGGTCGGATCAGGGGATGGTCACATCCGCTCCAGGGTGGGGATGCCGAGCAGCTCCAGGCCCTTCTTGAGGGTGTCGGCGCTGAGGCGGCAGAGGGCCAGGCGGGAGCCGCGGGCCTGCGCCGGGGCCTTGAGCACCGGCACCTGGTCGTAGAAGCGGTTGAACACCTGGCTGAGTTCGAACAGGTAGGTGCAGAGGCGGTTGGGCAGCAGCTCCTCCTCCACCTCCGCGATCACGGCATCGAACTTGAGCAGCTCGCGCACCAGGGCCCATTCCTGCGGTTCGCTGAAGCTGAGGGGCTGAGGAGCAGCCGAGGAGCTGCCTTCCAGATCGCCACCCTTGCGGGCGATGCCGGCGATGCGCACCACCGCGTAGAGCAGATAGGGCGCGGTGTTGCCCTGCAGGGCCAACATGCGGTCGAAGCTGAACTGGTAGTTGGTGATCCGGTTCTGGCTGAGATCGGCGTATTTCACCGCCGCCAGCCCCACCGTGGTGGCCACCTGCTGAATGAAGGCCTCATCCTCCTGGCGGCCCTCCTCCTCCAGGCGGCGGCGCAGGTCGGCCTCGGCCCGCTCCACCGCCTCATCGAGCAGATCGCGCAGACGCACGGTGTCGCCGGCGCGGGTTTTCAGCTTCTTGCCGTCTTCCCCCTGCACCAGCCCGAAAGGCACGTGCTCCAGCCGGCCGTCTTCAGGCACCCAGCCCGCTCGGCGCGCCACCTGGAACACACCGGCGAAATGGTTGGCCTGGCCGGCATCGGTCACGTAGATCACCCGGCGGGCGCCATCGCCATCCGGTGCAGCGCCAAAGCGATAGCGGATCGCTGCCAGATCGGTGGTGGCGTAGTTGAAACCGCCGTCGCTCTTCTGCACGATCACCGGCAGCGGCTTGCCGTCCTTGCCGCTCACGCCCTCGAGGAACACGCAACGGGCGCCGTCGTCCACCACCAGCAGCCCGGCGGCCTCCAGATCAGCGACCACGCCCTCCAGGTAGGGGTTGTAGAAGGATTCGCCGCGCTCGCTGAGGCGAATGTCGAGGCGGTCGTAGATCTTCTGGAATTCACGCCGGCTCTGGTCGCAGAGCAGGCCCCAGGCCTTGAGCGACACCGGATCGCCGCCCTGCAACTTCACCACCTCCTCGCGACTGGTGGTCTGGAAGGCCTCGTCGTCGTCGAAGCGGGCCTTGGCCTGGCGGTAGAAGGCCACCAGATCGCCGAGGTCCACCGCATCGGCAGTGGTGAGCGCCTCGGGCGCCACCTGCTTGAGGTGGGTGATCAACATGCCGAACTGGGTGCCCCAGTCGCCCACGTGGTTGAGCCGCAGCACCCTGTGGCCGCGAAACTCCAGCACCCGCGCCAGGCAGTCGCCGATGATCGTGGAGCGCAGGTGCCCCACGTGCATCTCCTTGGCGATGTTGGGGCTGGAGAAATCGACGATCACCGGCGCCGGCGCCCCCGCCTGGGGCCCACCGGCCAGCGGCACCCCAAGGCGTGGATCACCGAGCCGGAGGGCCACTTCGGCGGCGAGCCGTTCGGGCCGCAGGGTGAGGTTGATGAAGCCGGGGCCGGCGATCTGGGGCTCCAGGCAGAGGGCGGTGAAGGCGGGATCGGCCTGGAGCCGGGCCACGATCGCCTCGGCGATGGCCCGGGGCTTCTGGCCGAGGGGTTTGGCCAGGGCCAGGGCGCCATTGGCCTGGAGGTCGCCGAAGTCGGGTTTGCTGGCCGGCGCCAGCTGGGGATCGAGGCCCTGGTCCGCGGCGGCCGCCGCCTCCGGGAAGGCCGCGGCCATGGCCTGCCGCAGCTGGGCATCGACTTGCTGGAAGACCTGGAGCATCGCGGCCGGCGGCGGATCGGGCTGATGCCCTGATCATCCCCCCGGGGCGGGCCGGCGGCGCTTGCTCTCAGGCGGCCGGCAGCCCGAGCATCGCCTCCAGGCCGCTGAGCACCACGTCGCTGGTGAGCTTGATGCGGTAGCGGCAGGCCTGGGTTTCGGTGCCGTCGAAGCGGTGGTGCTCCCAGTATTTGTTGCTGCCGGCACCGCCGCCGCAGAGGCCGAAGTAGTCGCACTCGGCGCGGCAGCGCTCGATGCCGGTGCGCAGTTCGCGGGCGATGCGCTGGAACTTCGGCGTTGCCGCCACCGCCGTGAGGCTGTCGTGGTGAACATCGCCGAGCACGAAGTCGCCGTATTCCTCGGTGCGGACCGCCAGCAGCTCGGGATCAAAGCTGGAGAGGCGGCCGCCGGCATCGACATTGACGATGGCGAAGGGATGGTTCATGTCGGTGTGATCGATGCGGCTGTCCGTATCGGCCAGATTGCAGATCCCCTCGAATTCGCGCAGCCGCAGCTGGGAGGGGTCCTCCATCCAGAGCTCCCAGAAGCGCTGCAGGAAGCTGGTGTAGAGGGCTTCGCTGTGGGGGCGGCTGAGGGTGGACTGGAGGTTTTCACCCTCGGTTTCCTCCATGTTGAAGGCCAGATCATGGATGCCGTGATCCACGAAGAAGTGGAACAGCTCGTCCGGGTGGTGCAGGGCTGCTTCGGTGAGCACGCAGATCACCTGGAAATGGATGCCGTGACGCTGCAGGGCGGCGATGCCGCGCATGGTGGCGGCATGGCTGGGCAGGCCGGTGCGGGTGCGGCGATGGCGGTCGTGGAGGAAGGCGGGCCCATCGAGGCTGACGCCGACATGGATCTGATTGCGCGCGAAGCAGTCGCACCAGGCGTCGTTGATCACCATCGCGTTGGTCTGCACCGACTGGTGGATGGTCAGCTGGCGTGACGGGTGGCGCTCCAGGGCGGCGGCGATGCGGGCGGTGGCGGCGTCGTAGAAGGCGATCGGCAGGGTGAGGGGTTCGCCGGCATGCCAGAGGAGGGTGAAGTCTCCGCCGACGTAGGGACTTTCCAGCACCCGATCGAGGGCGGCATCGAGGGTGGCCATGGCCAGCCGCTGGCGATCGTCGCGGCTGGGCAGGTAGCAGTAGTCGCAGTCGAGGTTGCAGAAGGGGGTGGGCTGGATCACCAGCAGCTCCACCGGCCCGTAGCCCTCGGGGTTGCCCGGCGGCGGCCCGTCGGGCCAGAGGGGCCGCACCGCCACGGGCGAAAAACCGCCGGGGCCGGCGCCAGCCGATGGGGGCGGCGCAGCCTCGGCGGCGGCGGGGGCAGAAGCGACGACCGGGGCGTCGGGTTCGCGGCGGGGGGGAGCCGTCACCGGATCACCAGCGGTTCAGGAAGCCGCCGTTGCGCCAGCCGCCGCCGTTGCCGAAGCCTCCATTGCGGAAGCCGCCGTTGCCGAAGCCTCCATTTCGGAAGCCACCGTTGTAGAAACCGCCGTTGCGGAAACCGCCGTTGTAGAAGCCACCGTTGCGGAAGCCGCCATTGCGGAAGCCGACGGCGGGTGCGTTGAAGAAGGTCCAGGCCAGTTTGTCCCTGTCGGCGCCGGCGGAGCCGTCAACGCCGGCCTGTTCGATGGTGGTGGCGGTGCTGTCGGCGCCGGGTTCGGAGTCAGCGCCGGGGGGGATGGTCTGCTGGTGCAGGGCGGCGCTGATCCGCTGCAGGCGGGCCTCAATGCTGGAGGGGTTGGCGGGAGCGGTGGGGCTGCTGGCGGCCAGGCCCTGGGAGGGGAGCAGGGCACCGAGCAGCAGCAGAAAGCCGAACAGACCGGAGCGGGGGAGAGGGACCATCGGAGGCGGACGAGGCGAGGGGTGCGGCAGACAGGGGGGAAGGGGGGCCGGGCTTCAGGGGGCCGGCTTGGGAGCGGCGGCGGGGGAGAGCAGCAGGGGCTCGAGGTTGATCAGGTTGATCTGGAAGAAGGTGCGCACCTGGGCGGCGGGGATGCCGAGCACACCGGTGGGTCCGACCCAGGGATCAACGGCGGCGACGGCATCGGGGCGGCCTTCGAGATAGGCCGTCTGCAGCTTGGCGATGGCGAGGTTGACGATGTTCTCGAAGTCGGAGTTGTTCTGGGGCAGGATGCAACCGACGCCGTAGCTGCTGTAGGGCTCGGCGGGCAGCAGCCGGGCGGCCTTGAGCTGGCGGGTTTTGCTGAGGCCGGCCAGGGCGATCGAGTCGCCGAGCAGGCCGTCGACCTTGCCGCGCTGCAGGGCGAGGAAGGCGGCATCCAGGCTGTCGAAGCTCACCGCCTTGGCCGCGGGCTGGAGGTTGGGGAGGGCGGTGGCCCCCAGGGAGCCCTGCACAACGCCGATGCGACGGCCCTGGAGGGAGGAGACGCTGCCATCGAGGCCGGCGCTGGTGGTGAGCAGGCGCAGGCCGGAGAGGCCGATCGGCAGGGAGAAATCGACGGCCATCTCCCGCTCCCAGCTGAATGGAACCCCGCAGGCGAGGCCGGCGCCGCCGTTGGCGACGGCCTCGATCATGGCGGCGGTGTTGGCGACCGGCACGAAGCGGATCCTGACCTTGCCGCCAAGCACCGTCTGCAGTTCGGCGTCGATGCGCTTGCCCACCTCGACCCCGTAGCCGACCGGCTGGCCCTTGGCATCGAGGCTCATCAGCGGCGGCACGTTGGTGGTGCCGACCATCACCAGCTCACCGCTGCTGATCGCCCGCTCCAGCACCGTCTGGGCCGAGGCCGCCAGCGGCGCCCAGGCCAGGGCCAGGCCAGCCAGCAAGGGCAGGGCGGCGGCGCGGCGGCGCTGGCCGAGGCGCGGACGGCGTGCGCCAGCGGGTGCCGGGGGGAGTGGTGAGGGCAGGGTCACGGGCAGCGCCGAACACAGTCCTCAACCTATGAAGCGCGGCCGGGGCGGTCAACACGGCCGGCGCGGTCGTTCACAGGGCACCAACAGGCGGACTCCACGGCGCCCACGATGGCCGTAGGGGGTGCGGATCAGGCCAGCAGCGGCGTGAAGCGCATGCTCAGGTCGAGCCAGGGGCTGCGGGTGATCGGAGCGCTGCTGGAGATCAGGTCGATGCCACAGGCGGCGTAGGCGGCCAGCTGGTCGGGGGCGACGCCGGAGGCCTCCAGCACCACAGCACCGGAGCCGGCCTCGGCCGCCAGGGCCCGCAGCCGCGGCACCAGGGAGGCCAGCTCGGCGGGGCTGAACTCATCGAGCAGCACCCCATCGGCGCCGGCCCGGATGGCGGCTTCGGCTTCGGCGGCGGTTTCGGCTTCCACGATCACCCGGCAGGGCCAGGGGGCGGAGGCGCGCACGGCGGCGATGGCGGGGCCGACACCACCGGCCCAGGCCAGGTGGTTTTCCTTGAGCATGGCGGCGTCATCGAGGCCGAGGCGATGGTTGAGGCCACCGCCGCAGCGCACGGCGTATTTCTCCAACACCCGCAGGCCCGGCGTGGTCTTGCGGGTGTCGGCCAGGCGCACGCCGCTGCCGGCCAGCTGGCCCACCAATGCGGCGGTGGCGGTGGCAATGCCGGAGAGGCGCATCACCAGGTTGAGGGCGGTGCGTTCGGCGGCCACCAGGGCCGCGGCATCGCCGCGCAGCTCCAACAGCCGCTGACCCGCGGCCAGCGGGGCGCCATCGGCCACCAGCAGCCGCCCCTCCAGCTGGGGATCGAGCAGCCGGAACAGGGCCAGGGCCAGGGGCCCACCGCAGAGCACCCCCTCGCCTTTGGCGATCCAATGGGCCTCGGCCCGCCGGCCCACCAGGGCCGGGGCGGTCAGATCCCCGCGACCGATGTCCTCCGCGAGCCAGGCGCGCAGCTGCGCCTCCAAGGCGGGACTGACGGGCAGGTGGGGGCCGTGCATGGCAGGGGAGGGAACCCGCAGGGGGATAAGGGCATCATCGGGGGTGGGGGGAGGCTTGGCGGGGGGAATCTCTTGGCTGACCCTCTGGGCCGCTGCAGCGGGGGGGACGCTGGGCATGACATGGCCGCAAGGAGCGAAGGGTTCCGAGCCTCCGTGGGGTCACTCAGTCTCCTTGGGGTCTCTTAATTGAAGGAGGCGGGTCAGGGGTATGGCAGGGGTGGAAAGTGCTCTCGGCCGTCAGCGGGAACCTATCCGGGTGCCGTATCGACTCGACAGATAAGTCAACATCTAGTGTGCCGTCCCGGAGATTTGCGAGCAAAGTCGCTGCAGCTTCTCCAGGATT
>JBMSXZ010000035.1:0-19659 GCA_049426205.1 Cyanobium sp.
CGCGATCTGGTGGCCGCTCGGTTCCCCGAGCAGTCCAAAACAGTAGCACACCTTCCGCGCCCTTCAGCGCAGCTCCCCACACATCCCTCCCTGCCCTCGCTGAACCCTGAAGTCATCGAGGCACTGCGGTTCAGCGCTCGCCCCCCATCGGGCCCAGGGTCCGGCTGTTCCGAGACAGGGGCCATGGTCCGGTTCGGATCAAGACAGGCTTCAGGGAACTCAGCGACTGCCTGGCCGTGGCGGCGGCCTCTCCACTCCGCTGGCGATCGGCGCCTGGGGCTTGCAGCTGGCTGTGCTTGCCTGCGACGAGTCAGGAATCGAGGGTCCAGCAGCCTTCAGACGGGGGTGCTCTCGATCAGGGCGTCGGCCCATGGCATAAAGCGAGCCAGGGTTTCAGGGCGATCGGCGACCAACATCGGGAAATCGACCGACCCGAGATCGGTACCCGGGGCGATGGCGGTGGGGTTGCGCTGGAGCCAGTGCATGGAGCAGGAGAGCTCGCTCAGAACCAGCCAGGACGCGGCGAGGTCCCAGATTTTCGGGGTGGCTTCGAGGGCCGCGACGGTCTGCCCCATGGCAACGCTGACCAGATTGAGGCTGGCAACCCCGAGCAGCCTGATCTTGCCTGGAAAGCGCCGGTCCGGCAGGCGCTGCAGCACCCGGATCGATCGGCTGCAGAGCGATGCGCAGCCGACGGGATGGGCATGGCGGGATGGGGGTTGCAGCGGTTTGCCATTGCGCCAGGCCCCCTTTCCCTTCACCGCCACGATCCGCTGACGCAGGGGAGGCACATCCAGGACGGCCAGCACCGGTACGCCCCCCTCAAAGCGAGCCAGGGAAATCGCCCAGTAGGGAATGCCTGCGGCGAAGTTGGTGGTGCCGTCCAGGGGGTCCACAACCCAGTAGGCCGGGGTCTGCGGCACTGCCTGGGATCCCTCCTCACTGAGCACCCCCTCATTCGGGAAGAGGTCGGCCAATCCGCTCACCAGCGTGAGATCACTCCATCGATCACAGGCCGTGATCAAGGACCCATCGGGCTTGAGGCTGGAGGCCATCTGGCCGAAATCAGCACGCTGGCGGTCGGCGACGCGATCGATCAGGGCAGCAAGGGCGGGATCGAGGTCCGCACTGGCTGGACCGGAGGCACTGGCGGGACGGACAGGGGATTCGGCCATGCTTCAGAGAGACTCCGCCAACAGAACCTGCTGGAGCCGGGCTCCAGCATCCTCGCGGAACTGGCGCACATTCACCCGGTCGAGAACCACCAGGGCCGCTGCAGCAACCAGGCACTCCACCCCCAGCACCACGGCAAAGGAGGGATAGGCATCGGCAACGGCACCGCCGCCCAACGGGGGCAGGAGTCGACCCAGGTCGAGAAGACCGCCACCGATCACCTTGCCGAGCGCCCGAGACAGAGCCTGGGCCAGACCCCAGACACCGACGAAGGTACCGGCGACTTCGGGAAGGGTGAGGTCGAGCATCAGGCACAGAGCGCTGTTGGTCGCCAGGCCGGCGGCCAGGCCGAACAGCAGCAGCACCACCTTGAGCAACGGCACACTGGCGGTGAGGCCGCAGAGCAGCAGCAACAGCAGCGACGCTGTGATCAGGCGGCAACCCAGTCGGGCGGTTTGGAGTTTGCCCAGCCTGGGGATGACGACGATGGCGGCTAACAGAAGCCCGAGCAGGGTGCCCACTCCCCAAAACGCATTGAGCTGGGCTGTGGCGGCGATCGGCATGGCGAAAACCTGAGCCCCGTAGCTCTCAAGCACCGGATCCTGAAGGAACAGCCCGAGGGTGAACAGGATCAGGAAGGAAAAGAAAATCAATACCTGACGGCTGGAGCGGATCAGGCTCCAGGCCTGGGCCAGGCTGACGCCATCCTCTCGAGGGGCGGCGGCGCTGCGGCTGCCGCTCCTGGCAGGATCCATGCCCCAGGTGGCCAACACGGTGAGCAGGAAGACGGCCACGGCCACCCTCAGCATGAAAGTGGTGAGCCCTTGCTGAAGAATGGCCGGATCAGTGACGTCATCGAGAAAGCGCAAGCTGGTGCCGATCATCACGGCCCCCACGACGATGCCGACGGTCAACATGCACCAGATGATGCCTACAGCCCTGGGCCGCTCCTGTTCATCGGTGCGATCGATCACCAGGGCGAGATAGGGCGTTGTGGCCAGGGAGACAGCCAGGCCGTAAAGGGCGAACAAGCCGCAGAGGGCAGCGATGGCCAGGGCCAGGCCAGGCTGGGCTCCAAGCCGCAGCAACGCGCCGACCCGGAAGATCAGGGGCACCGACAGCACCGCCAGTCCACAGAACAGAGCGGTCCCCAACAGCACGTAGGGGACCCTGTGGCGCCGGGCGATCGGATGGGCATCGGAGATCTGGCCGAACAGCACCCGCGAAGGGGCCACGAACTGTTCACAGGCCAGGGCGAAACCAACCAACAGTCCTGGAAAGTCCAATTCGCTGAGCATCACCCGATTCAGCAGCCCCGAGAAGATCACCGCCAGGCACCCCAGGCAGCCCTGGAACAACCCCAGCCGCAAGGTGGCAGGCAGGGAGAGGGTTCCCTCGGAACGCCGGGACAGGGGCGGAGGCGGAGCGACCGGGGTCATCAGGATCTCGGGGTGGCCGGCGTAGAGCGGAGGTTGAGGGACGAACAGGCAGGGAGAAGGGGCAGGGGCTCCACCGGCACATCGGTGGCGCCGGCAACCTGCGGTTTGTTCGGCGGCAGGGAGGCGGGTTGGCAGGAGACGATCTTGTCGAGTCCAGTGCGGCGGCTGAGCTCGATCAGGCGCTTGTTGTAGTCGGAGATGGCGTTGGAGTAGCGCACCTCGGCCTGGGTGAGATCGCGCTGGTTATCGACCACCTCCCGTTGGGTGGTGACACCGGCCTGGAAGCGGAGCCGCGCCAGGCGCAGGGCCTCGCGGGCGGAGATGACCTCGCGGGACGTGGTGAGAATGTTGCGGTTGTTCTTCTCGAGCTCGTAGAAGCTACTTTCCACCTCCTGGCGAATCAGATCGCGTGTATTGGCAAAGCGGTAGCGATTCTCCTCGGCTAGTTGCTTGTTGCGACGGTAGTCTGCCCGGGCTTCACCACCGTCGTAAAGGGTCCAGCGCAAGTTGAGACCAAACGCATTGCTTGCATTCCAAGCGCTGTTCGAGGGCCTTTCAGCGGCCTGGATCGAGGTCTGGGAGTAACCGTAGGAACGTCCTACACCAAAGCTGTTGAAAATCCTCAGCAGCGGTTGCACGCTGGCCAGGGAGGCATTGGCGTTGCTGTTGGCGATCGAGATGTCGAGCAGGGCCTGATCGATCTCCTCGCGGAACGCAAAGGCCGCAACGATGCTCTCCTGCAACGAGGGCATCCAGACGCCGACGACCCGGGCCGGGTCTGCGGCGGTGGGGCTGACCTCCTGGGGAAGATTGAGCAGCGAGGCCAGGGCACGCCTGGCGATAGCCTGCAGGGCCAGGGCATTGGTGAGCAGCTGCTCATCGCGAGCCAGCTGGGTTTCGGCTTCCAGAACCTCGAGCTTGGTGGCGACACCGGCTTGGAAACGGGCGCGGGCATCGCGAAGGCTCACCAGCGAAGAGCGCACACCCTCCTGACCGATCTGTACCTGGTCATCGGCAGTCTGAAGATCAAAATAGGCCTGGGCGGCATCCAACCGCAGCTTGCGAAGGGCAATCAGGTACTGGTTCTTGGTCCTCTCAAACTGATCGCGGGCGGCGGCGATCCTCGGCGTGCGGGCAGGATCAATCAGGGCCCAGCTGGCCTCAAGGGAGGCATCCATCGCCCAGATGCTGGTGAGGGTGGCGTTGGAGCCCGAAGACTGAAGAATGGACTGCTCGGCTCGGGTGAAGCCAGGAAACTGGTTGATGTTGAGGGCGACCCGGGGATACCACAGGGAGATCTGCGCCCGCAGGGCCGACTGGGCTTGGTCGACCTCGCTGGCAATCGCCTTGAGGTCGGGGTTGTTGACCTCAGCCAGGATCTGGGCCTGGTCGTAGGTGAGGGGCCGAAACTGGCGGATCCGCACCTGCCTGGGCTGGTCCGGCAGGGCCAGGGTGGATGGGGCGATCAGATCCTTCAACCCCTCCGGCAGCTTGGTGGCAGCGGGCGCAAGAACATCAGGCCGCGACTTCGGACGGTTGCCCCGCTGGGCAGGAGCCAGGGGCAGGGGCTGGTTGATCCGCAGTTCGGGAGAAATCTCTGCGGAGGTGGTCGATGGATCCGCGACTCGGATCGGGGCCGTGCCGGCCGCTGGCGTGGAGCCCGGGCCGGGCACCGCAAGGGCTGCGCCCATCGGTGACGCAAGGGCTGAGACCACCGTGAGCGGGGCGATCAGGGGGTGGAAACGCCGCAAGATCAGTGCAGGAAACGCATGACGGAGCTTAGGCATCCCCACCGTCAACCCCGAGGCAGGCGGCCACCAGATCGGCCGCCCCACCGATCAGCTGCACGGGAACCGGCAGGGCAGCGCGGAGGTCCTGGAGGGGGGTGTCATCCAGAAAGACGTCGGCGCCATCGCGGAGCATCACCCTCGGCAGCAGCAGCACCTCGCCAAGCTCCCGGCCGGCCAGGCCCTGCTGCAGGTCGGAGCCGGTGAGCAGACCCGTGACCACTTGATCCTGGCCCCAATAGGGACTGGGCAGGCCATGCAGCAGCAAGGTGAGGCCCTCAACCCGATTGAACCGCTCGACCACGGGCTCCAGGGCAGTGGCGACCAACTGGCCCACCACCCAACTCAGACGGCGGGGACGGGCGATCCGGGGGGGCAAGCAGGCGGTGGCCCCATCCAGCTCCTCGAGAAAACCGCGGATGCTGCCCACCCCGTTTTCCCGCTGGGGCAGATCCTCATAGGCGGCCCGGGGCGGCAAGGGGCGGCCAGCGATCAGGTACCACTCATCGGACAGCCAGGCGAAGCGGCTTCCCAGATCCGCCCTGAAATCATCCTGAAGGGCCTCAACCCGATCGATCACCGCCGCCGCCGCCGCCGCATCCACCGGTCGCAGGGCGTCGCCGGGCGGGCGGAAGCGGGTCAGGCCCACCGGCACCACGGCGGCGGAGAGCAGGGCCGGCCACTCGCCCCTGCCAAACCCCGCCAGATCACGAAGCGTGCGCTCCAGGGCATCCCCGTCGTTGAGACCGGGGCAGACAACCACCTGGGCATGGATCTGGAGCCGGCGCTCGGCGAACCAGGCGAGCTGATCGATCAGCAGGGCGGCGCGGGGATTGACCAGCAGGCGGCTGCGCAGCTCGGGCTCGGTGGCATGAACCGAGACATAGAGGGGGGACAGGCGCTGGGCCTCGATCCGCTGCCAATCGGCGGCCGTGAGGTTGGTCAGGGTGATGTAGGAGCCGTAGAGAAAGCTCAGCCGGTAGTCGTCGTCCTTGAGGTAGAGGCTGGCCCTGTGGCCTGGGGGCTGCTGGTCGATGAAGCAGAACGGGCAATGGTTGTTGCACTGCCGCAGCCCATCGAACAGGGCCTCGGTGAAGGCCAGGCCCAGGCCGTCATCGGCATCCTTCTCGATTTCAAGCACATGCCGCTCACCGTCGGGGTCTTCCACCTCCAACAGCAGCTCCTCCTCGCCCTGGAGGATCTGCAGGTCGATCAGATCGCGGGGGGACACCCCGTTGATGCGGAGCAAGCGATCGCCGGGCTGGAAGCCAAGCTCCTCGCCGATGGAGCCAGGCTCCACCGACGCCACCACGGCAGGGTCCGGGCGGCGGGCGGCGGTGGCGAGGGCGGGATCGGCCGGTGGCGGATCAGCGCCAACCAGGCCGGCTGAGGGCTCCTTCCACACGGATCACGATGGCGACAGCAGCGTCAGTCTGGTGCCGTCCGGTCCAGGGCGCCTCCCCTCAGGGGGAGGGGGCGCCGAGATCGCGGAACCAGATCAACAGAACCACGCCGAAGATCAGGCGGTAGGCGACGAACAGCCAGGTGTTGTTGGTCTGCAGGAAGCGCAACAACCAGGCAATCGCCAGCCAGGAGACCACCGCCGCAGATACAACCCCGACCAAGGTGGGCAGCAGGCCACCGTTGTCGCTGTGGTGCAGGGCATCCTTCACCTCGACCAAACCCGCCAGGGTGATCGCCGGGATGCCGAGCAGGAAGGAGAGCCGAGCAGCGGCCGCTCGCTCCCAACCATCGAACAGGGAAGCGGTGAGGGTGCTGCCCGAGCGGGAGACCCCCGGCACCAGCGCCAGGGCCTGGGCCAGGCCCACCAGCAGGCCGTCCCGGGGCAGAACGCTGCTGAGCTGGCGACGACGACTCCCCACCAGCTCCGCCAGGGCCAGCAGGCTGGCCATCACGATCGAGACGATCGCGATCGAGGGAACGCCCCGGATCGCCGAATTTTCGTAACCCGGCACCCAGAGCTTCAAAGCCATGCCCGCCAGCACGATCGGCAAGGTTCCCAGGGCAATGGCAACGCCGAGCCGGGCGGAGGGATCGTTCCAGCGCCCGTCACGCATCGCGGCGGCCGTGGCGCGCATCACGGCCTGGAGATCGCGGCGGAAGTAGGCCAGCACCGCCACGATGCTGCCCAGCTGGATCACAGCAGTGAAGGCCACCCCCGGATCCCCCCACCCCAGCAGCAGCGGCACCACCTTCAAGTGGGCGGTGCTGCTGATCGGCAGAAACTCGGTGAGCCCCTGAACCACCCCCAGCACCAGGGCATGCCACAGCGATGTCGCGACGGAGGGAGCGGCGGCTGTGGCCAGCGGCGGGGCCAGAACCGGGGTGAGGGGGAGCATCGAGGCGGTTCACCAGGCCCAAACCCTATGCGGCCAGGGATCGCGGGCCAAGGGCCCCACCCCTTAAGGTTGGCCAACTTTCTTCACAGTGACGTGATCGGGACCTCCGCCCCAGCGCCCTCCCGATCCCGCTCCGGTGCCGTTCCAGCCCTCGACGCCCAGGCCAGGCTGACCCTGCTGGCGGTCGCCCTGGTGGCCCTGCCGGTGTTTGTCCAGGCCCCGCTGGTGCGCCTCAACCCCTGGCTGGCGGCGCTGCTGACCGCCCCAATTCTCGCTGCAGCGCTGCTGCTGGAGCGATTCGGTGGAGAGCGCTGGCGCGATGCCGGCGCCGTGCTGGTCGGCTTCAGCGGCAGCTGGCTGGCCGGCAGCTTCTTCTGGGGCTGGTTCCGCATCCACCCCATCTGCCACCTGCCCCTGGAGGCCTGTCTGCTCCCCCTGGCCCTGGCCGGCCTGGGGGGGCGCTGGCGGCTGGCGGGGTCGTTCTATCTGGCCTCCCTCGTGGGCACCGCCGCCACCGATCTGGCCATTGCCTCCACCGGACTGATGCCGCTCTGGCCCCAGGTCATCAGCGCCCCCCTGGCGGAGGCCCCCTGGTTGCTGCAGGAGGCGGCTGTCCTGGTGTTCCAGCCCCTGAACCTGCTCCTGATCACCGTGCTGGGGGTTCTGTTGCTCCGTCTCAGTAACAGGCTCTGGGGCCAGGGTCCCTGCGCCAGGGTCGCTGCCGCCACCCTGACCGCCACCCTGGCGGTCGACGGGCTGTTTCTGGGCTCGGCCCTTCTGGCCCCGCGCTTCAGCGGCCTGATCTGAGCGTCCCCGCAAGGCGACCCTGATCTGAAGAACTGCGAAAGGCGGACAACCGCCCGAGGACCGGGTGACCAACGTTCTGTAACGTTGATCAAGACTTCGGTCGACCCTCTGGCCCTGGTCCGGTTTCCCTTTCCCTTTCGCAACGGAGTGATGTGATGAAGCGGTTGCTTGCCTGGCTCATGAGTGGCGTTGTGGTCGCCGGCCTGCTGGCGACCCTGCTCCTGCCCTCCCCGGCCATGGCTGATCTGCGCAATGAGGCGGACGACAAGATCGCCGCGACCGGGGGCAAGGTGGATCTCAACAACTCCTCGGTGCGCCGCTTCCAGCAGTACCCCGGCATGTATCCCACCCTGGCCGGCAAGATCGTGCTGGGGGGGCCCTACCAGTCCGTTGACGACGTTCTGAAGCTCGATCTGACCGCCCGCCAGAAGGAGTTGTTCGAGAAGTACAAGGACAACTTCACCGTCACCCCTCCGGCGATCTCCCTCAATGAAGGCTTTGACCGGATCAACGACGGCGTCTATCGCTGATCCGATCGCATCCCGGCCAGCCCAACCTCCAACCGCCGCCCAGCGGCGGTTTTTTTGTGCCTTGCGTCGGGCGTCCCATAGGCTCGCCTGCAGCTGGCCTCACCCATGGTTCAGGAACTCGCTGCCGAGTGGGATGTGGTGGTGGTGGGCAGCGGTGCCGCCGGCCTGATGACCTGCCTTGAGCTGCCAGCCGGCCTGAGGGTTCTGCTGCTCAGCAAGCAGGATGGCCCTCCCTCGGCCAGCCGCTGGGCCCAGGGCGGCATCGCGGCGGTGACGCGCCAGGAGGACAGCCATGCCAGCCACATCGCCGATACCCTGCGGGCCGGTGCGGGCCTGTGTGACCGCCATGCCGTCGAACGCCTGGTGCGGGAGGCCCCCGGCTGCGTGGAGAGGCTCGTGGAGCTGGGCATGGCCTTCGACCGGGAGGCCGGCGAGCTGAGCACCACCCTGGAGGCCGCCCACAGCCATCGCCGGGTGCTCCACGCCCAGGACCGCACCGGCGGAGCCCTGGTGGATGCGCTGGAACGGGAGGTGCTGCGTCGACCGGCCCTGGTGCAGCGCAAGGGGGTTCCAGCCCTGCAACTCTGGGTGGAGGCGGGACGCTGCCTCGGCCTGCAGGTGCTCGATGGCCCGGTGCTGCGCTGGCTTCGCGCCCGGGCCGTGGTGCTCGCCTGCGGCGGCGGCGGCCATCTCTTCGCCCACACCACCAATCCCGCCCAGGCCAGCGGCGACGGCGTGGCCATGGCCTGGTGCGCCGGGGCGGCGGTGCGGGATCTGGAATTCGTGCAATTCCACCCCACCGCCCTGATGCTCCCCGGGGCCCCCCATTTCCTGATCAGCGAGGCGGTACGGGGGGAGGGGGCACGGCTGCGGGATCGCCAGGGACGATCACCGGTGGCCCAGCTGCCGGGCGGCGACCTGGCGCCCCGCGATCAGGTGAGCCGGGCCCTGGCCCGACGCATGCAGGAGCTGGGGGAGGACCATCTCTGGCTCGATCTGCGGCCAGTGGGTGAACCCCGGCTGGAGAAGCAATTCCCGACGATCCTGGCCCGCTGCCGCAGCTTTGGACTGGAACCCACCCGGGAGCTGATCCCGGTGGCACCGGCTGCCCACTACTGGATGGGCGGAGTCAGCACCGACCTGGACGGAGCCACCGGCCTGGAGGGCCTCTACGCCGTGGGGGAGGTGGCCTGCACGGGGGTGCATGGGGCCAACCGCCTGGCCAGCAATTCGCTGATGGAATGCCTGGTGTTTGCCCGCCGCCTCCGCGCCATCGACCTGGGGCCCACCCCGGAGCCGGGCCCCGCCCAGGAACCGCTGGCCAACCTGGAGGTGCCAGCGCGGGATCCCTTGCTGCTGGAGGGGCAGATCGCCGATCTGCGGCAGCTGTGCTGGCAGTCGGCGGGGGTGGAGCGGCAGGGGGGCATGCTCAGCCGCGCCCTGGCCGAGGTGCGACGGCTGCGCAGCCAGGTGGAGCGCGATCCTGTGCTCTGCCGGGCGATGGGGCTTGCTCCCGGAGAACGGCTGTGCCTGCCAGGGGAGGGCCGGCAGGTGCTGTTGGGTCTGCAGAACCTCAGGCAACGGCTGGTGCTCGCCGAACTCCTGATCGAGGCGGCCGGATTCCGGACCGAAAGCCGGGGCGGCCACTTCCGAACCGACGCTCCTGCCGCCCAGCCCTTCTGGCGCTGCCACAGCCTGCAGCGCCGCGGCATGCCGATCAGCACCCAGCCCGTGGTGGATCAGGGCGATGGCACAGCGCCCTTGTAGCCAGTGCGCTCCGCCAGCACCGACAGTGGCTTGACACCGGATTCAACGCTGCCCTTGATCTCCCAGGAGGGATAGCCCTGCAACTTCTTGCTGGTGCAAAGGGCAGCCTGGCTGTTGCGGCCATCAGGGGCGCATTCGACCACCTTCAGCCTGGAGGCGGCTTCCTTGCCGAACAGCTGCTTCTGCTCGAAGCAGTGGGGGCACCAGTAGGCGGTGTAGAGCACAGCGCCGCTGGCGGTGAGATGGTCGGCCAGGGCG
The DNA here is from genome assembly GCA_049426205.1 of Cyanobium sp. Classification (GTDB taxonomy): domain Bacteria; phylum Cyanobacteriota; class Cyanobacteriia; order PCC-6307; family Cyanobiaceae; genus Cyanobium. The sequence goes on from JBMSXZ010000035.1 coordinate 10,122, forward strand.
ATGGCGGCAGGGCTGCTGACGGTGGTCACGGGGGGAGGCAGGCCTGGACCGGTCTCTGCCATCGGCCGATCCATGGCGGTGGCCCAGCCGATCCCGGTGATCGCCACCAGCAACACCGTCAGCACCCCGCGAAACAGCAGCTGGCCCCTGTCCTCCCAGTCGCCACTGAACAGAGAGAGCAGGAAGAGGCAGAGGCTGAGCAGGGCCGAAAGGATGCAGAAGGCGCAGACCGCCTTGATCTTGACCACCATCACCGCCATCAGCACCAGGCTGAACACCGCCATGGCGGCTGTCAGCAGGAACAGCAGCCAGCGGCTCCGCGCCAGCAGCTCCCGGCGGGCCTCCCCCCGCAGCAGCAGCGGCAGCAAAGCCAGCACCAGGGCGCTGGCATAACAGAGGAAACCGAACAGGGAGAGGGGCTGTCCCAGCAGGGTGCCCCAGGGGCTGTTGAGCACCTTGTCGCAGTCGCCGCCGCCGCCGGGGCAGAGCAGCGGGCCGAGCAGGCCCCAGCGCTTCAGCGTGATCGCGCCGGTGTCGATCGCACCGATGGTGGCCAGGACGGCCATCGCCACGGAGACCCAGCGGCGTCCGGGATCGCTGCGGCGGCGCTGGTTGAGGCGACTGGCCAGATCGGTGGAGGTCACGGCGTCGGAAGCACTGCGGCGATTCTCGCAGCCCCATTCACGCCTGGCAGCCGGCGGCAAAGGATCGCCGCAGCTTTCGACGGCCCCTGGAATCGACCGCCGCGGCCGGCGGAGCCGGAGGGCGTTTCCATAGGGTGGAGCGGGGCCCAAGCCTGAATCGGGAGCATGACGTCAGCCACCAGCCACTCCAGCAACCACCCCGAGGGTCCCGCCGCCATCCCGGCTCGCCCCACGGTGGCCTTTGCCCATCTGGGCTGCGAAAAGAACCGGGTCGACACCGAACACATGCTCGGTCTGCTGGCAGAAGCCGGCTACGGGGTCAGCGCCGATGAGGCCGATGCCCGGGTGGTGGTGGTGAACACCTGCAGCTTCATCCAGGACGCGCGCGAGGAGTCTGTCCGGACGCTGGTGGAGCTGGCCGAGCAGGGCAAGGAGCTGATCATCGCCGGCTGCCTGGCCCAGCACTTCCAGGAGGAGCTGCTCGAGAGCCTGCCGGAAGCACGGGCGATCGTGGGCACCGGCGATTACCAGCACATCGTCAGTGTGCTGCAGCGGGTGGAGGCCGGCGAGCGGGTCCGCCAGGTGAGCGCCACCCCCACCTTCGTGGCCGATGAACACCTGCCCCGCTACCGCACCACCGGCGAGGCCGTGGCCTACCTGAAGGTGGCCGAGGGCTGCGACTACCGCTGCGCCTTCTGCATCATTCCCCACCTGCGCGGCGACCAGCGCTCCCGCACGATCGAGAGCATCGTGGCCGAAGCCCAGCAGCTGGCAGCCCAGGGGGTGAAGGAGCTGGTGCTGATCAGCCAGATCACCACCAACTACGGCCTCGACCTCTACGGCGAGCCGCGCCTGGCGGAGCTGCTGCGGGCCCTGGGGGAGGTGGACATCCCCTGGATCCGGGTGCACTACGCCTACCCGACCGGCCTGACCCCGGAGCTGCTGCGCGCCTTCCGGGAGGTGCCCAATGTGCTGCCCTACCTCGATCTCCCCCTGCAGCACAGCCATCCGGAGGTGCTGCGAGCCATGAACCGGCCCTGGCAGGCGGGGGTGACCGCCGGTCTGCTCGAGCGGATCCGGGAGCAGCTGCCCGAGGCGGTGCTGCGCACCACCTTCATCGTCGGTTACCCCGGCGAGACCGAGGAGCACTTCCAGCACCTGCTCGATTTCGTGGCGGAGCAGCGCTTCGACCACGTGGGCGTGTTCACCTTCTCGCCGGAGGAGGGCACAGCCGCCGCCAGCCTGGACAACCCGGTGCCACCGGAGCTGGCGCAGCAGCGCCGGGACCGGCTGATGGCGCTGCAGCAACCGATCGCCGCGGCCCGCAACGCCGCCTGGGTCGGTCGGATCGTGGATGTGTTGATCGAACAGGAGAATCCCAGCAGCGGCGCCATGCTCGGCCGTTGCGCCCGGTTCGCCCCGGAGGTGGACGGTGAGGTGCGGATCAGCCCCGGCGAAGGGGGACTCTGTGCCGCCCCGGGCACGATGGTTCCGGTGCGGATCACCGCGGCCGACACCTATGACCTGATCGGGGAGGTGGTGGGCGCCCGGGCGATGGTCTCCGAGGCACTGGCAGCCCGCCGGGCGTCGCCTTGAGCCCAGCGTCAAAGCAGCCAGGCAGCGGTCGGCCAGAGGGCGACGGACAGGAGGGGGATGGCGCCAGCCGCCTGGGGGGGGACCCACCCCGGCGCTGGGCTCCGGGCCGGCCGGCCCAGCGGCGGCTGTTCTTGATGGCCTCCGGCCTGAGCACCTCCGGTTCGTTCGCCGGCCTCACCGCCAAGGGCTGGATCCTGCTGCAGGGCAGCGACACCCCCCTGGTGCTCGCCCTGCACTTCGCCACCCTCTCCCTGCCAAGCCTGTTGCTGAGCGGTCCTGCGGGGGTGGCGACCGACAGGCTCGGCAGCGGATTGGTGCTGGTGCGGGCCCAGTGGGGACTGTTCGTCGCCGCTGTGCTCGGGGCCCTGGCCATCCCGCTGCTGCGGGGCCAGGCGCAGACGCTGATGCTGCTGCTCAGCACCCTGCTGGTGGGGGTGGCCAGCACCTATGAGCAGACGGCACGCAACAAGTACACCGCCCTGCTGGTGGAGGAACCCCGGCAGCTGGGGCCCTACATCGCCAGTTTCTCGGTGGTGTTCAACGTGGGCAAACTGGTCGGACCGCCCCTGGGGGGCTGGCTGGTCGCCCTGACGGGCCCAACCACCGCCCTGGCGCTCGATGCCCTCAGCTACCTGCTTCCGATTGCCACCGTGCGCTGGCTGCTGAGGCCGGATCACAGCCTGGAGCAGCGCAGTGGCGGCGGGCGGGGAACCAGCCTGGCGGTGGCCTGGCGCGATTGCGGACCGGTGCTGCGGCATGTGCTGCGGTTCACAGCCCTGGCCACCCTGGTTGGGTTCTTCCATCCAGGGCTGGCGCCCCTGATCGCCCGGGAGGTCCTCGGCCCGTCCCCCCAGGCCCTGGGACTGTTCACCAGCGTGCTGGCCGCCGGAAGCATCAGCGGCGGCCTGGTGTTGCAGCGCCGCAGTGTCTGGCTCTCGCAGCGACCGGCCTGGTTGCTGGGCAGCTGCGCGATGCTGACCGCCCTGGCCCAGCTCGGGATGGCCGTCAGCAGTGGGGCCCAGGCCTTCCAGCTGACCATGACCTTTCTGATCGGCGCCGGCACCGCCTGCCTGCTGGCAGGAACCAACCTGATCGCCCAGGTGGGAGCCCCGATGGCCCTGAGGGGCAGGATGGCGGGCCTGGGTCAGATCGCCTTCCTGGGGGGAGGCGGACTGAGCGGCCTGATCGCCGCCCTGCTGAGCGGGGCGATCGGCCTGGCCAGCACCTTCGCCCTGATGGGCAGCGCCGGGCTGCTGATCGGGGCCAGGGAACTCCTCCGGCGGCGGGGGCTGCGGCTGCAGACGCTCAGATGAGGCGGATGCCCCGCAGGATCACGTTGAGCAGAAACGCCACGGTGAGACCACCGCCCACCAGACCGAGGTAGATCGCTGCGCCCATGGGATTGCCGGTTGACTGGGGCCATTACAGCAGAAGAGGGTCGGCTCCGGCGGACGGGCGGGAGTTGACGGCCATGGCACAGCCGCAGCGGCTGCACCCCTGCCGCAGCATGGATCCGGGAAGTCACTTAGGGTTGCAGCCACTTCGGGGCGAGCGCACCCCATGCGTACCCTCTTCATTTACCCGCGGTTTCCAAAGACCTTCTGGAGCTACGAGAAGATCCTCGAACTGGTCAACCGCAAGGTGCTGCTACCGCCCCTGGGGCTGGTGACCGTGGCAGCCCTGTTGCCCCAGAACTGGGAGATGAAGCTGGTCGACCGCAACGTGCGCGAGGTGAGCCGAGAGGAATGGGAGTGGGCCGAGCTGGTGGTGATCTCCGGGATGATCGTGCAGAAGGCCGATATGGCCGAGCAGATCGCCCAGGCGAAACAGCGGGGCCTGGCGGTGGCGGTGGGAGGACCCTTCGCGAGTTCGACCCCGGATGCCCCCGAGATCGCCCTGGCGGATTTCAAGGTGCTGGACGAAGGCGAGATCACCCTGCCGCTGTTCATCGAGGCGATCGAGCGCGGCGAGCGATCGGGACGCTTCAGCGCCAATGGCGAGAAGCCGGATGTAACGGCGACGCCGGTGCCGCGCTTCGATCTTCTCGAGCTCGACGCCTACGACTCGATGAGCGTGCAGTTCTCGCGGGGCTGCCCGTTCCAGTGCGAGTTCTGCGACATCATCGTGCTCTACGGCCGCAAGCCGCGCACCAAAACACCCGAGCAGCTCGTCGCCGAACTGCAGCGCCTCTACGAGCTGGGTTGGCGCCGCGCCATCTTCCTGGTGGATGACAACTTCATCGGCAACAAGCGCAATGCCAAATTACTATTGCCAGCCATCAAGCAGTGGCAGATCGAACGCGGTTACCCCTTCACCTTCACCACTGAAGCGTCCGTTGATCTGGCGGCTGATGACGAGTTGATGCGGATGATGGGAGAGGCCCGCTTCGAGGCGGTGTTCCTGGGCATCGAGACCCCGGATGAGGCGAGCCTCTCGGTGGCGGGAAAGCATCAGAACACCCGCAGCTCCCTGGAGGACTCGGTGGATCGCATCACCTCCTACGGGATGCGGGTGATGGCGGGTTTCATCATCGGTTTCGATGGCGAAGCCAATGGCGCCGGCGATCGGATCGTGCGCTTCGTGAGCCGCACCGGCATTCCCGCCGCAATGATGGGCATGTTGCAGGCGCTCCCGAACACCGGCCTCTGGCACCGGCTGGAGAAGGAGGGACGCCTGATCCAGGACAAAACAGACGCGAAAGGGGTGAACCAGACCAACCTGCTCAACTTCGTGCCGACCCGTCCGATCCGCGACATAGCCAACGAATATGTGGATGCCTTCTGCCGCCTCTACGAACCGAACGCCTATATCGATCGCGTGCGCCACTACTACCTCAAGATGGGCACCCCCCGCTGGAAGGCTTTTTACCGCCCCGAGAACTCCGACAAACCACTTCTCCCTCCCATCAACGACATCCGGGCCCTGGCGATTGTGATCTGGCGCCAGGGCTTGCGGCGCGACACCCGCTGGCGGTTCTGGGGGTCGCTGCTCACCATCGCCCGGCGCAACCCCGCCAACCTCGAGCAGTTCCTGGTGGCCCTGGCCCACAACGAACATTTTCTTGAATACCGGGGCATCGTCACCCGCGAGATCCAGGAGCAGCTCTCAGCCCTGCCCCCCGATCCCCCGACCGCCTCACGGTCGGGCGACCGCGAATTGCAACCGGCCTGAATCCAGCCTGATCAATCCTGGCAATAGGGCAACCCTTCGAGCAGGCAGCACTCCGCCTTCTGGAGCTCGCGGCCCAGATAAAGGGCATGGTCGAGGCGGCTGATCGGATGGGGTTCCTCCCCTTCGGTGAGCTGAATCCCCAGCTCCTTGGCCGTTCGGCCGCGGAACACGGCCACCGGAGTGCGCGGGGCGGCCTTGCGGCAGGCCAGAACCTCACCGGTCTCCGGATCGGTCGCCAGGCCACGGTCGTCGATGGTGTTGCTGTAAAGCTCAGCCACCAGCACCTGGGCCTCGGCATCGACCTTGATCAGCACGTAGCCGGAGGGATCAAGGGCGATGAAACGCCGCGACAGTTCATCGTCAAGGCGTCTGGCGGTGGCGTCCGGAGTTGGCTGCATGGTTCGGATGCTACCGATCCGGGCCGCCCGAGCGTTCAGGGGATCGCCCCCTGCGGAGGCGGAATCAGCGGAGGCAGACCACCACGAAAAGGGAGCTCGGCGTTGACCGCCGCGATCTCCTCGAGGGCGGCCTGGTTGGCGTCCGGCAACCAGCGCCCGAGGATCTGGGCGAAGCGACGATCGCTCCAGAGGTGCAGGCTGACGCGGGGCTCGGCGAGAAAACCGCGCCGCCGTTTGTGGCTGCCGCCCGCCCCGGGATCGAAACGGCGCAGCCCCTGCTCGATCGCCCAGGCGATCGGGGCGTAGTAGCAGACCTCGAAATGCAGATTGTCCAGATCGAGATCACTGCCCCAGTAACGCCCCCAGAGGTGGTGTCCGTCCTGGACACACAGGGCCATCGCCAGGGGATCGTGGGGATCGCCGCGGTGGGCACTGAACAGCACCAGGTCGGTGTTCAGCCCGGCCGCGTCGCGGAAGAAGGCTTCGCTGAGATATTTGCTGCCCCAGGGCCCCCAGCGGGCGCAGTGCTGGGCGTAGAAGTGGTGCATGCGTTCCAGCAACGCCGGGGGGATGGCCTCTCCCGCCACGGCGGTGACGGTGAGGCCGGCGGCGGCAACGGCGGCCCGCTCACGGCGGATGTTGCGGCGCTGATTGGCATTGAAGCTGGCGAGATAGGCCTCGAAATCAGCGAAACCCGCATTGGTCCAGCAGGTCTGCTGGTTGATCCAGGCGGCACAGCCCGCCGCCTCGGCGAGGGGGCGCCAGTGGGGATCCACGTAGAGGAAATTGCAACTGAGCACACCGTTGCGCTGGCAGAACTCCCTGATCTGGTCGAGCAGCAGGGCGGTCAGCAGGGCCTCGTCCTCGCCGGGGGCGATCAGGACGCGATAGCCCTCCACGGGGCTGAGCGGGCTCATGCCCACAAGCTTCGGATAGTAGCGCAGCCCGAGCTGGCCGGCCAGCTGGGCGAAGGACTGATCGAAGACGAACTCGCCGTAGCTGTGGCCCTTGAGATAGAGCGGGGCAGCAGCCACCAGATCCTGGCCGCGCCAGAGGGTGAGATGGCAGGCCTGCCAGCCCTGGCGCGGGACGATGCTGCCGCTGGCCTCAAGCCGATGCAGCCAGGACCAGCGAAAGAAGGGAGCCGCCGCACAGCCGCCCAGCAGACTGTCCCATTGGGTCGCTGACAGCTCGGCCATCGCACGCAGCCAGCGGACCTCAAGCTCCGCCATCGCCTCAACCTCGGGGGCACAGGGTCCAAGCTATCGACGGTGCAGAGGTTTCCAGCGATCCAGCCTCAACCCAGGGGACAGGCCGGATCCCGATCCAGCACCGCCCGTGGCCGAGGGGACCAGCCCAGCCAGCCATGGGATGGCCGGGCTGAAACCCGGAAGGTCAGCCATCCTGCTTGGCCTGGCCATGGGGCCTGACAATGGCTTGGTCATCGGCCGCCACACTCCCCATGCGACTCCCCCGATGGGCCGACGTTGGGCAAACGGCGGTGGCTCCACGCCCCTGGCTGGCCCCTTGCCGTGGGCGTCCCGGCCAGAGGGGAGGGTTGCATGCCGGGCCGTTGCTGGCCAGGGTCCGGCCCGGACGACACCATCGCCCGCACGGTTCCGTCTGGAGCATGGCGACATCCCTGGTGGTGGCGATGACAGCCACGCCTCCCCCTGCCCAGGCGGGCCTGCTGGCGCCGATGCTGCAGTGGATCCGGCCCCAGCTGGAATCGAAGCTGGTGGTGCTGTGCCTGGACAACACCGCAGGATCGAATCCCAACCTGCGCCGTTATCTCCAGGATCCCTGCCAGAAACTCGCGGGCCCCACCAGCCGCTGCCTGATCGAGGAAACCGACCAGAGCGGCACGGGCTTTGAGGTGATGCGGGAGATGGTCGGCGGCCGCTTCGGTGACGCCAGCGAAGCGGTGGTGAAACGCTGCCTGGCCCGGATGTTGGGACTGCCCCCCGAGAGCCTGCGGGAGGTGCCCCTGCGGGAGCTCGGCCGTCGCTTCGGTTCCGGTCAGGCCGGGGGCGCGGCACCAGCCCCCTGAACACCGCGGCCGTAGCGCAGCAGCAGCTCACCATCGCCCAGGTCACGGCTCTCGATCAGTCGCCATGGGCCGGCGGGCGGGAGGGAACCGCCGCTCGGCAGCCAGGTATGGCCGCCACCCAGGAGCCGCGGGCAGAGGGTGAGCTGCAGCTCCTCCACCAGATCCTCAGCGAGCAACGACGCAGCCAACCGCGCCCCCCCGAGCAGCACCAGCCGCTCCAGCCCCAGACGGACCAGCTGGCTCAACAGGGGACGCCAGGCCTGCAGGGGCAGCTGTCGGGCGAACCCCGGGGGCGGTGCCGGGCCAGCCCCACCGCCAGCGCGGCTGGGGGCCAGCAGCCAGCGCTGCAGCGGCTGGCGGAAGAACGGCAGCTCCGGCGGCACCTGGCCTGAGCGGCTCACGGCCAGGGCCAGGGGCTGGGGGGCGAGGCCTCGCAAGCGACGGCGTTCCAGCAGATCGGGGTGATGGATCAGGCAGGTGCTGCCATGGAGGCGCAGGGTCTGGGCACCCACCAGAGCACCATCAGCCCAGGCCAGGGCCTCCTCCAGGGCGCGGCGATCACCGGGTCCGCCCAACTGGGCGGCGCCACCGGCAGGGGGGGCGAGACGGCCATCGAGGCTGACCGCCAGCACCAGGCGCAGGCGGGGCAGGGGGATCCCAGCCCCGGCGCCGAACGCGCCAGCCTCAGCCTCAACAGCACCGTACCGGGGCTCGGGGGTCTCCAGGGCGTTCAGCCTGCCGCCGCCAGGGCCTCCAGGGCCGCCGGCGCCATCTCCAGTCGGGGCGCCTCCGCGAACACCTCGGCGGCATTGTTGGGGCTCTCCTGAAGGCGCACCTTGTGGAGGCGCGCGCCGCTGGCGGCGATCGGGGCGGTCAGCAGGTCAGCGATGTGGAGGGCGATGTTCTCGGCGGTCGGGACGCAGGTGGCGAAATGGGGCACGTCCTTGTTGAGGAAGGTGTGGTCGAAACGCTCGACCACCAGCTCGTCGACGAGGCGCTGCAGGGCCGCCAGATCACAGACCATGCCGGTGCGGGCATCGATCGCCCCCCGCACCGTGACATCGAGCAGATAGTTGTGGCCATGGCCGTGGGGGCGGGCGCACTTGCCATAGATGGACTCGTTCTCCGCCTGGCTCAGCTCCTCACGGGCGAGGCGATGGGCGGCGGCGAAATGGGTGCGGATCGAGAGGAAGGCTTCCATGGGATCGATGGTGGGACCGGCGAGCACATCGGCCCAGAGGTCGGGGTGTTCGTAGAGGCGCAGACCGACCACCGGCAGATGGGGGGCCAGGCGGCGACGGATGGCCAGGGCCAGGGCCTCGGTGGTGGGCAGACAGCCCTCGGGCCTGGAGAGGTCGAATTCCGGCCAGACCTGATTGAGACAGCGGAAGTCGAGCGGCTCGGTGACCTCGCGTCGGATCGCGTGCTTCACGTCCGAGAGGTTGAGCACCATGCCGTCCGCATCGAGGGGGCCGGCCATCGCCACGATCAGCTCGTAGTTGTGGCCGTGGCCGGGTTCGACGCTGCAGGGGCCGAAGCGCTGCTGGTTGGCGGCGGCATCAAGCTCCGGCAGGCGGTAGAGATGGCTGGCGCTGAAGCGGGCCCGGCGGGTGATCACGCAGCCGCGGCCGCGGCCGTGGGGGGACTGGGCCGGCGCCGCTGGAACAGGGGCGTCGACG
>JBMSXZ010000036.1:0-19628 GCA_049426205.1 Cyanobium sp.
AGGCCACCGCCGTGATCTGCCGTTTCACCTGGTCGAAGACCAGCAGGCTGTCGGCCAGCATCCAGCAGCCATCGGGGGGGTCGCCGGGGCCGGGGGAATGGACGGGCACGCTGGGTTCAATCCAGCGGATCAGTTCGTAACCCCAGGCCCCGAACAGTTGGCCCAGGGGGGGCAGGCCCGGCACCGGGGCGGGGTTGATGGGGGCGAGGCAGTGGCGCAGCTGGGTGAAGGGATTGCCACTGAACTGCTCGCGCCGGCCATCGCGCCAGTGACGCTCGCCGGTTTCACCGCGCCAGGTCAGGGTCCAGAGGGGCTGGGTCACGACCACGCTCCAGCGGCCGATCCGCTCGCCGCCCTCCACCGACTCCAGCAGCAGGCCATGCCCCTCGCCGGCCCCCACCTTCAGCCAGGTGGTGAGCGGTGTTTCCAGATCAGCGGGCCAGCGCTTCCAGAGCGGCACAAAACTGTGCCCGCCGAACGCTGCGGGCCCTCGGGCAGCCTCCTCCTGGAAGGCGATTCGGTCGGGGGCGCGATCAGGACCCGGCATCAGCACGACAGGCAGGCAAAAAAAACGGGGCTTGCCAGCCCCGCCTTTATAGATGCGCGAGGGTGCGCGGCTCAGACTTCGTAGGGAGCCTTGCCGCTGAACTTGAGGCCGGCGGGGTTGGGGTTGGCGCCGATGCTGCGGGCGTTGTGGCCAACCTTGACGCGACCCTCGTTGACCTTCTCGGGGAAGACGCCATCCTTGGGATGGAGGAATTCGGTGTCGCCGCCGGGGAAGATCCTGTAGATCTTGTAGTCTTCAATCCGGGGCTTGAACTTGGTGCGCAGCTGGGTGCCGAGGGCAAGGCACTGCTCCTTGCGGGCGAAATACATCAGATTCTCGCCGGCGTGCATTTCGGCAGCGCCGCCGGTGGGGAGTTCGAAGGCCTGGGCAGCGGTGCTGGTCCAGGTGATGGCGTATTTCTCCTCGGTCTCGGCGGCATTGAGCAGACCGCCCGTGCTGCCGATGAACTTCGGAAGTTGACCTGTCAGGGCCGTCGCTGGCATGGCTCAAAGACCGTTACAGGCGGAAGCTAGCACCGTGTTTCGACCCTCCCAGCCGGGGGGCGCGCACTCTTCACACCCGTCAACAATGGGCCGCGTCCCCCCGCGACTCTCCCCCCTCCGCCAAGGGGAAAAAGACGGTGAGGCTCGATCCACCCCGCTCCGTCAGGCGGCCGCCGAGCCGGTGGAAGAGCTGGCGTGTGGCCTGATGGCTCAGCTGCAGGCTGCCCGTTGCCGGGTTCCAGCTCAGCACCGGTCCCACCAGGTCGGTGCCGCTGCCATCCCTGACCCCGCCGTCGTCGCGACCGCCGTGATCGCTGCTGCTCAGCTGCAGCTTCAACCGCGGGCCGGCGGGTTGGAGGCTGAGGCGCACCTCGCTGCCGGCCCTGAGGCTCCGTCCGAAGCGGTCGATCAGGCCGCCGAGCATGGTCTCGAGGCGGCTCGGATCGCTGAGCACCGGAGGCAGATCCGGGGCGATCGTCAGCAGCAGGCTGAGATCGCGGCGGGCCAGCTGCCGTCGCCAGATCTCCTCAAGGTCGTTGAGCAGGTGGCTCAGGTCGGTGCGCGCCAGTTCGCTGGCGCTCAGGGGCTGGCCGCTGCCCGGCTGGCGCTGCAGTTCCGCCGCCAGGAAGATCAGGCCGAAGCGGTCGATTTGTTCGCTGCATTCCCCATCGATCTGCTCCAGGCGCTGCCGCACCAGCGGCGGCAGTTCACGGCGCCGCAGCAGGGAGCGGATCAGGGTGCGGATGGTGGCCAGCGGGGTTCGCACCTCATGGGTGAGGGCCTCCAGGAGGGCCAGCTCGGCGTTGGCGCCCCCCCCGTCCGCCTGGAGGCTCGATCCGCCTCCGCGGCTGTCTGCTCCACCCTCGCTGCCGCCGCCTGGGGCGACCGCCCCTGGAGCCACCGGGCGCCCCAGGGGCTGAAGGGTCACGCTCGGGGCCATGCCTGCCAGCCGCTCGGCCAAAAGGGGCCAGAACCGCATCGCCAGGCCAGGATCATTGTCGAGTGGGCCGAGACGCTCCAGGCAGTGCCGCAGCCGCGCCGCCTCGGCTGGGTTCTCAGCCTGGAGGCGCCGGTTCAGCAGGTGCAGGCCGGCGGAGAGCACCGGCGCATCAAATCGGGCCAACAGGCGCCGCTGGCCCGGGGGGCCCTCCAGGGCCAGCCCCACCTGCAGCGCCGGGGTGATCAGCAGCAGCACCGGATCGGTGCCGTCGCCGTCGCGCAGGGGTAGCCGCTGGAAGCGGAAGGGGCGGAGCTCGGCCCCCTGGTCCGCTTCGCGGCGACCCGGCAGCAGGGGCGCCTGGGGGAGGAGGGTGCCGATCTGCTGGGGGGCCCAGACCCAGCCCTCCAGGTTCTGCAGCAGCGCCGGTTCGTAGAGCGCCGGCAACGGCGCCGCCAGCCACAGGCCGCGGCGGGGGGCGTTGGCGCCGGCCAGCAGGTTGTCCTGGAGGGTGGCCAGGGCTGCCCACCACTGCCGCCGGGCGCTGTCGTCGTCGCTGCCGCTGCCGGGAACACCGCGGGCCAGCTCGCGGCGCAGATCAGCCAGGGTGGCGCTGGGCTCAGCCATGGCAGCGGTCTCCGGGCGCCCTCACCAACGCCGGGGCACCCGGCTGCGGCGCACCACGGCGGCGCAGAGCCCGAGCGACACGTAATTGACGAGCATGGCCGAACGCCCGTAGCTCACCCAGGGCAGGGGGATGCCAGTCACTGGACCGAGGCCGATCGTCATGCAGATGTTGACCACCACCTGGAACATCAGCATGGCGCCGATCCCGACCACCACCAACGACTCGACATCGGTGCGGGCCCGATTGGCGATCTGGATCAGGCGCCAGCAGAAAAGGGCATAGGCGAGCACCACCAGGGTGGAGCCGATGAAGCCGGTCTCCTCGCCGAGGGCGCTGAAGATGAAATCGGTGTGCTGCTCGGGGATGAAGCGCAGCAGGGTGAGGTGACCATGCATCAGGCCGGTCCCCCAGAGGCCTCCGGAGCCAATTCCCACCTTGCTCTGCAGCAGGTGGTAGCCGCCGCCCAGGGGGTCCTTCGAGGGGTCGAGGAAGAGCACCAGCCGGTCGCGCTGATATTCCTTCAGGCCATGCATCCAGAGGTAGGGGGTGATCAGGGCGAACAGGCCCTGCACCGCCAGCACCAGCGCCACGGCGATCCGCTTCCAGGGCAGGGAGCGCCAGGCCAGCCAGCCCATCAGAGGGATCCAGAGGATCAGCAGCAGCGGTTGAACCCCCGCCGCAATCGCCGCCACCAGGGGCGAGAGCAGCAACACCAGCCAGGGGAAGGGCAGGCCCGCCCAGAACAGCATCACCAGCAGCACGGCTCCGAAGACCAGGGAGGTGCCGAGATCGGGCTGGATGAACACCAGGGCCCAGGGCAGACCGATCAGGGCGATGGGCCGGACCAGATCCACCGGGCGTTCGACCGGATAGCGGGAGAGCACCCCCGCCAGCAGCAGGATCGCCGCCAGTTTCGCGAACTCCGAGGGCTGCACATGGAAGCCGCCGATGCTGATCCAGCGCTGGGCGCCGAGGGCGGAGGTGCCCACGACGCGCACCGCCACCAGGCTGAGGATCGTGGCGCCGTAGATGGGCCATTGCACCAGGTTGAGCCGTTCCAGGGGCAGCCGCGCCACCAGCAGGGCGATGACGATGCCCACCGCGGCCGTGATCCAGTGCTGGTACCAGTCGGCGTAATCGGCCTGGCGCTGGGTGCTGGCGATCAGGATGCCGGCCAGCAGGGTCAGGCCCAGGGGGATGCCCCAGAGCAGGAGATCGGTGTCGCCGAACAGGGGGCGGCTGCGCCGGCCTCCCCGCAGAGTCGTCGAACCACGTCGGGTGCTCAGGCCGGCAGCCATGGTCGTTCAGGCCACGGCCGCGCCGAGCCCGCAGCGGGCGGCGAGGTCGGCCGCCAGGGCGAGGAAGGCGCGGCCGCTGGCCGAGCCGGGGGCCGCGAGCACGGCTGGCAGGCCCTGGTCTCCACCTTCCTGCACCGCCATTTCAAGGGGGAGCTCGGCCAGCAGGGGAACGTCTGCCTCGTCGGCCAGCAGGCGGCCACCACCGCTGCCGAAAATCGGGTAGCGGCGATCGGGGAGATCGGGGGGAATGAAGCCGCTCATGTTTTCCACCACCCCCAACACCCGCACGCCCATCTGCAGGAACATGGCCAGCCCTCGGCGGGCATCCTGCAGGGACACCCGCTGCGGGGTGGTGACGATCACCACGCCGGCCATCGGCACCGCCTGGGCCACGGTCAGCTGGGCGTCGCCGGTGCCGGGGGGGAGATCGACGACCAGCACATCCCGCTCTCCCCAGGCCACCTGGTAGAGGAACTGGCGGATGATGCCGTTGAGCATCGGGCCCCGCCAGATCACCGGCTGGTTCTCCTCGATCAGCAGGCCCATCGACACCATGGCGATGCCGCAGGTCTCGATCGGCTGCAGGATCTGTTCGCCGGCGCTGTTGGTGCTCACCTCCGGGGAGCGGTCGGCCACCCCCAGCATGGTGGGGGCGTTGGGGCCGTAGATGTCGGCGTCGAGGAGACCGACGCGCAGGCCCTGGGCGGCCAGGGCGCAGGCCAGGTTGACCGCCACGGTGCTCTTGCCGACCCCACCTTTGCCGCTGCTGACGGCGATCACCTGGCGCACGCCGGGCACGGGCTGGCGGGGAGGGGGACCGCCTGGACCGCCGGGGCCGTGGCCAGCGCCGCCGATCGGCGCTCCGGTGCCGGCGCCCGGGGCGTGGTCATGGGGCTGGGCCAGTTCGATCTGCACGTCGCCGATGTCGGCAACGGCCAGGAGGGCCTGGCGGGCCTCAGCGGCGATGCGCTCCCGCTGGCTTGAGGCGAAGCCGGGCAGGGCCAGGCGCAGGATCGCCCGGTTCCCCTGGCGGCGGATCTGACTGATCCAGCCAAGCTCAAGCAGGCTGCGGCCGCTGCCGGCATCGCGCAGGGGAGCCAATGCCTGGCTCAGGGCCTCCGAGCCGGCGTCGATGCTTGTGGCGGCTGGGGTGCCGGCAGCCTGGTCAGGGGTGGCCATCCGCTGCTCGTCTACCTCGACAGTGGCCGATCCTAGTGGCGTGATCGAGGCGATCAGGGCCATGACAGACCCTCTCGGGGACTTGTGTCCGGCCCTGGCGGACTGAAAAGGTGGGGCGGTCCCGGCGTTGGCAGGGACGCCCCGGATGGGGCCCCACCCTTGCCGCAACGCCGCCGCCCGCCCCTCCATGGCCCCCACGCTTCCGCCTCCGCCCGCCGATTCCCGCAGCCGTGCCCGGGCGTTGCTGATGGGACTGCAGGATGCGATCTGCGCCGGCCTGGAGGCTGTGGATGGCGAAGGGCGCTTCCTGGAGGAGAGCTGGGAGCGGCCCGAGGGCGGCGGCGGCCGTTCGCGGGTGATCAAGGAGGGCCGGGTGTTCGAGCAGGGAGGCGTGAACTTCTCGGAGGTGGAGGGTGAGCGGCTGCCGCCTTCGATCCTCAGCCAGCGCCCCGAGGCTGAGGGCCAGCGCTGGTTTGCCATCGGTACCTCGATGGTGTTGCACCCCCGCAACCCCTATGTGCCGACGGTGCACCTCAACTACCGCTATTTCGAGGCCGGGCCGGTGTGGTGGTTTGGTGGTGGGGCCGACCTCACCCCTTACTACCCCTTTCTGGAGGACGCCCAGCATTTCCACCGCACCCTCAAGGGGGCCTGTGATGGGGTTGATCCGGCCTACTACCCGGTGTTCAAGCGCTGGTGTGATGAATACTTTTTCCTCCGCCACCGCGGCGAAACCCGCGGGGTCGGGGGGATCTTCTACGACTATCAGGACCCCGCCGGGGTGCTCTACAAGGGGTCGGATCCCAGCGGGCCCGCCGCCGCGGCAGCCGCGGCCACGGCGGCCGGGGCCGGGGCGATCAGCCAGGACTGGGAGCAGCTGTTCCGCCTCGCGACGGCCTGCGGCAACGCCTTCCTGCCGAGCTATGTGCCGATCGTCGAGCGGCGTCAGCCCATGGTCTGGGGGGAGCGGGAGCGGCAGTTTCAGCTGTACCGCCGCGGCCGCTACGTGGAGTTCAATCTGGTCTTCGATCGCGGCACGATCTTCGGCCTCCAGACCAATGGCCGCACCGAATCGATTCTGATGTCGCTGCCGCCCCTGGTTCGCTGGGAGTATGGCTACAGCCCTGAGCCAGGCAGTCGCGAGGCCCTGCTCACCGAGGTCTTCACCCGCCCCCAGGATTGGCTGGAGGATGGCGGTCTGGTTGAGCGTTGCCGTCCCCATCATGCGGTGGGCTGAGGCCCCTTGCCGGGGCGGCAGCGGCAGCGGTTTTCGCTCCGGCAGATCTATGGGGTGTCTGTGGCCAGGGGGGGACCGCCCCGTCGCGTTGCCGGCCGGCCGCCGCGGCTGGCGGTGCTGCTGGGGGCTGGGGCGGCGGCCATGCCCCGCTCGATGGCGTAGACGATTCGCTCGGCCAGGTAGCGGATGGTGCGATCACGGGTGCGGGGATCGCGCAGGGAGGCCTCCAGGCGACCCTCCAGCTTGCCCACCTCCAGCAGGGCAATGCCGCGCTTGGGGCCACCGAGGCGGTCGCGGAAGTTCATCGGATAGGCGCCGAACTCCTGGGCGAGGCTCTCATCGATGCTGCTGAACGGTTGGTGCAGGGGAGGAATCAGGCCGGAGCCGACGCCGCTGCTGCCGTAGGCATCGAAGTGGATCTCCAGGGCGTACCCCCCGGCGGCGGCATGGTCGCGGCCCACCGCCCAGTTGCTGCCGGCATCGTCGCCGTTGATCATGGTGCGCACTGGCGGCACGTGGAAGTCGAAGCGCAGGCCGCGCTCCCGACCCCGCACCGCCACGGCGTGGGCGACCTGCAGACACCAGTGGTGCTCATCGCTGATGCCGGGTCGCATCGGCGCCGCGCCGTAGAGGCCTACGGCCTCACCGCTGGTGCCGGAACCGCCGATCCCCTGCGCGTCGGCGTGGCCGGCAAGCAGCAGCACCGGCGTGTTGCGTCCGACGGGGCGCGCCCCGACCCAGTCCTTGGGGAGGGGGCTGCGGGGGCCAAGCAGGGGATCGCTGAGCGGTGGCGGCGCGAGCGGGGGGGCGCTGGCGGCCCTGGCCGAGACCTGGGCGAGGGCGGGCTGGGGTGAGCCGAGGCCACCAGGGCCCGTCAGGGCGGAGAGCGCCAGCAGGACGGCCGCCAAGGACCTGGGGGCCCTGTGCGGTGGAAGGGACGGCAGCAGCCGGGGCATGGCGGGATGGCCTCAGATCGGGGAGGAGAGCAGACGACCGTCACTGGCGAGTTCCAGGCTCTGGCCCAGCTCGGTTTCGATCGCGATCAGTTCGTCGCGGTGGGCCCGCAGCCGCAGGGTGCTGCCCGACTGCGCGGGATCGTCGATCAGGCGCAGTTCGAGGATCTCGGCGCGCTCGGCCCGGCGGCGATAGAGCAGGCCGGCGCCCGGTCCAAGCAAGGCCAGCAGCAGGGGCCACCAGCCCAGCACGGGCCAGAGCTGGCGAAGCACCAGGCCCAGGCAGGCGGCGCCGACGGCCCCGAGCAGGGAGAGCAGCAGGGCCAGGGTGGCGCTGGCGCTGACCTGGCCGCGGAAGCGCAGCAGTCGCCGGTCGGCGTCGCCGCCCTCCCGTTGCCAGCCCCGCTGGCTGAGCCAGCCGCAGAGCCCGTCGAGAACCTCGAGGGCGGGCCGCGGCGAATGGATCTCCACCACCGTGGTGCGGTCCTTGCTGGCGGCCCGCAGAAAGAAGACCAGACCCACCGCCAGGAGCAGGGTGAGCAGCAGGGTGGAAGCCAGCGTGGGCATCGGCAGCCTGCCGCGATCAGGGGCTGCATTCTCCCCCATCCCCGCCGCGGACGGGGCCGGGGGGGTGCGGCGCCTCAGGCACAGTTGAGCCAACCCATCCCCGCCGGCCTCCGCTGCGCTGCCGCCATGACCCAGGCCCGCCCCGCCGCCAGCCCGCCCATGCCCTCCACGCCCTCGGTGCCGCCGGCCCGCTTCGCCGTCTTCGACGGCGATCTGGATGCCAGCTGGCAGGAGCTCTACGGCCAGGCCCCGGCCCTGGCGATCGACACCGAGGCGATGGGGTTGCAGCACGGCCGCGATCGGCTCTGTCTGGTGCAGATCTGCGACAGCCACGACAACGTCTGCTGCATTCGCCTGGCCCGGGGCCAGCGGCAGGCGCCCCGCCTGGCCGGCCTGCTGGAGAGCGCGGCGGTGGAGAAGGTGTTCCACTTCGCCCGCTTCGATGTGGCGGCCTTGGCCGAAAACCTGGGAATCCGGGTGAACCCGATCTTCTGCACCAAGATCGCCAGCCGCCTGGCCCGCACCTACGCCCCGCGCCATGGCCTCAAGGAGGTGGTCAATGAGCTGGTGGGGGTGGAGCTCGATAAGCAGGCCCAAAGCTCCGACTGGGGGCGGGTCGAGGAGCTGAGCGAGGCCCAGCTGGCCTATGCGGCCGGCGACGTGCGCTGGTTGCTGGCGGCGCGGGATCGGCTGGAGGTGATGCTGCGCCGCGAGGACCGCTGGGAGCTGGCCAGCCGCTGCTTCGCCTGCATCCCGGTGTTCGCCGACCTCGATCGGCAGCGGTTCGGCTCGGTGTTCGAGCACTGAATCGCCGGGCCCTGGCGCCGGGGAGATTCAGTCCTCGAGCATGAAGTTGACGTCGTTGCCCACCGCCCCGAGCTGGTCGCTGAACAGGGTGCCGTGGTCGGTGCCGGCGGCGATCGCCTCCTCGAGCATGCGCTGGGCCAGGGCCTCGCGGGAGGCGGAATCGCGGCAGCCCTCCTGGGCGGCGCGGATCTCCACCTTGCGCCGGGCGGCGGCCTGGCTGATGCCCAGGTGGCTGGCGAGCCGGCCGCAGGCGGCGTTGTAGTTGCGGTCGGGAATGCCGGCCATGGGCAGCAGCGGAGATCGTTCCATCATCCCGCCGGGCGGCTCCCACGCCCGGCGGTCGACCGTACGGTCGGCGGGGGGAGGGGGCAGCGCTCCTCGGCTCGGTCGAGCAGGGTCGTGGCGATCGCCTCGGCCAGTCGGGCGCTGCCCCCCGCCGCCCCCATCCGCACCTGGCCGATCCACCCCAGGCGCCGCCGCTCCGCCGGGTCGTTCAGCAGCGCCGCCAGCCGGTTGCCCAGCTCGGCGGCGCTGTGACAGGGCTGCACTGCCCCCCCCAGCAGCCGGCTCTGGCGCCGCGCGAACCCGGCCTTGAACTGGGGACCGGGGCCCGGCAGCGACAGGGCCGGGACGCCCAGGCCCACCAGCTGCTCGGTGGCGGTGCCCGCCGTGGCCAGGCCCACCTCCGCCCAGCCGGCCCACTCGGCGAAGCGACCGGGCCCCAGCAGCAGCCGCAGCTGGCGCCGCCGCCAGGCCGCGGCGGCGCCACTGCCGATCGGAATCGGTGCCGCCGCGAAGCCATGGCGCTGCAGCGGTGCCGCCATGGTTGCGGCGGAAGGGGTGCTGCCGGCGGCCAGCAGCACGGTGGTGGGCGGGCCGAGGGCGGGGAGGGCCGCCAGGAGCCGTTCCAGGTTGCCCAGGGCCTCCGGCAGCCGGCTGCCCGGCAGCAGCAGCAGCCGCCGCTGACCCACCAGCCAGGCCGGCAGTGGCGCGTGCCCGAGGCCATCCATCATCGGGTTGCCGGGGGCGCTGGCCGCCACGCCATGGCGCCGCAGACCTGCGGCGGTGAGCTCATCCCGCACTGCCACCAGCCGGCAGCGGCCGCTGCCCATCAGGGCCCACTCCCAGGGATCCCATTCGCTGCCCTTGAGCTGGTGGTAGGCGTCGGCCAGGGCAGTGCGGCCCCAGCCCGGCGGGGGCGGCGAGGCCCAGGTGTGATCGCTCTTGGGGGTGCCGATGAAGCCGTAGCGACCGCCCCCGGCCCAGGCGAGCAGCAGTGGCAGCAGATCGCCCACGGCCAGGATCGGCTCGCCGCCCTGGCCCCAGCGGCGCACCAGGCGCCACTGCTTCCAGCTCAGCAGGGGCAGCCCTGCGGCCAGATCCCGCAGCAGCCCCCGTAGGCTCTGGTTGCTGAAGCCGCCACTGGGCAGGGGCAGGCGGGGGCCGTAGCGGCGCAGGGCGCCGGCGGCCTCGGCGGCGGCGAACACCCTGCCCTCCCCCACCAGCGGCAGCACCAGCACCTCCAGGCCCGGCCGTCGCTCGGCCAGGGCTTCCAGCACCCGCAGGGCGATCAGATCCTCCCCGTGGCCGTTACTCAGGACCAGCAGACGGGGGGGAGGCATGCCATGGCTGATACGATCCGTGGAAGGGAGTTTGCTCCCCGGCCGGCGGCATGGCCAAGTGGTAAGGCAGAGGATTGCAAATCCTTTACCCCCAGTTCGAATCTGGGTGCCGCCTCTTTCAAAACAACAAAATGGTCAAGGCTCCCCTTTTTGGGGTGCCTTATCAGGTTGTCGAGGCAAGGTGTCCAGGCGCATCGGGGCCCTCACGATCCAGGTCTCCCTCAAGGGGTGCTGCCCTTGTCACGGGTTGATGGCCATGGGTCAGCCACCTTGGCCAGGCTCCACCACCCCCACGTGCTGCCGAGGCTCCACGCCGGCCACCCCTGATGGTCGACGGCTGCTGCCGCGGCGGCGCCAGACCGACTGGGCGGTGGCGTAGAGCGATGACTGCATCTCGCCGAGGAAGCGCTCCAGGCGATGGCGCGTTTCTTCCCCTTGCACCAGCTCATCGGAGAAGGCGCCGGCATGGCACAGATCGATCAACAGGGCCACCTCCTCGGAAGAGAGGCAGATCAGGTGCTGATCGTTGTGATGGGTGACCTTCATGGCTCCTGCCCTGGCCGAGGCCTGGACGCTGACACGACGCCGATGTTCTACGCCGACCAGCTCCATCAGGAGGGAGTGAAAACCGAAACCCTGAGGTTGTCGATCAGCTCCAGGAGAGCAGACGGGTGAGCAGTTCGACCACGGCGAAACCGATCAGGGCTGTCATTGCTAGCAACGAACTCGGGCTGGCCATCGCAGAGGAGCATCGGATCTGCCTCAAACCTAAAGGGATCCTTAAGGGGCTGGATGTTCGCCTGTGACATCTGTGCCGAAGCTCCACATCCCGACACAACGCGACATGTTGTGCCGTTGGAGCACCGTGTTCAGTAGCCGGAATCGGCCACGCAGGCTCCGATGCAGCTGAGGCCGTTGCTGGCGGTACGGCCGCAGTGGCCGCAGAGCACCGCTTCGGCGGGGGTGCCGGCTTCGGCGTCGCTGGGCTTGCCGGGCTCCACTCCGCCAGAGCCCGACCCGGGGACCCTGGTTCCGCTCGCCTTGGCCCGTGGCCCCTGAACGTTCTCCAAGCTGCTCTCCAGGCTGCCGGCGGGGGGCGGCATGGTCGGTGGGCCTGGGATGCCGGAGGTGGTCACAGGGGCTCAGCGCGCTGCCGCAGGGATCCGATCATGGCGCCAACGCCCCGCCGCCGCGCCCCATGCCCGCCAACCCGTCGCCTCCCACCATCGGGGTGGGCACCTGGGCCTGGGGCAACAGTTTTCTCTGGGGCTACGAGCCTGGCCAGGACGCCGCCCTGGAGCAGGGCTTCCGCCGTTGCGTGGATCTGGGGCTGCATGTCTTCGACAGCGCCGACTCCTATGGCACAGGTCGCTTCAACGGCCGCAGCGAAATCCTCCTGGGTCGCTTCATCGCCGCCCTGCCCCCCGAGCGCAGCGCCGCCCTCACCGTGGCCACCAAGCTCGCCCCCTTCCCCTGGCGTCTGGGTCGCGGGGGGCTGGACCGGGCCCTGGAGGCCTCCCGCCAGCGCCTCCAGGGAAAGCTGGATCGGGTGCAGCTGCACTGGAGCACGGCCCGCTACGCCCCTTGGCAGGAAGGTCCGCTGCTGGAGGGCCTGGCTGATGCGGTGCTGGCGGGCAGGGTGCCCCAGCTGGGGGTGTCGAACATGGGGCCGCGGCGCCTGCAGCAGGTGCAGGCCCGCCTGGCGGAGCGGGGGGTGCCGCTGCGCAGCCTGCAGGTTCAGGCCTCCCTGCTGGCCCCCGAACCATTCCGCCCCGGTGGCCTTGCTGAGGTCTGCGCCGCGCTGGGGGTGGAGCTGATCGCTTACAGCCCTCTGGCCCTGGGCCTGCTGGCCCGATCGCCGGGGGCCCTGCCGCCCCTGCCCCGGGGGCCCAGGGCCCTGCTGTTCCAACGGCTCTGGCCCGGCATCCAGCCGCTGCTGGAGGCCCTGCAGGCGATTGCAGCCCAGCGCCGGGCCAGCCAGGTGGAGGTGGCCCTCAACTGGTGTCGAGCCCATGGCGCCATGCCGATTCCAGGCATCCGCAACCCTGCCCAGGCCGAGACGGCGGCGGCAGCCCTCGGCTGGACCCTCAGCCCCGGCGAACGGCAGAGTCTCGATGCCCTGGCCCTGGCAGGCCAGGCACGGATGCCGGCCAACCCGTTCAGCAGCGCCTAGTTGCCGCTGGCCCGGGGAGGATCCGGTGTGAGCACCACCGGCAGGGCCTGGGGCTTGGGCAGGCGGTTGTCGCCGCCTTGCAGCAGCCGCAGCACCTGGGGGTCCTGGCTGGTGGGAGAGTGCCCTTCGGGATCGGACGGACTGCAGGCGGCCAGCGCCTCCTGAAGCAGCGAATCGAAGGTGCTCCCAGGCAGTCGATGGCGGGCCAGTTCGAGGAAGGCTCGGGCCAGGGATTCGCCAGCGGCGCTGCGCAGGGCCGGATTGCTGCGGCGCAGCTCCTGCTCCTGGGCGATCGAGGCCAGGAAGCGTTCGGTCACATCCCGCTTGGTGGTGGCCCTGATGCGGGTGTCCTGGTCGGCGGGGGTGAGGCTCAGCTGGTTGTGAAGTTCGTCGAGGCGGCGGTTGAGGCTGTCGAGCACCTCCCTGGCTTCCCGTTCGATCTGGCTGAGCTGGCCGTCGGAGAGCCGGGGCAGATCGGCCACGTACACCTTGCCGTGGTCGCGAAGGGTGAGAAAGGTGGGGCGCTGGCCGCCCTCGCGCGGGCCCCCCTCGCGAGGGATGGTGCCTTCGCGCAGGCGAGGCCTGGGCTGCTGCGGCCGCTGGGGTGGTACGGGGCCGGCGGAGGAGCGACGACGGGTGATGCGGGACGAGGTATCAAACATGCGAGCGCAACGAAAACTCCAGGGTGGAAGCGATCCGCTACAGCGATCGAACCCTTGGCACCCTACGGGTGGGCGCGCCGACCAGTCATGGCGCCGTCAGTACGGCAATCCGGCCAGGGCCTGGCCGCCCTCCTCGATGGCGCCCGCGGCCACCTGCCCCAGCTCCCAGGCTCCATGGCCGGCGGCGGCACAGGCGGCCAGGACCCCGGCCACCGCCTCCTGGGGCACCACCAGGCAAAAGCCCACCCCCAGGTTGAAGGTCTCCCAAAGGTCAGCTTCGGGCACCCCACCCCGCTCCTGGAGCCACCGGAACAGGGGCGGGCGGCTCCAGCTGCTGGGATCGATCACCCCGTGCACGCCCTCCGGCAGGCAGCGGGGCAGGTTCTCCGGCAGGCCGCCCCCGGTGATGTGGGCCATGCCGTGCAGGGGCGCCCCCTGTGCCAGCAGCTGCCTCACCAACGCCGCATAGAGGGTGGTGGGGGTGAGCAGGCTGGCGATCAGGGGCGGGCCATCGGCGCCGAGGCGGGTGTCGGAATCGCTGCCCTCGGCCTCAAGGATGCGGCGCACCAGACTGAAACCGTTGCTGTGCACCCCGCTGCTGGCCACCGCCAGGATCCTGTGGCCGGCTCGGATCTGTCGGCCGTCGATCAGCTCATCCTCCTCGACCACCGCCACGCAAAAGCCGGCCAGGTCGTAGCGGCCGTCGCCGTAGAAGCCCGGCATCTCTGCCGTCTCCCCACCCAGCAGGGCGCAGCCACTGCTGCGGCAGCCCGCTGCGATGCCTTCCACCACCTCGGCCAGGGTGGCGGGGCTGAGCTTGCCGGTGGCGATGTAGTCGAGGAACAGCAGCGGTTCGGCGCCGCTGGTGATCACATCGTTGACGCACATCGCCACCAGGTCGATGCCGACGCCGTGATGGCCGCCATGGACCTGGGCCAGTTCGAGCTTGGTGCCGACCCCGTCGGTGCCGGCCACCAGCAGCGGGCGTCGCATCCCTGCCGGCAGTCGGCAGAGGCCACCAAAGCCCCCCAGGGCGCCGATCACTTCCGGCCGTCGCGTGGCATCGACGCTGGCTCGGATGCGATCGACGAAGGCCCGTCCAGCGGCCACATCAACGCCGGCGCTGCGGTAGTCCATGGTCTTGGCTCAGCACGCAACTCCAATCCTCCGATGGCGCCGGAGCCCGGGGGCGCCGCGACCCCCTTCGGGAGTGTGCGATCCGCCGATCGTCACAAGCTTTAATCAGCTCGGCTTATCTCAAGCATTGGATGTCCTGATGCTTGAGGTGCTTGCTGGGGGGAGGCGGGGCCAGTGCTGCTGGGAATCCGGTGGAAACATGAAGAAAACTGATCAGTGCCAGGGGGAGAAAAGCGTCTGGCTTGGCCCTTTTTTTGCCCTTACGTTGGCGCCGTCGTTATTCATCGCCAGGAACTCACCAGGCCACTGCTCCACTGAACCCGGTTGATTCCGGTCTTTCAGCTGCAGTCAGATCCCAGGGTCGTCCCGTTTCATCGGGATGCCCACAGGATCTCAGCCAGTTTGTTCCGAATGTCATGCGTGCACCTCAACTTCTGGGCGCCGCCGCCCTCCTGATGCTTCCCTTCGGCAGCCCCGCCCTGGCGGCCGCCACCTCCTCTCAGACCAGCCCAGCCGCCGATGCCGTGATTCGGGATGCGGCCCCCTCTCCCTGGGAAGAGCGGTTCATCAGGCAGATGCCTTCGGCTCCCAAAAGCCCCCTGCAGCTAGCCTTCTCAGCCACCGGCCAGGCCAGCTGGTACGGCCCTGGTTTTTACGGCAACCGCACCGCCAGTGGCGAAGTTTTTCGCCCTGGAACCATGACCGCTGCCCACCGCAGCCTGCCGTTCGGCACCAGGGTTCTGGTCACCAACCTCAACAACGGCCGCAGCGCTGTGGTTCGCATCAATGACCGTGGTCCTTTCCACGGTGGCCGGATCATCGACCTCGCCCATGGTGCTGCCAGTCAGCTGGGAGTCACCTCCAGCGGCGTTGCCTCGGTGAGGCTTGAGGTTCTGCCCTGAGGATCAGCGCAGACTGATCTGCTCATGGCATGGCCCACTCTCCAGGATGGAGGGTGGGCCTGTTTTTTTCAATCGTGCGCCTGCTCAGATCCCCCGCCGACCTGGCTGCCTGGCGCCGCCAGCAGCCAGAGCGCCCCCTCCATTTCGTGCCGACGATGGGCTGCCTGCATCGCGGCCACGCCAGTCTGCTGAAACGCGCCGCGGAGCCGCGCGCCGGGGGGCCACCACCGCGGGTGCTGCTCAGCGTGTTCGTGAATCCCCTGCAGTTCGGCCCCGGCGAGGATTACGAGCGCTATCCCCGTGACCTGGAGGCCGACCGGGTCCTGGCCGCCGCGGCCGGCGCCGACGCCCTGTTTGCCCCATCGCCGGCAGCCCTGTACCCGGGCGGTGAGCCCCAGCTCAGCCGCGTGCTGGCGCCCCCCGCCCTGGCCGCGGTCCTGTGCGGCCGGTCCCGGCCGGGCCATTTCGATGGGGTGGCCACAGTGGTCTGCCGGCTGCTGGCCCTGGTGCACCCGCAGCGGCTGCTGCTCGGCGAAAAAGACTGGCAGCAGCGGCAGGTGCTGCGCCGGGTGATCCGCGACCTGGGCCTTGGGGTGGCGGTCGAGGGCTGCCCCACCGTGCGCGAGGCCGATGGGCTGGCCTGCAGCTCGCGCCTGCGCTATCTGGGCGTCGCCGACCGGAGCCGGGCGGCGGCGGTGGCCCAGGCGCTGGCGGCGGTTGCGGATCTGCACCGGGCCGGGGAGCGGCAGGGGGCCGCCCTGATCACCGCGGCACGCCAGCGGCTCAGGGCCGCCGGCCTGGAGGAGGACTATGTGGAGCTGGTGCACCCCCTGAGCCTGGCTCCCCTGGCCGAGGCGGGCGGCTGCTCCATGCTCGCTGTGGCGGCCCGCTGCGGCGACTGCCGCCTGATCGATCACCTGGTTCTGATGTCCCGTCCCCCGATCGTCGCCATCGACGGCCCTGCCGGCGCCGGCAAGAGCACCGTGACCCGCGCCCTGGCCAGGCGCCTGGGCCTGCTTTACCTCGACACCGGCGCCATGTACCGCGCCCTCACCTGGTGGGTGCGGGAGCAGGGGGTGGATCCGGGGGATGCCGCGGCGGTCGCCCCCCTGCTGGGGGATCTCGATCTGCGCCTGCTGGTCGGGGCGGATGGGGAGCAGCAGGTGCTGCTCAACGGCCACGACGTGACCGCGGCGATCCGCAGCCCGGAGATCACGGCCCTGGTCTCCAGCGTGGCTGCCCATCCCTGCGTGCGCGACGCCCTCACCGCCCAGCAGCGGGCGATGGGCAGCCGCGGGGGCCTGGTGGCCGAGGGGCGCGACATCGGCACCGCTGTGTTTCCGGACGCGGAGTGCAAGATCTTCCTGACCGCCAGCGTGGCTGAGCGGGCCCGGCGCCGCGCCCTCGATCTGGCGGAGCGGGGCTTCCCGGTTCCTCCCCAGGCGGAGTTGGCGGAGAGCATCGCCGAGCGTGACCGGCTCGATTCCTCCCGGGCCGTGGCGCCGTTGCGGCAGGCGGAGGATGCGGTGGAGGTTCTCACCGATGGCCTGACGATCGAGGCCGTGCTCACCGCCTTGGAGGACCTGTTCCGCGAGCGGGTGCCGGAAGACGCCTGGCCGGGGCCATCAAGCGTGGCCAGCCCCTGAGCGGATCAGCGGCGGCGGCTGGACGTCGATCTATCCCTCAGAATCCTGGGGAAGATCTGATGCTCTGCGACGTCGCGATGGTGTCAGCTGGCTCGCCCTCAAGACCAGGGGAGGGGAGTCAATCAGACTGTCTCCTGAGTGGTGGGAGTGGATCTGGTTTTCGGTTGCGATCATGGTCGGTTGTCTTGATCGGTCAATGGCTGAGCATTGGCGTGAAAAAGCTGATCCGAACCTTGCAGCACTGCCCTCATGGCTATGTTGACCTGATTCGATGTTGGCTGGCTGGTGCTGCGTTGGCTGGTCAGCACTCCAGGTTGCCGTATGAACGATGATGGCCCGGGCTGGCCCAGCTCGGCTCTACTGCTTGTGGCGAAAAGCAACGCTTTCAATACCCGGCCATGGTGACCGATTCAGCCATCTGTTGATCTCAGCCTGTTGCTTGCTGGCGCTGTCAGTTTCAGGATGGTGGTGGCTCCTGGCTGGCCTCCGCCTCCCCCCGCTCCCTGAGCAGATCCTCCAGCAGGCCGGCGCAGGCGTCTTCGAGCAGATCCAGCACCCGCTCGAAGCCCTCCGGGCCTCCGTAGTAGGGATCGGGCACCTCCTCGGCATCACTGCGCCGGCAGTGCTGCACCAGGGGGCCGATCCGCGCACGCCCTTCGACCTGGCGCTCCAGCCGCCGCAGCGCGGCAAGGTTGTCGGCATCCATCGCCAGGATGTGATCGAAGCGCTGCAGATCGGCCGCCTCGATCTGGCGGGCCCGGCTTGGCAGGGCGATGCCGCGCCGGCCTGCCGCCTCGCGCATGCGTCGATCAGCCGGTTGGCCCTGATGCCAGCCGCCGGTGCCGGCCGAATCCACCAGAAAGGCCTGGCTGAGCCCGGCTGTGGCGAGCAGCTGCAGAAACACCCCTTCAGCCGCCGGGGAGCGGCAGATGTTGCCCAGGCAGACGAACAGCACCCGGGTGGGTGACGCCGTGGCGGCGCTGGAGTGGGGCCGCGGCTGGGGGGCCGGCGGCGGGGGGGTGGGGTTGGAGGGGGCGGGATCCATCAGCGGACCGTTCGGCTCAGGAGAGGAGGGCGCAGGGGGCCTCGGTTGTGGGGGGGCTCAGCCGTGGCCGGCGGCAGTCTTGCCTCCGGTTGCGCCTAGCTCGCGGTCGAGCTCAACCGGCCCAGGGCCTGGCGGGCTCGCAGCCGCACCACCGGCACGGTGTCATCGCCGTCGTGGTGGCGGCCCAGGGCCTGGCGCACCCGGGCCAGCAAGGCGGCCGCCGGGGCTCCGGCGCCGGGCTGCGGATCGGATAGGTCCAGCCCCAGCCCCTCCAGCCCTACCACCACCGCGTAGCGCACCACCCACTCGCCGTCCTCGCCGCCAGCCTCCAGGGCCTTCAGGGCCCGGCCCCAAACCAGCAGCCGCGCGTCCTCGGCAAGGGCGCCACAGCGCAGCTGGCCGAGGCCCCGGGCCGCCGCCCGCCGCACGCTGGGGCCGATGTCGCTGGCGAGGGCCTGCTCGAGCAGCTCCAGTCCCCGCACGTCGCCGATCCCCGCCAGGGCTCGCACCGCCCAGGCGCGGGCGCCGTAGTTGTGGGCATCGAGATTGGCCAGCAGCGGTTCCACCGCCGCCTCGCCGCAGGCGATCAGGCCGTCGACCGCGGCCACCGCCGCCCCGGGATTGTTGAAGCCCAGCACCTGCACCAGGCTGGTGATCGCCGCCGGCGCCGGCAGCGGGCTCCCGGCCAGATGGCGGGCCAGGGCGGCGCTGGCGGTCAGCAGGCCGGCGGCGCTGTCCGCCCCTTCCACTGCCGCGATCAGGCGGTCGGTCTCAGGGCTGGGTTGGGGGGTCGCCATCGTCATGCCGGTGGTCACAGCAGCTCGTCCATGGCCTGGAGCAGGGCCTCTTCGCCCGGGTCACCGTCACCGTCCTCCACCAGGCCGCGCAGGGCGATCAGCTTGAGGCTGTTTTCCGCCAGGGTGGCGCGGATCGGCTCCAGGGCCGGGCGCCAGCCCACCGCGCCGAGATCCATCAGGGCCGCACGGCGCACCTGGAGCTGGGGATGGTCGAGCAACTCCAGGAGCAGCTCCCCCCAGCGACGCTCGGCGGTGAGCTGCAGCAGGGCCCTGGCGGCGGCGCTGCGGATCAGGGGGCGGTCGTGGTCGAGGAAGGGGTGGATCACCTCCAGCACGGCGGGATCGGCGATGCCGATGTCGCCGAGGGCTTCGATCAGGGCCTCACAGGGTTCCTGGAGGCGGGGGCTCTGGGCCTGGGGCGCCCCTGCTCCGGTCGGGCCGCTGCGCAGCCGGGCGGTGAGGGGCGCCACAGCCTGCTCGGCCCTGAGCTCGCCGAGGGCGCGGGCGGCGGCCTCCCTCAGGCCGTCGTCCTCATCCTCGAGCGCGGCCAGCAGATCCGGCACCACCGCCGTTTCGCCGAGCTTGCCCAGGGCCCTGGCGGCGTTGCGGGCCACGGCGTTGTGCTCGACGCCGGCGCCGGGGTCCCGCGGTTGGCGCTGGCGCAGGGCGGCGCAGAGCAGGGGCACGGCTTCGGGATGGCGGCTGCGCATCCGGCCCAGCCACCAGGCGGCGTAATACTGCAGCGACTGGTCGGTGGTCTGGCGCAGGCGATCCAGGGCTTCGGCCTCGCTGATCGGCTGGCCACCTCCCTGGGGGCTGCTGCCGCTGTCATCGACGGCCATGGTGCGTGGAGGGCGCCCTTCTGGACGTGATGCTGCCACCGCATCCCTGCCGGCCGCGCCTGGCTGGCGAGGGCCTTAACCAATGGCCATGAAAAAAGCCCCCCTGGCGGGGGGCTTTGGGAAGGGCTAGGCCTGGAGCTCAGACG
>JBMSXZ010000037.1:0-19160 GCA_049426205.1 Cyanobium sp.
GCTGCGGCCTGATCGATCCCGACAGCCTCGACGATGCCCTGGCCCATGGGGCCTACCGCCAGCTGCGCCGCTGCCTGCACCAGCTGACGCCGGCGGCGGTGCGCGCCGAGATCCGGGCCAGCGGGCTGCGGGGGCGGGGCGGCGCCGGCTACCCCACCGGCCTCAAGTGGGACACCGTGGCCCTCCAGCCGCCGGGGCCCCGCCAGGTGGTGGCCAACGGCGATGAGGGCGATCCGGGTGCCTTCATGGACCGCACCGTGATGGAAGGCGATCCCCACCGGCTGCTGGAGGGCCTGGCGATCGCCGCCTGGGCGGTGGGGGCGGAGCACGGCTTTGTCTATGTGCGGGCTGAATACCCGCTGGCGATCGAGCGGTTGCGGCGTGCCCTGACGGCGATCGCGGCCCGGGGTGGTTTCGGGCCGGGCCTCTGCGGCAGCCCCTGGCCCCTGCGGATCGCCCTGCGGGTGGGGGCCGGCGCCTACGTCTGCGGTGAGGAGACGGCGCTGCTCCATTCGATCGAGGGCGGCCGCGGCATCCCCCGGCCTCGTCCTCCCTACCCCGCCCAGCGGGGTCTGGGGGGTGCCCCCACCCTGATCAATAACGTCGAGACCCTGGCGGCGGTGCCGGCGATCCTGCGGGAGGGCGGCGCCTGGTATACGGCGATCGGTGATCCGGCCTGCCCCGGCAGCCGCGGCACCAAGGTCTTTTCCCTCTCCGGTGCCGTCGTTCACACCGGCGTGGTGGAAGTGCCGCTGGGTCTGCCGCTGCGCACCGTGGTGGAGACCATGGGCGGCGGTGTGGTGGGGGGCCTGCCGGTGAAGGCCGTGCAGACCGGCGGGCCCTCGGGCGGCTGCATTCCGGCCGCGCTGCTTGACACCCGGCTCGATTACGAGGCGATGGCGGCCCTGGGCTCGATCCTGGGATCCGGCGGCATGGTGGTGATCGGCCCCGGCAGCGCCATGCCAGCCCTGGCGCACTACTTCATGGGCTTCTGCGTGCAGGAGAGCTGCGGCCAGTGCCTGCCCTGTCGTGCCGGCACGGTGCAGCTGGCGGCGCTGCTCGATCGCTTCGTCGAGGGCCGCGGTGCTCCTGAGGATCTGGAGCGCCTTGAGGAGCTCTGCGCGATGGTCAAGGCCACCAGCCTCTGCGGCCTGGGCCAGTCGGCGCCGAATCCGGTGCTCAGCACCCTGCGCCACTTCCGCGGTGAGTATCTGAAGGGCTGCACGGCCGGAGCTGCGGGGGGCCCGGGCGGGGGGCCGCCGGGATGAGCGTTCACACCCTCAGCATCGATGGCCGGCCGGTGGCGGTCGAGGCCGGCGCTTCGCTGCTGGCCGCCTGCCGCGGCGCCGGCATCGACCTGCCGACCCTCTGCCACCTCGATGGCCTGACGCCGGTGGGCGCCTGTCGCCTGTGTCTGGTGGAGGTGGAGGGCCAGGCCAGGCCCCTGGCCGCCTGCGTCAGCGCCGCCGCCGAGGGGCTGGTGGTGCGCACCGACACACCGCTGCTGCGCCATTACCGGCGCCTGGCGGTGGAGCTGTTCTTCGCGGAGGGCAACCACGTCTGCGCCGTCTGCGTGGCCAACGGAGCCTGCGAGTTGCAGGACCTGGCGGTGGCCGTGGGCATGGACCACAGCCGCTTCCCAGCCCGCTGGCCGCGGCGGTCGGTGGATGCGTCCCATCCGCTGTTCACGCTCGACCACAACCGCTGCATCCTCTGCAGCCGCTGCCTGCGGGCCTGCGATGAGCTGGAGGGTGCCCATGTCTGGGACATCGCTGAGCGGGGCGAGCGCTGCCGCCTGGTGGCGGGGCTGGATCAGCCCTGGGGCGAGGTGGCGGCCTGCACCTCCTGCGGCCAGTGCGTTGATGCCTGCCCCACCGGCGCCCTGTTCCGCAACCAGGAGAGCGCCGGCGACCACCAGCCGCGCCGCGATCGGGCGGCCCAGCTGCAGCAGGCCCGGCAGCAGCAGCTGTGGCGCAACCAGGGGGAGGCGCCGCCATGAGCCCGACCAGCGAGCCCCGCAGGCCCCGCAAACCGCGCCTGGCCACCGTCTGGCTGGCGGGCTGTTCCGGGTGCCACATGGCCTTCCTCGACCTCGATGAATGGCTGCTGGAGCTCGCCGAACGGGTGGAGGTCGTGTATTCACCGCTGGCCAGCGATGCCAAGACCTATCCCGACGCCGTGGATGTCTGTCTGGTGGAGGGAGCGGTGGCCAACGAGGACAACCTGGCGATGGCCCGGATCCTGCGCCAGCGCACCCGGGTGGTGGTGGCCTTCGGTGACTGCGCGATCAGCGCCAACGTGCCGGGCCTGCGCAACCCCTGGGCCGATGCTCCGGGGGGGGCGGCGGCGGTGCTGGAGCGGGCTTACGGGGAGCTGGCCGAACCGGGAGGTGAGCCGCCGCTGGGGGGCATGGTGCCGCGGTTGCTGGAGCGGGTGCTGCCGCTGCATGCCGTGATCCCGGTGGAGGTGTGGCTGCCGGGCTGTCCGCCATCGCCGGCCCGGATCCAGCTGGTGCTGGAGGCGCTGCTGGCCGGTGAGCCGCCGCCGTTGGAGGGCCCGGAGGGGTTGCGGTTCGGATGAGGGCTGTTCTGCCGCTGCCGATGGTGATCCCGGCAACCCTGGCGCTTGGTGGGGTGCCAGCGGCGGCGCGGGGGCCGGTCCGGCGTTCCTGCCGGAGCGCGTGGCGCGGGGGGTGGCGATGAGCCGCACGATCACGATCGATCCGGTGACCCGCATCGAGGGCCATGCCCGCATCACCCTGCAGCTCGATGGCGACGGCCATCTGGTGGAGGCGCGCTTCCACGTGCTGGAGTTTCGCGGTTTTGAAACCTTCTGCCAGGGGCGTCCGTTCACGGAGATGGCGGCGATCACGGCACGGATCTGCGGCATCTGCCCGGTGAGCCACATGCTCACGGCGGCCCGCACCGGCGACAAGCTGCTGGCGGTGGCGATCCCACCGGCGGCGGAGAAGTTGCGGCGGCTGCTCAACCTGGCCCAGATCAGCCAGAGCCATGCCCTGTCCTTCTTTCACCTCAGCAGCCCCGATCTGCTGCTGGGCTGGTCGTGTGATCCGGCCCGCCGCAACCTGTTCGGGTTGATGGCGGCGGAGCCGGAGCTGGCCCGCGCCGGCATCCGCCTGCGTCAGTTCGGCCAGCAGATCATCGAGCGGCTGGCCGGCCGGCGGATCCACGGCGCCTGGGCGGTGCCGGGTGGTGTGCGCAGCCCCCTCAGCCTGGAGGCCCGCGACGCGATCCTGGCGGGCCTGCCGGAGGCGAGGGCCACCGTGGCGCTGGCCCTGGAGCGGTTCAAGGGGTTGCTCGATGGGCCGCTGCAGGGGGAAGCGCAGAGCTTCGGGCACTTCCCCAGCCTGTTTCTGGCCCTGGTGGGGCCGGGCGGCCGCTGGGAGCATCTCGATGGGGCCGCTCCTGCCCCCACCACAGCCAGCGAGTCGGCGGCGCCTCCGCCAGCAACCCCCGGCGGCCTGCGGTTCCGCGCCGCCGATGGCAGCCTCCTGGCCGCTGGCTTCCGGGAGGACGACTACGCCAGCGTCCTGGCGGAGGCGGTGGAGCCCTGGAGCTATCTGAAATTCCCCTACTACCGCGCCCTCGGCTATCCCGGCGGCCTCTACCGGGTGGGGCCCCTGGCGCGGCTGAATGTGTGCGACAGGATCGGCACACCCTGGGCCGATGCCGAACTGATCGAGCTGCGCCAGCGCTGGGGGCCGGTGGTGCTGTCCTCGTTCGCGTATCACCTGGCCCGCTTGGTGGAGATCGTGGCCTGCCTGGAGGCGATCGAGGCCCTGCTGCACGATCCCCAGCTGCTGGATCCCCAGGTGCGGGCCCGGGCTGGCCTGAACCGGCTGGAGGCGGTGGGGGTGGGCGAGGCGCCGCGGGGCACCCTGTTCCACCACTACACCGTGGACGAGCAGGGGCTGATCCGGCGGATGAATCTGATCATCGCCACCGGTCAGAACAACCTGGCGATGAATCGCACCGTGCTCCAGATCGCCCGGGCCTGGATCCCCGATCCGGTGCCGGCCGGCGCCGAGATCCCGGAGGAGCTGCTCAACCGGGTGGAGGCGGGCATCCGCTGCTTTGATCCCTGTCTCTCCTGCTCCACCCATGCGGCCGGGACGATGCCGTTGCGGCTGGAGCTGCGCGATGGGGCTGGGGCGCTGCTGGCGGTGCGGGAGAGGGGATGAGTGTTACCGGCTGGGAGTATGGCGACGGGCTGCTCACTGGCATCAGGACCATTGCCGACTTGGCTGATCCCGCTTGCGCCCCGGCTGTTCGCGCTTGCGCCCCGGCTGTTCGCGCTCGCGCCCCGGCTGTTCGCGCTCGCGCCCCGGCTGTTCGCGCTTGCGCACCGGCTGTTCGCGCTTGCGCACCGGCTGTTCACGCTCGGGCAACGCCTGCCCCCGCCCGCGCCCTGCTGATCGGCTTCGGCAACCTCCTGCGCGGGGATGACGGCGCCGGGGTGCGGCTGGCGCGGCAGGTCCGGCGGGGTGGGCTGGGGCCGTTGCCGCCGGCCGTGGCGGTGCGGGAGCAGCAGCAGCTCACCCCGGAGCTGGCGGAGGAGTTGGGCCACTGGCGCACCGTGCTGTTCCTCGATGCCTGGTGGGCTCCCCCCGGTTCGGCGCCCGTGCTCGAGGCCATCAGCCCGGCCCTGGCGGCGGCCCACAGCCACCGGCTCGATCCCGCCGCCCTGCTCGGCCTCAGTGCCAGCCTCTACGGCCGGGCCCCCGAGGCCTGGTTGCTGCGGCTGCCGGCCCATCGCTTCGGCCATGGCACGGCCCTCAGCGCCGAGCTGCGGCGCTGTTGGCCTGAGGCCCAGCGGTTGCTGTGCCGCTGGCTGGCGGACCATGCATGAACTGAGCTTGATGGAGGCGGTGCGGGAGCAGGCGGTCGCCGAGGCCCGCCGCCATGGCGCCTGTGCCATCGAGCGGATCAGCCTGCGGATCGGCAGCCTGGCGGGGGTGGATCCCGAGGCCCTGGCCTTGGCGTTTGAGGTGGTGATGGCCGGCAGCCCGGCGGCCGGGGCGCAGCTGCGGATCGAGACCGTGACCGCCCGCTGGTTCTGCGCCCCCTGCGCCGCCCCCTTCGATGGCCCGACGGGACTCTGCCTCTGCCCGCGCTGCGGTGCCGCCAGCGGTCTCCTGCTCCAGGGCCGGGAACTGGAACTGACCTCCCTGCAGATCCGTTGAGGCGCTCCCCGGCGGGGGGCTGAGGCGCCGATGCAGCGGCCCTGGGCGGCTCCTGGCGCCGATCGGATGCAGCCCCCACCCCCGCCCTGCCGGCCTGGCCAGGGTTCCGGGATCCCCGCTCCGCCGGCCATGTGCCTTGATTCCGGCCCCAGCGCTTCGGCCGCTCCGGCCCAGCTGGTGGCCCTGGGCCAGGCCTTGCTGGAGCGCAACGACCGGGCCGCGGCGGACCTGCGCCAGCGGTTCCGGCGGGCCGGCCTGCCGGTGGTGAACCTGCTCTCCTCGCCCGGCGCCGGCAAGACGGCCTTGCTGGAGCGCCTGGGTCGCCAGCTGGCGGGCCGCGGCCAGCGGCTGGCGGTGATTGTGGGGGATCTGGCCACCGACCACGACGCCCGCCGGCTGGCGGCGGCCGGTGTGGCGGCGGTGCCGATCAGCACCGGCCAGACCTGCCATCTGGAGACGGCGATGGTGGCCCGCGGCCTGTCCCAGCTCCCGCAGCCACTGGCTGACCTCGATCTGCTGGTGATCGAGAACGTGGGCAATCTGGTCTGTCCCGCCGCCTATGACCTGGGCGAGGGGCTGCGGGTGGTGCTGCTGTCGGTGACCGAGGGAGAGGACAAACCGCTCAAATATCCCGCCATCTTCCACAGCGCCGACCTGGTGGTGATCAGCAAGGTCGACCTGGCCGAGGCGGTCGGCTTCGAGCGGCAGCGGGCCCGCGAAGCGATCGCGGCGGTGGCGCCGCGGGCGGCGGTGCTGGAGGTGTCGGCTCGCAGCGGCATCGGCCTGGAGGCCCTCGCGGCCCGGCTGCTGGCGCCGTTGGCGCCGCTGCGGCCATGAGTGGGGCGCGGCTGCGGCTCCGTTGCCGGGGCGTGGTGCAGGGGGTGGGCTTCCGCCCCGCCGTCCATCGCCTGGCCCGGCAGCTGGGGCTGGCGGGAACGCTCCACAACGCCTCCGGCCTGGTGCAGCTCGATCTGCACGGGGATCGGCAGGATCTGGAGCGCTTTCTGCGCGACCTGCCGGCTGCGCTGCCCCCCGGCGCCCGGCTGGAGCCCCTGGAGCCCCAGTGGCTGCCGGCTGCTGCGGGGGCGGCGGATCCCTCCGTCCCGGCTGCGTCCGAGCTCCGCAGCGCCGCCGAACCGGCCCTGAGGATCAGCGCCGCGGAACCGGATCGGTCCTCCCCCCTGACCATCGGCCTGATCGCCCCGTCGCTGGTGGCCGATCGCGCCCCCTGCGCCGCCTGCCTGCGGGACCTGGAGGATCCCGAGAGCCGCCGCCACGGCGACCCCTTCATCTCCTGCTGCGCCTGCGGGCCGCGCTACGCCATCGCCACCGCCACCCCCTGGCGGCGGGCCCACACCACCCAGGCGCCGTTCCGCCCGTGCCCGGCCTGCGCCGCCGAATTCGCCGATCCCAACGACCGCCGCTTCCACGCCGAAACGATCAGCTGTCCGCACTGTGGACCGCGCCTGTCGTTGCTGGTGGCGGTGGAGGCCGCTGGGGGGCCGTCATCGGAGGAGGGAGGAGACGATGGGGGGCCCCCACCAGGAGCGGGCGGCGTCACCGGCTTGGGGCCAGCGGCGGCTGGGGCGTTCCGCGAGCTTCTCGGGCCGCCGCCGCAGCCGGGCTGCTCGGCCAGCGCCCACCACGCCGCCCTGATCGCCGCCGCGGCAGATCTGTTGAACGAGGGCCGGATCCTGGCGCTCCAGGGGGTGGGGGGCTTCCAGTTGCTGGTGGATGCGTCCCATGGCCCGGCGGTGGCGCGGTTGCGGCGGCGCAAGCGGCGGCCGGCCAAGCCCTTCGCGCTGCTGGTGGCGGATCCGGCCTGGATCGCGGCGGAGCTCCAGAGCAGGCCTGATCACGCCAGCCCCGAAGCCAGCCCTGACGCCAGCAGCCCTGAAGCCAGCAGCCCTGAAGCCAGCAGCCCTGAAGCCAGCAGCCCTGAAGCCAGCAATCCTGAAGCCAGCAATCCTGAAGCCAGCAATCCTGAAGCCAGCAGCCCTGAAGCCAGCAGCCCTGAAGCCAGCAGTCCCGATGCCACGGGCCCTGAGCACCCCAGCGCCGAGCGGCCGCCCGTCGACCAGCAGCCCGTCGACTGGGCGGCCCTCAGCCCGGCCGCCCTGCGCGAGCTCCGTTCGGCAGCGGCGCCGATCGTGCTGCTGCCCCGTCGCGCCGGTCGGCCGGATCCCTACCCGGCCGTGGCTCCGGGCAGCCCCCTGCTGGGGGTGATGCTGCCCGCCTCACCCTTGCACTGGCTGCTGGCCCGCCGTTTCGGGCGGCCCCTGGTCTGCACCAGCGGCAATCGCAGCGGTGAACCGCTCTGCACCGATCCCACCGAGGCGCTGCAACGGCTGGCAGGAATCGCCGATGCCGTGCTTTTCCATGACCGCCCGATCGCGCGCCCCCTCGACGATTCGCTGCTGCAGCTGATCGATGGCCGGCCGAGCCTGCTGCGCCGGGCCCGGGGCTATGCCCCCGAACCGTTGGCCCCTCCACCCCGGCTCGATTCCGGCCCGCCGCCAGCCGCCGCCCCAGCCGCCGCCCCTGGCTCTGCCCCAGCCGCCACGGCCGGCTCCCCAGCCGCCGCCCCAGGCTCCGCTCCAGCCGCCACGGCCGGTTCCCCAGCCGCCGCTTCAGCCACCACGGCCGCCGCCCCAGCCGCCGCCCCTCGCTCCGCTGCAGCCGCCACGGCCGGCTCCCCAGCCTCCGCCCGAGCCACCACCCCAGCAGGCCCCCCAGCCGGCGATCACCCGGGCGCCGATTTTGCCGGCGGGCTGGTGTTGGCCGTCGGCGGCGACCTCAAGTGCGCCCCGGCCCTGGCCAGCGGCGAGCGGGTCTGGCTGGCACCCCACCTCGGCGATCTGGCCGATCCCCGCATCCAGGCGCGGCTGACGGCGGGTCTGGCCGAACTCCAGGCCCGCCAGGCGAGGCCGCTGCAGGCGATCGCCTGCGATCGCCACCCGGCCTATCGCTCCCACCAGCTCGCGGCCGCCCATGCGGCAACGACCGGTACGCCGCTGCTCACGGTGCAGCATCACGCCGCCCACGCCCTGGCCGTGATCGCCGAGCACGGTCTGCAAACACCGCTGCTGGCCTTCTGCGCCGATGGGCTCGGCTACGGCGAAGCGATCGGCGATGATCCGGATCGCCAGCCCCAGCCACCGCTCTGGGGCGGCGAGCTGCTTGGAATCGGTGCCCAGCGGATCGAACGGCTGGCTGCCCTGCGACCCCTGCCCCTGGTCGGCGGCGAGAGGGCCTGCCTGGAGCCGCGGCGGGTGGCCCTGGGATTGCTGGCCAGCGCCGGCCCCTGGGCCCTGGCCCATCGCGGCGCCGCCTGCTGCCTGGCCGCCTTCCCTGCCACCGACCGGGCCCTGCTGCTGCAGCTGCTGGAGCAGGGGCTGCACTGCCCCTGGACCTCCAGCCTGGGGCGGCTGTTTGATGGCGTGGCTTCGCTGCTGGGGGTCTGCCAGCGGCTGAGCTACGAGGGGGAGGCGGCGTTGCGGCTGCAGGGATTGGCCAGCCGGCAGGGGGCCTGGGCCGAGGCGGATCACTGCGGTGCCGCCCATCCGTTCTCCCGGTCCGCAGCCCCGGCCGTTGGCCTGGAGACCCTGCCCCTGGGCTGGATCGACTGGGAGCCGGCCCTCGCCGCCCTGCTGGCGGAACGGGCGGCCGGCGTGCCCCGCCGGATCAGTGCGGCCCGCTTCCATCGGGGGCTGGCCGATGCGCTGGGGGAGCTGTTGACCAGCGCCGCCGCCACCAGGGGGTGCCGGGTGGTGGTGCTGGCGGGTGGGTGCTTCCAGAACGCCCTGCTGCTGGAGGCCCTGATCCGGCGGCTGCGTCGCAGCGGTCTGGAGCCCCACTGGGCCGCTGCGGTGCCACCCAACGACGGCGGTCTGGCCCTCGGCCAGCTGGAGGCCCTGCGACGGGCGAGCCGCAGGGCCTTCTAGAGGTCTGTGGCGGTAGAGCTTTCCGGGTCGCCTCGCCTACAGCGCCGAAGGGAGCCGGGTCATGAACGCCGGGCGGGGAGGAACGGTGCGGTTGTGGCTGCTTGCCTGGAGCGATCCCAGCAGTCTGATCTGTCGCTCGCGTCGCGATCAGGCGGGGAGGTCGTGAAGGGTTGACGACTGGTCCCCGTTATTGGGGCCGGTAAGGGGTGTCAAGGCGCTTGCCGCAATCCCTGGAGCAGGCTTCCCCGTGGGCACAGCCAAGGCAATCGCGGCTCTTGCTCTGAAGCCGCAAACCCATGCGCGTTAATGGTGTTAATAGCATAGGAGTTGAAGTGAACGCTCCCCAAGAAGATCAGCAGCAAGAGGACGCACTGCAAAATGGCCGAGAACGATTGCTTCAGCCGCGGGATCTAGATCGTGATCAATGCGGATGGAGGGGGCTCCATTTGCAACGCTCAAGGTGCCCTTAATCATGAGGAAATCATTACCACCAGTTCGTTATCTCTGAGAATCGCTATACCTCCTGGCGGACTGAGGCAGGACTTGAAAATCATCACTCGAGACGTGAAGGTCAGACCAGAGCAGTATCGGCATCCCGACAACATAAACCTGCGAATCGTAGCCATGAAAAATTCGCCCATCCAAGTATGGCTGATACAAACACTGAATGGAGTTGTCTGAAATCTCAAACAAGGCAAACAAGTCTTTCCTTACGAAGAAGGCATTCCAAGAGGTGCAACAAATGAGCTCGTATCCTTTCTCTTTTCCCAGGAGAATAAGCGCTAGGAGTGAGCAGCCTTGATTGACTTCGTTGTCCTTGGCTTGGATGAAGACAACGTCGTTAGGCACAGTGGGATTGAATTCAATCACAACCACTGCTGGGCTGTATGCAGTGAGGCTTTCCCAGATAAAATAGTCAGTGCCATCAACATCGATTGAAAGCAGGTCAAAATCCTGAGGACAGTTAATCGATGAGAGGATATTATCGAGGCAGTTGTCCCCCTCGAAATCAACAAACTTGTGCACGCAGGTTACTTTGGGATTGCTCCCATGTTCAGCTAGTAAATCAACGAACTTTTCCTCGCCCCCTTCAATCAGCGCTCCTGACCACCCTTCGTTGGCAATAAGATTCCAGCAATTTGATAGGTACTTCCCATTCCATGCCCCGAATTCAACACAATATCGATGGCTTGGAGTTATGGTTTGAAAGATTTTCTCTAATATCCCATCTTCGCCACTCTGTGATG
Source organism: Cyanobium sp. (assembly GCA_049426205.1). Taxonomy (GTDB): domain Bacteria; phylum Cyanobacteriota; class Cyanobacteriia; order PCC-6307; family Cyanobiaceae; genus Cyanobium. The sequence goes on from JBMSXZ010000037.1 coordinate 10,395, forward strand.
CAACATCTCTTGCGAATTCAAGCAGCGGTGATGTGACTTGAGAAACATTGACTTGCTCGAGGCGGTGCGGTGGCTTTGAAGGCATTTTGGCAACCCAAGTTTTTCTTGCGAGGTTTGGAGATTTAAAGTAGGCTTACGATATTTGGATAGTTTACGAGAATTGTCGGGCTGTTGCTGCTCTTTTCCATAGCCTCCGGAATAGCATGTTGATCTTAGCAGCTGCAGTCGCTTTCGGCCGAATATGGTCAAGGCTAACGCTGCCCCTGAGTGGCAGCCAAGGAGATGGAGGTGGCGAAGCTGAGAGCAGATGGCGGTATGTCCACTCGAAGGGCATGTTATTCGTTCCTCTATGCCGAGACACTTTTCTGAAGCGCTTCCAGAGCAAGCGAATTGAGACTCATTCCCTGGGCCTCAGCAGTCATCGCTAACTTCTCATGCAATTCAGGTGAAATACGAAGGTTGAACTTACCTGAATAGTGCTTACGAGGCTCAATTCCCTGCTCCTTGCAGACCTCAAGAAAAACATCTAATGACTTTTTGAATTCTCGGCGAAGCTCCTCAGGACTAGACCCATAAAAGTCCGCCCCTCCAGAAACTCCAAGAATTTCCCCGCGAAACTGATCCGTTTCCCCGTTGTAGTCAATTTTGGCGTGGTAGCCATCCACAGTCATGAGATTCATGGTGTCACTCCGTGTTCTTCAAGCCATTTGCGGATCGAAGCAACAGCACCCTTGTCTGTATCGGGCGATGGGTGGGGCCTGTGGAAGACCCTGACTTCGCCAAACAGAACGACCGCGACTCGGCTGCCCGCCCTCTCACTGACATCCCCACCAAGCTCCTGAAACAGGGCTTCGATGTCCCTCCACGGCAGGCTGCCGCTTACGGGGCGGGAGAAGATCAGCTCAAGGGTGCGCTGGTGCTTCCGCTTCATTCCAGCATGGTACTGCCTACCGGTACCAGCTGCGGCTTCCGGTTAACGGCTTGTTGTATACGGATAACGCTGCCCCTGAGTGGCAGGCAAGGAGCTGGGGGTGGCGAAGCAGAACGCAGGTAGTAAACTATCCATACGAGTAATAGGGCCGCCTAATAGTCCGTCTCTGTAGTCCTTGGCGGAGCTGTCAGCATTGGGTTATGTCGTTGGGTCTCAGCGCTCCCAATGCCCGAAACCCGTTCTGCTGCAGTTGATCAGCCCGCACCGGATGACCTGATCAGCTTCCTCAGGGCCATCCCCGATGGCCGCTACCGCCGCGGGGTGCGTTACCCGCAATGGTTTCTTCTCCTGGTGGCGGTGCTCGGCATCCTCAGTGGCTGCCGGAGTTCTCGGGAACTCGAGGCGTTTGCCAGGCGGCACCGAGAGGCGTTAAACCAGGCGCTCGGCCTGGAGCTCCAGCGATGGCCCTCCGATGCCACCTTCCTGTACCTGTACCGCTGCGCGGAAGCCTGACGGCTACAATAAGGCCAACATCCAGGAGTTCGGGCAGGTGCTGCAGGCCTGGATGGTCAGCCAGATCCCAGCCCTCAACCTGTTGCGGTGCAACGGTTACCAATCGATCCGCGCTGGCCTGATGGCCGTGGCACACGACATCAGGCGAATGCTCGGCTGGGTTGGCATCAGCCTGACGGAGACAAGTTGAATTGACTTTCGGTCAGCCCTGCGGGCCCAGGAGGCACCGGAGCCCATCAAGGCCAACTGGCCGGGCAGTGTCTGGATCGTGGAGGTTGATCACAAGCACGCTCGCTCACCCGCAAAGGAAACCGCAGCGTGCGGCGCCACCTGTTTCTGACCAGCATGCGTACCACGCCACAAGCCCTGCTGCGCCTGATCCGGCAGCGATGGAGCATGGAGAACGAATGGCACTGGGCTCGTGACGCCCAGCTGGGTGAGGACGCTCATCGCTACGCCAACCGGATCGGGGCCCCCATGTTCGCCTTCCTGCGGAGCATCGTGATGGAGACGCAGTCGGCTGGAGGCCATACCTGCTGCGGCACGGCGGCTACCGCTCGATCCGCCAGGGACTGGGGGAGCTGGCCTACGACATCAAGGGAATGTTGGCGCTCGGAGGTGTGACAAGCGCCGGGAGCGCACCTTCGTCGCCCATTTAGGCAGCCCTGCCGCGCGGCCCGAGCCTAGCCAGTTGACATGTGCTACTAAAACCGGGGCGATTTTAAATTTCGACTATATCCATTTGGAAGACTGCGGCTATTAATACTCTTTGCGTCCATCCATGGTTGATTTATTGATTACGAATGCAAGCTTGCACGCTTGCAACAGCTTGAACGTAATTGCAGCTCATCACCAAGAGAGTGGCGGGGATTTTGACTTGCCGATGCTTCGAACGCCCGACTAAACACACGTGCAACTCTTGCCCAAATGATTGTGCGAGTATGCCGTCCGTGTTCAGAGCCTGTTTATGGAATTCGTTTCGCATGCTTCAGGATCAACCTGCCCGTTCCCACGTGAAAACCAGCCCGAATGCGCACCGGACCCTGCACAGGGATTTCTGCGAGATAAAGCAGACCAGCTTCCTCTGCGCATGTCGGAAAAAACGGTCCCCCTGGTTCTGAATGCAGGAAGAAGTCACCGGACAACATTCTGCACTTCGGACAGACATTCGCATAGTATTTGCCTTGAACTGTTTTCGAGTAGCTAAGCTGATAGGTTGGTACTCGTTTCTGAACGTATCCAAGCACGTCTTTGGGAAGAGCAACAACATCTGACAGGACAACAACCTGATCATCTGCGCCCTCAACCGACGGCGCTAAGAATGCGACCACCGGCATTCTTTCCCCGCACCTCCAACAATCGATCTTCATTCCGACAATATAAATCGGCGGTGATATTGTCAGAGAATCGTCATCCATAGTGATCTGTTCATAGCGGATTCTTGAATATTAAATCTTTCCTGCTATGCATGGCCTTCAATAGGGACAGAAAAGATCGCTGACCTGTCAATTTTAAGTCCACTAATCTTATGCTAAGGATTCTTGCCCTGGCTTCCGATCCTTCGAACGCTTGCCATCATCTGGCCGCAATGAGCAGGGGGTAAACAAGAGGCATTTGGGGGCGGAACAGGTGAATGGCATTGTTAGTCTGCCCCCGGGCTCTCCTCAGGTCCGTCTGTCACTACGTCCTCCAACTCACTGAGTATCTCCACACATTCTCTCCTCAGCTTCGGGACATCCTGGAGAGCGGTTTCATATACTGTCTCGTGATCAACGGAAGCATAGTTGTGAGTGAGTATGTTGCGAAAACCAATTGCCTTCCGTCCATCCGATAAGCGCCTGAATCTATCGGGCCAGAATTTGGCCCGCATTGAGACCGCTTCGCCAATTACAATGAACTCCCGTTCTACTGCAGAGCGCTTTTCTCGCGTCATAACATACGCTTCTATCGAGATGCCAGCAAGGATTGAAGCAATGGAATCGCAAGCATCAATGATGTCACAGAGGTAGGCTATTATATCACGCATCATAGATTAACCTCTTGGTCTTCTCAATCTCACGGGCGATTATCGCATTGCGCACAGCTCCGCTCATGACGAGATCTACCTTGGTGCAGAGTACTCTTTGCAGTTCATCAAGCATCTCAAAGTAAGCATGGAATTTTGCATGTCCACCAATAGGAGCAAATTCGACGAGAAGATCCACATCGCTTTCCCCTGGTCTAAAGTCGTCCCTGATCGCTGACCCAAACGCGAAAAGCCGCTGAACGCTGTACTTGCGGCAAAGCCCCGCGATGGCATCTTTGTGATTCTCGAGAAGGCCGGTCATGTTTCACCTCTTTAGCGATTCTAGCTGCTGCAACAGTCCTGAGGGATTCCGAGCCTGCAGAACTTTGCGCATGGGGTCAGGCTAACGCTCCAGATCAGAAGCGGGCTGGCATTTCGCGGGTTGACAAGCAAATCTCGCTCCCGTCTTCTGCATCTGGATGTAAGCCTCAAAAGTTTTTCTCTACAACCTCCTGGATGAAGAGCCTACAAAGAGAATCTACCTTCTCTTCTCGAACACGCGAGTCAACGCCTTGGACAACGAATGCCTCGGTCTCAGGATTATATCCAATCTCCACTATGTTTGGAACATTGGGCGCTGTTATCTGATCGAGAAACTCGTAGTGAAAAGATCCTGCGGGCTCTTCTCTGCTTAAATGAAGTGTTACGTCAACTCCGAGGCCACGCATTGCGTGACTTGGTGAAGCAAAAAAGAATAGGTATCGAGCTGACCTTGCGCCAATCTTAAAGTCAATACGAAAAAACCAAGTTTTTTTTGCAGAGCCATAGTTCTTGAGTGAGAGATACTTTTCAAATCCGAGGCTGCCAAAATCATTAAAGTATATCTTGCCAATGTTGGAATTTGCATCAAGCAAGTCTGCGGTCTGTCGAATAAGGCTTTTTAAAAGCTCCATTGCGTTCTTCCACACTTCATAATGGTTGGATGCTGCAACCTTTTCTTTCGCGCCAAACTTCTGTGCGATAGACTTTGCCCACTCTTGTGCGTCTCTCTGTTCAGAGGCGGCTGCTTCATATTCTTCGAGGCTCTCTTCTATTGACTCCGCAACAAGTGAGACAAATCCGGTTAAGTCTGAGACTTGAGACAATTCTAGTGCATCATAGTAGCGTGTACGGTCTTCTCGAGTAATCACGGCTATTGGAAAACCATAGCGCATAAACAGCAAATTCATTAGGAGTCTTGCCACTCGTCCGTTGCCATCAATGAATGGATGGATTGTCACAAACCAGGTATGGGCAGCACTTGCTACTAGGATCGCTTCATCTTGCTTAAACAGAGATCCTGGGCTGCTAGCTGATTTCAGCCAATCGCCAAACTGATTCATTTGACTCGGTATATGCTCAGGGTTTGGCGGCTTAAACGCTGATCCTCCAATTTCAACGGGGACCGATCGGTGCCTTCCAGCATTTTCGTGATTTATATCTGTGAGAACCAAGAAATGAAGCTGTCTGATGTCCGCTTCTGTAATGGGTGTTTCAATATTCTTCGCTAACTCTTCGAGGAAGTCAAGAGCGGCAGATAGATTCTTGGCCTCCGCCTGATCTTTGAGTGGCTTTCCACTAATGGTTAAACCCTGTTCAACAACCAACCTTGTCTCCCCAACATCAAGAGTGCTACCCTCAATTGCATTTGAGTTGTAGATATTCTTGATTTTGAAGTATTTTCGTAGCTTGCTCAGTACCTCTGGGGTAAGCGCACCCGTAGAGCGCATAGCCTGAACTCGGTCGGCTAGTATCCTTGTTTGGTCTAGTTGAGCTTCTGCAATTTGATAGGCTGTACCTTGCAAGCTGTGCATTTTATCAAGGATAGTGTCTGTTGATTCTAGCTCTTGGCTGTGAGGCTAACGCCAAGATCAGAAGCGGGACATAGCCTCGGCATAAGAGGCAACCTCCGCACCCGTCTTCTGTAACTTGATGTCAGCGGTCATCTGTTCGACTCCGCCAATAACCTGGTCTGCTTGCATGATGAGCCAGTGCATAGATAGTGATTCCCTGTTCGTCTAAGCCGTAGACCAGTGAGAAGGGAAAATCCCCGAGAAACACACTGCGCGTTCTATTTTGCGCTGGTGAGCCTGCCAGTGGGTATACCAGAGCACGAGCTATCGCATCCTCAAGAGCTTCAAGGAACTAGGCTCCAAGCCCTGCTTCAACTCGATGGTAGTAACCAACTTCAGCAAGAACCTCAAGCCTTGCAGGCTCAACAAACCGAACACCCGTCACGACAAGATCTGACGGGCCTCTGCAAATACCTGCTCTGCTGAATATGCAGATATGTCACCCTTCTCAAATGCATCAATTCGCAAGGCTATCTCCTCTGACCATGCCGCTTCTATTTCCTCGATGGAAGTCTGGAGTGATTCCAGCATGCATTCCGCCAGCTTTGCCCGATCTTCTGCAGAGAGTGAGCGTGCCTGTTCTTCGATTTCGTGAAGAGCTGATGACATGAAATTGAGATCAGAGGCCTTCAAGGGGATTCTACTGCCATTCTGTCCTGAGGAGTGTCGCTAACGCTGGCCATCACCAGTGCCCGCAGAGTGCAACAAGAGAAGATCCCCAGAGGGCATAGTGAAACTGCGGAGGCGGGTCAGGTGCATGGCCGTGTTAGGGCCCCTCTGCATCGAAGCCAGAATGTGACTCGACATACTGGCGCAAGACGGCATCCATCCTGGATTGCCAGCCTGCACCGGAAGACCGGAAATAATCAAGTACTTCAGGACTATATCGGATGGAAACAAGCTGCTTCCTGTTGGCAAGTCTGGGTCGCCCTCGTAACGCCTTCAAGGGGACCATCTGACCCATTTGCTCATCGGTGAGTGGCGTTGCATCAGGGTCGGCATTGGCAGCATTGCTTATCTCCCGATCCTCCTCAAGTGACGGAATCTGGATGGAAGCCTTCTCCATTCGTTCTGACATAGTGATTGACCTCACGGCGGTTGGCTCTGCGCAGACTGATAATTCTCCTAGCCTGATCTCGATCAACGAAGACAACAAAGAAGAGTCTGTCTCCAATCGGAGCCAAAGCAACGATTCTCAGCTCTCCGTAATCAGCTCGATCATCGATCCATGCCAGTGCAGCATCCCAATCAAGCTGAGCAGCAGCAGCCAAGGAGACGCCGTGCTTGCTGAAGTTGGTAGCGTCTTTTTCTGGATCGAAGTCGATGTCCACGCTTTATCGTAGCTACGCAGAACCACGCCGTCAAGCGAGAGGCGCTGGCTGTTTTGGGTGGGCCTAACGCTGCCCTTGAGTGGCAGGCAAGGAGGCTGGGGTGGCGTAACAGAGAGCTGAAGCTGGCCTGTCCACTCGAAGGGCTTGTTCGAAGGCCAAGTTGCGCCTATATCCGCCGTCCCCACCTTTTGAGGTCCATGGCAATCCACAATGCCGATCGCAAAGATTTTGTGCCTGGATCGCAGGCCCACTTCAATTGCCCGCACCCATCGGCAAGCCGATCTGGTGAGTGAGAGTTACGGTGGCTTTATATGGATCGTATCGCTGCAGTTCACTATCATCCTTATCGTTGTATTGACGGCAATCAGGCTCCGAAGTGTTTGAATTCCTGTGTATTGAACAAAGAAGAGGCTTGAGATCGCCATCAGCATTCACCTCCAAGACCAAGCGCTGACCTGGAAATCTGTCCTGTCGCCGTGAAAGGAGAGCCGTTGTCAGGCTGAGTTCAACCGCATCGTATTCCTTAGGGATGTGCACTAGAAGCGAGCGATTCACCGCGTTGCCCGGGTCGATGAACTCATCACCCAACAGGCGCCCGACTGCGATCATCTTCCCTGCGGTGCGCCTGACTCCGCGCTCTGTAGGCAGCAATGACCCATCCCGCAGCAACTGAATCGACTCTTGCAGGAAGTCGCTATCTACTTTTTGACCCGTTCGTGGGGCTGTGTCAACCCCTCTCAAGGTCCAGATATTCGCCAGAAGATACACACGGCGACTGCTGGAATTGGTGGCCCTGATCTCCAGCAGCATCTCCAGGCCGGCCGCTGCCGTGGGGCGATCCGGCACTGGCTTGAGAGAGGCTTCCAGGTTGAGATGGGCCGGCTGCTGGGAAGGCACATAGATATCTTTGTAGATAAAGGTATAAACACCCCAGACCGCGGCAATCAGAACGGCGCCGGAGCGGATCCACTCATGCAGCAGCGGGGAGCGACTCCAAGACGGTGGGCGCCACCAGGCCCGATCGGAGCCACTGCCTGGCATCACCTGCTTGCGCTCGCTCTCGTCAGCTTCTGCGTTGGGTTCCCGATTTCTCGGCATCGATCTGCTACTGCTTGCGGGGGCAGGGCCGCTTGGGCAGCAAGGGCTTGCACTGACTGTTGATCGCGCCGAGCAGGCTGCCGTAGGCCCGCTCCGGTGGCGGCAGCTGCTCGATCGTGGCCAGCAGGGCTCGATCCGGCACCGCTCCCTTCACCAGGGCGGCCATCTCGGTGGCATCGCAGGAGGATGTGCCCGTGGCTCCCAGTCCGGTGAGCAGGGCATAGCCGCGCTGGCTGGCCGAACCCACCGCCGTCGCGTAGCGGTCGCCGTAGGCCGAACGGGCTGCAATCAGCAGGGGGGTCGCATCCGGGAACGACTTGCGGGCAGGGCTGGCACCCAGCAGCACCCCTCCCCGACAGGTGGCCTGCAGGATTCGCAGCGGATCTGCTCCAGTGCCTTCCGGTGCGGCGGGCAGCAGCCGCTCCGCCAGCGCGGTGGCGATCCAGTAGGTGACCAGGGCACGCCCCATGGGCGGCTTGGCTTGGCCGTAGGCGTCAGCGAGCAGATCCCGATCCAGCAGCACCTCACCGCTGCTGGCGCAATAGGCGGCCGTGGGCGCAGGAACACGGGCCGGGGCCTTGGGGTTGCAAGTGCCCTGCACCGAAGCGTCTCGTGGCAGCAGGCGCACGCTGGGGAAGGGCAGGGCGGCGGTGGTGGGGTCAGCGGACCAGCCCTGGCGCAGCTCGGCGGTGACGGCGGTGACGGCGACGCTCAGATCGACAGCGGAGGCAGGGGCGGCGCCACTGGCCGGCGCCAGCAGCAGGGCCAGCAACGCCCCCTGCAAAGGCAGCGCGGCATGGCGGAATCGGAAAGACGGGCCGGCCATGACGGGCAGGACGGAACGCCGCCAGTCTGGGCTGTCAATGCGGCCCCGCCAGCGGGCCTTGGGGCAGCTCACCACTTGGGCAGGGCCCGCCAGTCGCCGCTCAGCTGGAAGGCGCCCCAGACGCGGATGTCGTTGTAGGTGGAGTTTTTGTTGTTGCGGAACTCGGCCTG
>JBMSXZ010000038.1:0-18841 GCA_049426205.1 Cyanobium sp.
CTGGCACTGAGCCGTTGCACGAGCTCGCGGCCTCGGCCCAACACCTGCTCCAGCCTGGCGAGCGGCAGCCCGGCCGCCAGGGAGCCCAGGCGAGCGCAGACGATCACCACATCCAGCTGCCGCTGCCGATTGCTGGGATCGCGTCGCAACAAGGCCTCGGCAATCATCGCGGCCTGCTCGTACTCCCCCTCGGCCCTGGCAGGGTTGGCCTGGGCGGCATGAAGATCCGCAAGCTTGAGATGGCTCACATACAGATCGCGCTGCCACGTCGTCGCCGCCGGATCTCGTTGCGTCAATTCCAGGGCGATCGCCCGTGCAGCCTCGAAGGCAACCTGCGAACCAGAGCCATCGCCAGCAGCTTGCAGCAGCTCGCCGATCTTGATCTGGCTGACGAAGCAATCGCGCTGCCATTCCCTGTTGCTGGGATCGCGTTGCAGCAGCATCTGGCGCTGCCGCAGGCTGTCTTGATAGAATGATAAAGCCTGCTCCCATTGCTGCTGTGAGCCAAGCACGGCACCGATCTTCTCCTGACTGACCGAAAGATCCCGTTGCCATTGGCTGTTCGCCGGATCCCGTTCCGCCAGCGCCTGCCGAATCGCCAGACTGGCCTGAAAGGATCCCAATGCCCCAATCAGATCTCCCCTGGCGAACAAAACAGCGCCGATCTTTTCCTGGCTGACCGAAAGATCGCGCTGGGCCTGGGTATTCGTCGGCTCAAGGCCCACCAGCTCCACCCGCAATGCCAGGCAGGCCTGCGCCGCCGCCAGGGCCTGATCACCCTCATCCCTGGAGAGCAGCAGGGAGCTGATCTTCTCCTGGCAGACCGAAAGATCGCGACGCCACTGCAGCGAGGTTCGATCGATCTGAAGCAGGTGTTCCAGGATCGCCTGGCTCTGCTGATAGCCCGCCAGCGCACCCTCCCCATCTCCCTGGAGAGCACCCAGATCAGCGCTCCGGATCAGGGCGATCGCCTGATCCCGCCGCTGCTGGATGTTCGTGGGATCGGCCTTCACCAGATCGGTGGCGATCTGCAGCGCCTGCTGACTGGCCGCCAGCGCCTCCCCTCCCTCCCCCTGCAAGCGCAGGACCTCCGCCAGGGCAAGCCAGGCCCGGCCCTGCTGGCGCCGCTGGTCGAGCAGCCTGGCCCGGGCGATCAACGGCTCCAGTGCCGCTCGGGCCGCGGCCAGATCGCCGCGGCTGATCCAGGCATACCCCAGCTCCAGGGCCGCATCAAGATCCCCCGGGGTGGCATCCAGGGCCAATTGGTAGTAGCGAATCGCCTTGACCAGGTCACCGCGCACCAAGGCCAGGCCGGCGATCTGGCAGGCGGCCTCGCTCTCCCGACGCCGCTCCGCCTGGGCCCGCTGCTCGGCAGCCTGGCGCTGGCGACGGCTGTCCTCCAGCTCCTGCTCAAACGAAGCTTCCGCGAGCAAGGTGTTGCCAGCCGCCATGGCCGCCAGCGCCGCCTTCAGCGCCGGCCGCTCCTCCGCATCGGCATCGGCGGCGCGATGCATCAAACCATGGAGAGCCTGCGCCTCCCCCTGCCGCGCCGCGGCCTCGGCAGCCGCCTCCCCACGAACCATGGCCAGACCCTGGCGGGCGCCTCCGATCAGGTCCAGCCACTCCTCCAGCTCCGGGTTCAGGGGCAACCCCGTCGCCGCAGCGATGGCATCGATCAGGCGACGGGTGTCGTCATCCCAACCGTTTTCCGTGAGGGAGAGCACATTCCAATCCCTGAGCAGCGGTTGCAGGCTGGCTGGCAACTGGGCCGCAGGAATCTCCGCAAGCTGGGCATCCTCGACCAGCAGCGGGATCACCGTCAGCTGATCACGGTCACCGCAGGCCAGGGCGGTCTCCAGTTCGTGGCGCACCACGTCGTTGGGGTCCTGAAGGCGCGGCAGGTTGGTGGCATCCGCCCAGCGCCTGCCGACCACCACCACACAGGCCGTGCTGGCGGCCAGGGCCTGATCAATCTTCCGCCGCCACTTGCCGGCACCGATATCAGCGACATCACGAAACAAGCGATCCTTGCCAAAGCCGATGCGCAGCCAATCCCAGACCCTGCCACTGGCGCCACGGGCATCGTCGCGGCGGTAGCTGATGAAGATCCGATCCCGTTCACTCCCTGACCCTGACGTCACCATGAAGACACTCCATTCCGTGCCAGAAAAGACCGCTGGGGGAACGCGGCGTGCAGCTGCCGCGGGCACAGCCGATGGCCCCTCGGCCCTGGGGACTGCTCACGGCAGCTGATACCAGACCGTGCAGCGGTAACGGTCATTGCCGGCAAGGCTGATGGTGATGCATTGGTTGCGTTGTTCATGGGCCCCCTGGGGCAGCCGTGCTCGCACCAGCGCCACGGCCGCCGATGGACCGACGATTGATTCGCCTGTGGCCGAGAGCAGCGGCCGATCCGCCGTGGCCTTGGCCAGCGCGGGCTGGGGAGTCGGGGCGGCCGGCAGAGCGGGGAGGCTGCTGCTGGACACCGCCGGCACGGGACTGGGAATCGGCTTGGTGAGGGGCGGCGTGGGGACTGCCGGGATGACCTGACCAGGCAGACGGGACGGCAAGGGGGTGCCAGCAGCCGAGCCACCATCAAGACTGGGGGGCCGAAAGACGATGTCACCTTGATCAAGATCAGGATCACGAATCTTGCCGTATTGAGGATTTTGCTGTTGGGTGTACCTGGACAGCTGTTGCGGCAAGTAATCACCCAACTCTGAGCCGGTGATGTAGCCATCGCGGTTGAGATCTGCCTCGCCATTCAGGCCACGAACGAACAATGGCGTAAAAATGCTCTTGGCAGGAACTTCTTCATTAGCGTCTCCAGCCGTTATGAATTCTCGAACCGGTAAATTCATCTTACGCTCCAGGTAAAGGGGAGGCCTGGAAGCACCACGCACCTTAAAGACAGATCCCGAGAAGCAACTATCAAACACAAACAAGACATGCTTGGCCTCGATCTGCTTGGACCACGACAAAATTTGCTCCATACTCAGCGCCATCCGCGCGAACTTAAGATCGCCCTCCACCGTGCTGGCATCCGGAGCATCGATGGGCACCAGGTAACCATAATTGGTTTTACGGGTCCAGCCATGGCCGGCATAATAAATCAACAATCGATTGTCTGGCTGGAACCCATGACTCTGAATAAAACGATCGATCGAACCCGTCAGCTGCTGCGAACTTGGGTTGGCAACCACGGTCACCTGAAAACCTTGCGCCTTAAGGGCGGCAACCACCTGGTCCACCTCCAGGCTGATGTTGTTCAGTTTTTTCCAGAAAGGGTCACGATAGGCAGCAGCCCAGATCACAAGGGCATGGCTCTCTTTGTAGCCAAACAGGGCACCACCTGATCGATCCCTGATCTCCAGGCCGCCGCCCTGGGCGGGGAGTGGCAGCAACAAGCCCGCCCCGGCAACAGCCAGGGCCAAGGCACTCACGAACCATGACGATCTTGGCAGGCGATGACTTTTCATGGCAGCAGTGATTGAATGGCTTCAACAACTTGTTGACGACCAGGTTTGCTCCTGGAATTGAGGACAATCGCACCATGGGCGCCGCGATCCACAACGATGGAGCCAGCGGGCATGCCGCTCTCGTTGCTGATCAACAGTTCACCGTTGGATCCACGACGCAGGACAATCGCTCCAAACTGCTCCTCGCCATAGGCAGCCAACAACGCCTTGGCAAGCTGATCGAGCCCTACCTCTCCCGCCAGATTGAAGCGAGTCGCTGGCGAGCGCGAGTCCGTCTGCGTCGAGGTATCGGCGGTGACGCTGCCCCTGAAACCCAGCTGTTGCTGAATCGCCAGCGATTGGCGGGCCGGAGCCATCCACTGGATCCTCACCGTGCCGTCAGCCTCTCCCCAGGTCTGAGCCACTCCCGGAAGCTGGAGCTGGGTGATTGCGGCGACCCCGGTCGCCATCAAAACCACTGCAAGCCGATTGGGGAAAGTGGAGAATGCAGCCATCGGGTTCGGCCATGGTTTCAGGCCCTCAGCGGCACCAGCAATTGTTGCAGCGCGCCAGCCAGCAGCAGCCAATGGGCCAACCCTCCGTCGCCACCGACCAGTCGCGCAGCAGCAGCGCCTTGCCCTGCCGCCCGTCCAACGCCCCATCAACCGAACCGACCAGGCCACCGATCATGGGCAGGTTCACGACTACGCCTCAATCCCCGCCAGACTCAATGCCCAGGCCCTGAACGCCGACATCGACCCTGCTCAGGGTCTGGAGGGTCAGGATCGCCACTCCCCCATCAACTGTCCCACCGATTGCAGACCAGCAGGCAGGTCGGACAGGGTCCTCAGCTACCGCAACAGCCAAGCCACTGACTCACGTCGTTGGCGATCGAACCGGCTGTTCAGAACCGGGACATCGCGGCGATCTTGGCCAGTTTCTCGGCATCGAGGCCGTTGAGTTCGTCGAGCTGGAGCAGCTGATCCTTGACCAGGCTGGCGAACACGAACAGCAGCCCATCAAAGCGGAAATCGAAGCGGCCCTCGATCGTGTGCCGTTCGATGCTGAGCAGATCGTGGAGCTGCCAGACCGAATCGACGGTGCTCAGCTCGGCCGCCTTGCAGCGCACCACCGCCACCAGTTTCTCGACCGCGCGCCCATAGGCCAGGTCAAAGGCATGGCGGGCGATCACCTGCTCCATGTCGGTCCAGCCTTCCACCCTCGCTTGGGCTGTCATCACGGCCACCCTCAGTCTGAACCTTCCAGGCGACCCTAGACAGAAGCCACGGCCGACGCGAGGCGGCGGCGGCGACGCCGCTGTGCCGGAAGCTCGAACCAGGCCAGGGCAGGGTTCTGATGGTGTTCGAGATGGTAAGAAAAGTGAAAACAGGCCAGCAGGGACAGCCACACCGGCAGATCCAGGCTCACCGGATCAGGGGCCGCCAGGGGCTGACGCTGCTGACGATGGGGCAGGTAGGTGCCGAAACCGAACAGCTGCAGGGAGCTCAGCAACAGGGGCAGAACGCAGAAGCAGAGCACATTCAGCGGACCGGTTGGGCCCAGGGCCCAGGCCGCCGCAGCCAGCCCGGCCCAGCCGGTCAGCAGCCGAGCCATCTGGGGGGCGCTGAGGTAGCCGCCCATGAAGCGGCGGTACCACGCCCAGAACCCGGCCCGGGCATCGGGGTGGTAGTCGGGATCAGCCGCCGTGGCGGTGCGGCGGTGGTGCAGCTGATGGTTGCGGCGGCAGCTGCCGTAGGGCAGGGCCGCATAGAGGGCCAGGGCCGTGGCCCCGAGTCGGTCGTTCCAACGGCGCCGACCCGGAACCAAGACTCCATGCATGCTGTCGTGGCCGACGATGAACAGGCCGGTGTGCAGCAGGGTGCGCAACAGAACGGCCCCGACCAGCAGGGGCCAGGGCAGGGCAGCCAGGTCGAGCTGAAGCAGCACGATCAGGGAGAGCAACCAGCCCAGGCCGATCGCGGCCGCCAAGGGCAGCCCCCAGGGGGAGCTGCCGCGGCGGGGACCGGTGAGGGTCAACGGGCGAACTTGAGGAGCTCGGCGGGGGAAGCCAGCAGATCGATGGCCACGAAGTAGATCTTGCCCTCGGGATTCAGCAGGAAGCGCCAGGCCACGTTCATGCCGATGCCGGCACCGAACCAGGGGGTCTGGACCTTGCCGGTCACCTTGATCTGATTGAAGCCGTCATCGGCGGGCTCGGCGAAGCCGCGCTCGGGCAGGAGGCGCAGGTTCTGGCAGTCCTCGCGGAAGAAGCGCAGGATCGCCTCACGGCCCACGATCGGCTTCTGGAAAGGAGGCTGCAGGGCGCCGTCGGGGAGGAACAGGTCGATCAGATTGTCGAAATCGTTGGCGTTGAGCAGATCCATGTAGCTCACCACCGTGGGGTTGATCACCCCCTCGATGAACACCTTTTTACGCAGCTCCTCGGGGGTGGGAGCGACGACGGGTTCCATCACCCGCTGACCTTCACCCTTCTGGGGGTCGTAGCCCATGTCGACCACGAAATTGCGCAGCAGCGTGATCTGCTGACCCTGCTCGACCTTCTTGACCGAGTTCAGCACCGCCGAAGCGTTGGCCGAGAGCTGGTAGCCCTCGGGGATCGGCGCCACCAGGCCAGCGGCCATCCACTCGCCGAGCTGGTACCAGAAGCCGAGCTTGATGTTCACCGACCAGGCGGCGTAGGTGCGGCCGATCGTGGTGTCGACGCGGTTGGCCAGATCGCACATCACCTGGCTCTGCTCCGCAAATGACATGCTCCGGATCTGCTGGAGCACCGGCTCGGCGAACTGCATGCGGGCGGCCCCGGGAGCGGCCACGGTGATCGTGCGGCCCATCTCCAGGTAGGCGTACCAGATCAGAGCCAGCTGGTCCTCGGCGCTCAACAGTTGATAGCGGGCGGTGATCGCCGGCACCACATCAGCCGCCAGGGTCTCAGGAAAAATCTTCGAGGCTCTCTCAAGCGTGAACATGCGGTGACAGCCTTTGTGAAGGATCGTTTCAAAGTGTAGCGCGAAGCCACGAGCCGGATAGTCGGGTTTCTACCCCTCAGCGGATTTGCCCTGGCCCTCAGGCGGGTCGCCGCAGCCAGCCGCCAGCCGCCGGTCCGGGGGTGAAGACCCGGAGATCGGCGGCACCCTCCTCCCCAGACCAGGCGCGCCCATCCGCCCCCAGTGCCTCAGCCTGCCGATGCCCTGGCGCTGGCCTTCGGGCGGTCATGGCAAGGTCGTGACCGTCAGCAGCCGCTCCTGGGGATCCCAACGCCAGCGGGGTCTGACCGCTGCCGATCTGGCGCTCTGGCGGCG
Organism: Cyanobium sp.; assembly: GCA_049426205.1. Taxonomy (GTDB): domain Bacteria; phylum Cyanobacteriota; class Cyanobacteriia; order PCC-6307; family Cyanobiaceae; genus Cyanobium. The sequence continues at coordinate 6,779 of JBMSXZ010000038.1, forward strand.
CCAGGCGACCAGATCGGCCCCCAGCCCCCGGGCCAGATAGGCCCGGGCGGCGGCGATGCGGCGGCCATGGCCCGGGTGGCTGGCGAGGGGATCCTCGGCCGCGTAGTCCCCCTCCAGTTCGGCGGCCTCCTGGAGCTGGCGCACGCAGCTGGCCGGATCCTGGCCGGAGATGGCCGTCATCAGCAGGGCGCCGCGGTCAGCGGCCAGCTCCTGCTGCTGGCTGAGGGTGGCCAGCACCCGGTCCCGTTCCGCCACCGGCCGATCGCGCAGATCCGGCTGCTGCAGCCGGCGGCTGCTCAGGTAGGCGTGGCGCCGCAGAAAGTGCACCAGCTCGTGGGCCACCACGCAGCGCAGGGCAGCCCGGTCATGGCCCTGCACGAGAAAGAAGGAGCGATCGAAGCTCACCAGTCCCTGGGGGTAGGTGCGGGCGCTGGCATTGCCGTAGAGGTAGGCCAGCCGCTGCAGCTGGCGCTGCAGGGGGCTGGCGGCATCACCGGGTGTCCCATGGGCCCAGGCCGCACAGGCCGTGTCGGGATCCTCCCCCTGGGGGGGCCTGGGGCAGAGGCCCAGCTGCTGGGCCCAGTAGCCCGCCGTCTCGCCCACCTCCAGGGTGAAGCGGAGCGGCGTGGTGCGCAGACGATTGGCCCGCAGCAGGGCATCGGCCTCGACCTGCACCGCCCCCAGCTCGGGGGGAGGGCCATCGCGGCGGCAGCCTCCGAGCAGCAGGGCCAGGGTCAGCAGGGCGGGAACCAGGGCGGGCCCCTGCGCCCTGGACCTTGCGGATCCTGACCGGCCGGGCCATCGCCGCCGCTGCCGGAGCAGGGCGGCGGATCGCGATCGGTCCGGGGAATGCTCAGAAAGCGAGGGTGCGATGGAGCACATGGTCCTGGGGAAGTCCCGGTCCTTCGATCCTCTCGGGCCCCGCGATCGGGCCATGCTCCTCCAGGCGCTGGCGATAACGCAGCAGCGGCAGCGGCAGGCGCAGCACCAACTCGCCGGCCAGGGGCCTGCCCAGGGGCGCGGGCGCGGGCATCGCTTCTGCGGGAGCTGCAGGGGCAGATCTGCGGCGGGAGGGCACCGGCTTGGTAGCGGGTCACACCATCATCCCCCCCCGGTGCGCGGCCCTGGCCCTGTCGACCGCGCAGGCGGCCGGGGCCCTGGGTCGCGGCCGAAGACCACCCTGGGGCTGGAGATCCAGGGTCCGCCGCCCAAGCCTCTCCACAGCCGGTCGGCGCTTCTGCCAGCGTGGCGGGCGCATCCCACCCTCCCATGGCCCTGCAGGCTCCCCCGGCCGCCAGCCCCAGCCTCGATCTGCCGGTGGCCATCGCCACAATGCGCGAGGCGGTGAATCGCGGCGAAACCCGTCCGCTGAGCTGGCGGCTGGAGCAGCTGGAGCGCCTCAGCGCCCTGCTCAACCAGCACGAAGCCGCCGTGCTGGACGCCCTGGCGGCCGACCTGGGCAAGGCACCCACCGAGGCCTACTTCGAACTGGTGGCGGTGCGTCATGAGGTGGCCTACAGCCGCCGCCACCTGGCCCGCTGGATGCGCCCCCGCGGCATCGGGCTCCCCCTCTGGGTGCTGCCGGCCAGTGCCCGGATTGAACCGGTGCCCCTCGGCTGCGTGCTGATCCTCGGCCCCTGGAACTACCCCTTCCAGCTCTGCCTTCATCCCCTGGTCAGCGCCCTGGCGGCCGGCAACACCGCCATCCTCAAACCCTCCGAACATGCCCCCCGCACCGCCGCCCTGATCGCCGAGCTGGTGCCCCGCCACTTCCCGCCCGAGGTGGTGCAGGTGGTGCTCGGCGATGGCGCCATGGCCAGCCGGCTGCTGGAGGAGCGTTTTGATCACATCTTCTTCACCGGCGGCTCCAGGGTCGGCGCCCTGGTGATGGCCGCCGCGGCCCGTCAGCTCACGCCGGTGACCCTGGAGCTGGGGGGCAAGAGCCCGGCGATCGTGCTCGACGATGCCGACATCGCCGTCACGGCGCGGCGGCTGGCCTGGGGCAAGGGGATCAACGCCGGCCAGACCTGCGTCGCCCCCGACCACGTGCTGGTGGTGCCGGAGCGGCGCCAGGCCCTGGTGGCGGCGATCCGCGAGGAATTCCGCACCCTCTACGGCGAGAATCCGCTGGCCAGTCCGGATCTGGGGGCGGTGGTCAGCCCGGCCCGCTTCGCCCACCTCAGCGGCCTGCTGGAGGCGGCCCGGGATCGGGTGCTGGCGGGGGGGCAGAGCGATCCGGAGCGCCGCCGCATCGCCCCCACCCTGATTGCGGTGCCCGACCCGGATCGCGATCCGCTGATGGGGGAGGAAATCTTCGGACCGCTGTTGCCGATCCTCGAGGTGGCCGACCTGGAGGAGGCCCTGGAACGGGTCCGCCGGGGCGAGAAGCCGCTGGCCCTCTACCTGTTCAGCACCAGCGGCGCCGCCCGCCGCCGGCTGCTGGCCAGCAGCTGCTCAGGCAGCGTGGTCTTCAACGATGTGGTGGTGCAAGCGGGGGTGGTCAACCTGCCCTTCGGCGGGGTGGGGGCCAGCGGCATGGGCTTGTACCACGGCGAGACCGGCTTCCTCACCTTCTCCCACCGCCGCAGCGTGATGGAACGGCCGTTCTGGCCGGACCTGCGCTTTCGCTATCCGCCCTACGGCAACCGCCTGCCGCTGCTGCGACGGCTGCTGGGCTGAGGGCGGCCCGAGGGCCCCAGCCCGCCTGGCGCCGATCCCCTCCAGGGCCCGATCACCGGGCGGCGAGGGCCCCATTGGGCCAAGTCGCAGCAGCGGCGAGGCATCAAGGATGGCGAAAGGATGCCGATCGGAGCCTGGGGGGGGCTGGGCGAGCCCGCCCGGGCCCCTTAACGTGCCGCCAGCTCTCCTGGGTGCCCATGCGCCGTTACCTCGCCGCCCTGGTTTTCGCTCTGCTGCTGCCCCTGCCCGCCCTGGCGGCCCAGGTGACAGTCCAGCCGGGCGAGACACTCTCCGAGATCGCCGACCGGCACGGCGTCAGCCTCAGCAAGCTGATGCAGCTCAACGGGATCAGCAAGGCCGACCACATCGAGGTGGGACAGGTGCTGCGACTCCCGGCCAACGCCCGCGCTGTCAGCAGCGGCAAAGGGGGCGGCGGTGGTGCCACCGGCACGGTGCGGGTCCAGGAGGGCGACACGCTCTCGGACATCGCCGTCCGCCAGGGCATGGATCTCGACCGCCTGATGGCGTTGAACGGCATCAGCAAGGCCGACCACATCGAGGTGGGCCAGGTGCTCAAGGTCACCGGCAAGCCAGCCCCCCAGGCCCCCACCTACCGCCGTGGCGCCAGCGTCCACGTGGTGCAACCCGGAGAGAGCCTCTCCGAGATCGCCGAGGGCTATGGGGTGGCGATGAGTCGCCTGGTGGCGATCAATCAGCTCGATGACCCCGACCATGTGGAGAGCGGCCGGCGCCTGAAGCTCACCGGACCGATCCCCAGCCCACGACCAACGACCGCCAGCGCCCCAGCCCGGCCCGTTGCCGCCGCCCCCAGGCCTGTGGCCGAGAGCCCAGCCCCGGTGAGCCGCGCCACGGCGGCGGTGGCCGAGGCCCCGCAGTCGGTGGCTCCAGTCGTCGCGGCCGTTGCCCCAGCCGCCGAACGGCCCGTCGTGACGGCCCCCCTGCAGGGCAGCTCCGTGGCGGCGGCCACCGCCCCGCTCCGCAACGCCACCCCCACAACCGCGACCACCCTGGCCAGCGCCGCTCCGTCCCGGTCGGCCTTCCCCGTCGCCGCAGCCTCAACCTCAACCACCTTCGCCACAGCTCCGGTGGCTGTCGCCAGACCAGCGGCCACCGCCGTGGCCCCCAGGGCCGCCACCACCGTCGCAACCCGGACGGCCATCCCAGCAACGACCGCGGTCGCGACCCCGATCGCCAGCCGCAGCGTCACGCCGGCCGCAGCTCCAGCCGCCACCGCCAGCGCCGCCACGCCCAAGCTCGACTGGCGGCGCTACGGGCCCCTCCAGGTCGACTGGTCCGGTTGGCAGCCGATGGGCGGCAGCCTGGTGGCACCGGTGATGAACGCCAAGGGCGACACCCTCTATCTGGCGATCAACTGCGGCGCCCGCAAGCTCAACGCCACCAGCACGGCTGGGGACTGGCGCACCTGGGACAGCCCCCAGGCCGACTTCGAGCAGCGGCTGGTCAATGATCTCTGCCGCACCCGCGGCAGCTGAGGCTCAGGTCCAGCCGCCTCCGAGGGCCATGGGGCGCGGCCCGTTCAGGCCACCCAGCGCAGCGGCCAGGGATCCCGCAGGTAACGGCGCCCGGAAGGACGCAGCCACAGCCGCTGGCTGCCGTCGTCGCTTTCGTGCAGCAGCTCCTCCTGCACCAGCCGGCGCAGCAGCCAGCCCCAACGCTCCGGTTCCCGGCCGTGATCCCGGGCCATCCGTTCGCTGAGCAGGCGCAGATCACCACCCCGCTCCTGCCGTTCCGCCAGGGCCTCCAAGACCAGGCTCACCTCCTGCGTCCAGTCCTGGCGTCCGGGCTGGGCGAGGCAGATGTCGCAACGGCCGCAGGGCGCCACCAGCTCACCAACGGCCAGGAGCAGGGCCTGCTCCCGGCAGCCCTCCCCCTCCGCCACGGCCTCCATGCGCCGCAGCTGGCGCTGGGCCTGGTCGCGCTGGGCCGCATCATCGGCGCCAGGGGTCTGAGCTGGGGCAGGAGCGCTGGCGCGAATGGCCCGGGCGAGGCTGAGGCGATCCTCGGGAGCGAACAGCACCAGGCAGCGGGCCGGCAGGCCATCGCGGCCGGCCCGGCCCGATTCCTGCAGATACCCCTCGGGACTGGCGGGGAGGTCGAGGTGGAGCACCAAGCCCACGTCCGGCCGGTCCACCCCCATCCCGAAGGCCACCGTGGCCACCAGCACCGGTGCAGGCTGGTCCTGGAAGTGGGCGAGGGCGAGGGCGCGGCTCTCCGGGTCGATGCCGGCGTGATAGGCGATCGCCGGAATCCCGGCGGCCACCAGACGGGCGGCCCAGTCCTCAACGGAGCGTCGGGTGCGGGCATAGATCAACACGGCACCGCGGGCCGAGGCCAGCTCCTCCAGCAGCCTCGGCAGCGGATCGGCCGGGCGGCGATCCATGGCGAAGTGAAGGTTGGGGCGACGACCGGAGCAGACCTGCACCATGGGCTGCCGCAATTGCAGCAGGCGGATGATGTCGGCTCGCACCTGGGGGGCGGCGGTGGCACTGAGGGCCACCAGGGGCACACCGGGACAGAGGGCGCGCAGCTGGCCGAGGCGCCGGTAATCGGGACGGAAATCGTGGCCCCAGGCACTGATGCAATGGGCTTCGTCCACCGCCAGGGCCACCAGCGAACCGCTGGCGATGGCGTCATCGAACAGCTGGCGGGTGGCCTCGGCCTGGAGACGCTCAGGGGCGAGATAGAGCAGCCGCAAGCGATTGTCGGCCAGGGACTCCTGCAGCCGGCGGCGCTCGCCAGGCGCCAGCCCCCCATGCAGACAGGCCGCGTCGATGCCGCGCTGGCGCAACTGGTTGACCTGGTCCTGCATCAGGGCCACCAGGGGGGAGATCACCACCACCAGGCCGCCGCGGACCAGGGGAGGCAGCTGAAAGCAAAGGGATTTCCCAGCACCGGTGGGCAGCACCGCCAGGCAGTCGCGACCGGCGAGCAGGGCCTCGACCACGGGCCGCTGGCCGGGGCGGAAGTCGGGCCAGCCGAAGTGGCGACGCAGGGCCTCGCGGAGCGGATCGCTGCGGAGGGGAGCCAAGGGGCCAGAGCCGGGATCGGCTTCGCCGCTGTCGCCGGGGCGGCCTTGGTTGATCCCGGGATGGGTGGCGAGGGAGCGGCGACCTCCAGATCTCCCGGCAGGGGGTGGAGGGATGGCAGCGGGATCGCTGTCGGAAGAGGGTGGGGCGCCTGGGCTGCTGCTGCCGTGAGCGGCTGGAGGCAAATCACCGTCGGTGTCCGGCACGCACCCCAGCGATGGTGGGTCCTCACTGTAAGGGCACCACGGGTAGTGAAGCAGGCTGGGTTCAAGCCTGGCGTTTTGCCCCCGTCCCAATCAGACAGCAGCTTCCGTGCTGAGCCATCCGTTCCACGACGCAGGATCGAGGGCGACTGCCGATTGTCACGAAAGCTGGACGTCGTCCCAAGCCAGGGAAAGGCCAAGGGTCCGAAGCAAGTCGGAGTCCTATCAGGCCAGACGGGGCCTCCGCAGCCCATGGGCTTGAGCGATGGCCGGCTGGTCAGGCGCTCCGCGGTGTCGATTTGGGTGGTGCCGTGATCGGCAGCATGGGCCAGGAATCCAGGCGTCGGTCGTCGTTCACTGGACATGCCTTCAGCCGATCAGCCACCAGGTCGATTCCCCTTGGGAGGAGTGGATCTCGCCGGGCGAAGCGACAAGCCCCCTGCATGCCACGCCATCAGTCGCGCCCATCGGCCAGATCCAGCGGCTGCGGCAGCGGCGGCGCCTCCAGCCGATCGGCCGCCTCCTCCACCAGCTGCAGCCGCACCCGCTTGCCGCCGGCCAGCTCCCCCAACGACACCCGCAGGGTGCTGCCGCTGAGCGACTGCAACACCGCCAGCAGCTCCCGCAGGTGGGGCGTGCTGCTGCCGCTCTCCACCCACAGCCGCTCCTGGAGCCCCCCGAGGCGCCGCCAGCTGGTGTGGAGGCGCAGCACGGCGGCCTCAAGGGACTGGGCCTGGGCCACCGCATCGGAGAGCAGCCCGAGCACATCAAGCCGGCGCGCCTCCTGCAAGGCCTTCTCAAACTCCAGCCCCCCCTGCTGGAAGGCACGAACGCTGAGGCTGGCGGTGGCGGCCCGCTGCAACCAGCGGGCGGTGTTGGTCACATCCTTGACCCGCTCCAGCTCGGGCTCGTCCCGCAGCACCTGGCGCAGGTCCTCCTGCTGGTCCTCCGGCAGGCGGGCCAGCTCCTTGACCAGGGGGGCCACGGCCCGGGGCGGCAGCAGGTTGTCGGCGGTGCGCTGGCGGATCTCCTCAGGCAGCAGGGGGCTGGTGGCCGCCAGAAACTCATCGCTCAGCCGTCGCACCTGCTTGCGGGTGATCGGCAGACCCTCATTGGCGGCCTCGCTGATCAGCTGCTGCACCTCCGGGTCGGACTGCGCCGTTTCGAGGAAGGCCCGCTTGGAGAACAGATTGACGCTGTCGGGCTCGAGCATCCCGTCGCCCACCAGGCTGTCGGCCGAATCGGCCAACTGGATCAGGGTGTAGGCGCGGGTCTTGCTGATCTCCCGCTCCCGCAGCCATTGCAGGAAGCCGGCGCCACGGCCATCGCCGCCCCGCTTCTCCCGATCCCGCACCGCCCGCAGAATCCGGCCCCGCCAGATCTCGGTCTGCAGATCGAAGCGATCACACACCGCCCAGGCCTCCTCCAGGCGGGCCAGGAACTCCGTGGTGCTGAGGTCATCGCGCTCGGGATCGGGGAGATCGAGGCTGAGGGCGGGAGCCTCGGCGGAATCCATGGCGGCGGCATGAGAAGGGCGGGGCGATGCTGCCACGGGTGCCGGGCGGCACCGGAGCGGCAGGCCGTCGGGCGCCGGGAGGAGCGGGACGAGCGGCGAACCGGGGTGACGGGCCCTGGTGGCGCCGCGCAGCGGGCACGGGTGGGAACAGGTCGGGGAGATGGGCTGAAGTGACGGGCCGGGGCAACCGGCCAGGCCGCTGGGCTGGGGTCACGACCTGGGTCGGAAGGCCGCTCGGCCAGGCATGGGGGCCGTTCGGAACGACCGCCACCCCCGCAAACGACGATTCGTGACACGCCCGGCGCAAGCCCCAACGGTCGAGGGTAGGGTCAGCCCGAACGTCTCCCGACCCGATCCAGCAGCGATGGCCATCTCCCGCGGCGACAAAGTGCGCATCAAGCGCCCCGAGTCCTACTGGTTCAACGACGTCGGCACCGTGGCGTCGATCGACACCTCGGGCATCCGCTACCCCGTCGTCGTGCGCTTCGACAAAGTCAATTACAACGGCTTCAGCGGCTCCGAGGGCGGCATCAACACCAACAACTTCGCCGAGAGCGAACTCGAGAAGGCCTGAGCCCATCTGTGGGCTGGCGTCTCTCCTTGGGAGCGCATCCCCATCTCTCTGCATGAGCTCCAGGTCAGCAGATCCTGAGCAGCCAAATGGCACCCCACATCCCCTGCAGGTCCCAGCCAGGACCCTGGGGCTTGTGGGGTGTTTTTTGGCAACAAAGACGATGGATGGCGCCCTCTCCAACGTCAACTGCGCCGCTGCTCAGAAGCGGGGCGGGGCGTCACGGGGTGAACTGGGAGCCATCAAGAGACCAGGAGTCAACAAGGAATCCTGGAAAAAACAAGGGCTCTGGGCGTCATCAGAGGTATCAAGGGATCGGTTGATCCTTCATCGGTTGATCGTTGAAAGGAGCGAGCGACCAGTGGCTCGCTGCGATTGCGGAGGGGGGCGCCGCTGCGGTCCAGGGGTATCCCGGGGGGCCCATGCGACGGCTCCCCGGCCCCAGATCACTCCAGTCCAGGGGAGAGGCCTCCCGGCTGCCCTTGGTGCAAGGCGAGCCCCCTGCGAGCGGAGGCGTTAGCCCGAGCCCGCCCCGCGGCTCACGCCCCCCAGCCCTCTGAGCCAGAAGCAATCGCGGCCTGGCTCCAGGAGGATGCCCCGATCGATCCAGGCGGCCGCAGAGCTCAGGACTGTGCCAATCTCCCTGGATTGCGATGGCTGCAGCCTGTGCCCGAACTGCCGGAGGTTGAGACCGTGCGGCGGGGGCTGGAACGTCAGACCCAGGGCATGACCATCGCCCGGGTCGAGGTAAGGCGCGCCAGGGCGGTGGCCTTTCCGCCGGACCCCTCCCTGTTCTGCCTGGGCCTGAGCGGCAGCACCATCGCTGGCTGGAGGCGGCGGGGGAAGTATCTGCTGGCTGAGCTGCGTGATCTCGATGGTCAGGGCGCCGGGTGTTGGGGAGTGCACCTCCGGATGACAGGTCAGTTTCTCTGGATCGCTGCACCAGCCCAGCCAGCACCGGCCGCCCCTGCGGAGCTGAAGCCGGCGACGCAGCAGCGGCCACCGCAACGGAAGCTGGCGCAAGCCCCCTCGCAGGCACCAGCGGATTCGAAAACGGCTGGAGCCGCTCAGACTGAGACGGCAACGGAACCAGACGGAAAGACACCCGAGGGGACGGAGCCGTGCCCCCATACCAGGGTCCGCTTCTGGAGCAAGGCCGGGGATGAACTGCGCTTCATCGACACCCGCAGCTTTGCCCAGATGTGGTGGGTCCCGCCGAACAGGCCCATCGAGCAAGTGATCACAGGCCTGGGCCGACTGGGACCGGAGCCCTTCGATCCAGCCTTCAGTGCAGCCCATCTGCAGCAACGGCTGCGGGGCTCCAGCCGAGCGATCAAGACCGCCCTGCTCGATCAGTCCCTGGTGGCCGGGGTCGGCAACATCTATGCCGATGAATCGCTGTTTGCCGCTGGGATCAACCCCCACACCCCCGCCGGTCGCCTCGGCCGCCCAGCCCTCGAACGACTGCGAAGCGCCCTGGTGGAGATCCTGGAGGCCAGCATCGGCGCTGGCGGCACCACCTTCAGCGATTTCCGCGATCTGACGGGCACCAATGGCAACTACGGGGGGGAGGCCAGCGTCTACAGGCGCTCCGGCCAACCCTGCCGCCGCTGTGGTGCCCCGATCGTGCGGGATCGGCTGGCGGGGCGCAGCACCCACTGGTGTCGGCACTGCCAGCCATGAGGGCCACGACCGCCTCCCCCAGGGCCCAACAGCCGATTGGGCGTCGCCCCACCCACCGATCAGCCATAACCTCGCCCAGCCAGGCGCAGGACTGGACCTCCGTTCCATGGCGGCCCAGCTCGCCCGGCAAGGACCCTTGGCCGTGGGAGGGAGTCCTGGTCCCCTATACCCTGAAAACACCTGAACCTGGCCCAGGGGACAGGAGAGCAACCAAGGGCTTCACGTTCGCACCGACCACCACCGCCTGATTTCCTGCGCATGGCCCCCAAAGATCGCCAGGATGAACTGCCACAGCGCGGCGATCCCCAGGGGCACGGGCAGTCCGCCGACATTCCCCGCCTTCGCCTCGCCGAGGCCCTCTGCGAGGTGATCGCTGGCATCCATCGACGGGGCTGGTGTGAGGGCACCGGGGGCAACTTCAGCTGTGTGCTTCAACAGGCCCCCCTATCCCTGCTGATGGCACCCAGTGGTGTCGACAAGGGTGCAGTGACCCCAGAGCAACTGATCGAGGTGGATGGGCAGCAACAGGTGGTAGCTGGGACAGGGAAGGCCAGTGCAGAGACCCTTTTGCACTTGGAGATCGTGCGCACGACCGGAGCTGGTGCGGTGCTTCACAGCCACTCCCAGGCCGGCACCCTGATTTCGGCGCTTTGGGAGCCAGAAGGGGCGAAGGAGGATGCAAGATTTCCGCAGAAAATCAACCATCTGGAACTGACGAATCTGGAGATGCTCAAGGGCCTGGCTGGCGTGACCAGCCACCTGGCCGTTGTTCGTGTTCCGGTGCTCGCCAATGATCAAGACCTCAGACAACTCAGCGATCGGGCCAGTCCGCACCTGTCGGAAGCCCCCCACGGCCTGCTGATCAGCGGTCACGGCCTCTATGCCTGGGGGGGGGACCTCTGGGAGGCCAAGCGCCATCTGGAGATCCACGAATTTCTGCTGGAGCAGCAATGGCGGCGCCTGCTTTTGGCAGGCCTTCCTCACCCCCCAGGCCACCTGAACCCAGACCCATGCCGTTGACATTCGAGTCATTGATGGCCACCATCAGCCATCTTCTCCTGGATATCGAGGGCACCACCTGCCCTGTGAGCTTTGTCGCCGAAACACTCTTTCCTTACTCCAGTAATCACCTAGCATCCTTCCTGTCCTCGCATGGACAGGAGCCAGCCGTCAGGGAACTTGTCGACGATCTGATCAACCATTGGCGCCAGGAGCCCGACTCAACGGCTCCACATTTCGATCCGATACTTGCAAATTGCAAACGGGATGAATGGCAGACAGAGTCCGATTCCGTGCTGGTCACTCCCTACCTACAGTGGCTGATTTCCGTTGATCGGAAGCTCACGCCATTGAAGGAGTTGCAGGGGATGATTTGGGAAGAAGGATATGCCAACCAAGACCTGCACGGCCCCCTATTTGAAGATGTACCACCAGCCCTGAACGCTTGGCATCGGCAAGGGCTGGTTCTAGCTGTCTATTCCTCTGGCTCTGTTCGGGCGCAGCAGTTGCTCTATGGTCACACTCAGGCTGGCAATCTGGTCCCTCTTTTCCAGCATTGGTTCGACACCCGGATCGGCCGCAAGCAGGAATCTGCGAGCTATCAGCGGATCAGCGAGCTGATGGCAACCAGCCCCGAGTCGATCCTGTTCATCAGCGATGCCATCAGCGAACTTGAGGCGGCCAGCCGCGCCGGTTACCAGGTGCTGTTCAGCCATAGACCGGGCAATCCCCAACAGGATCCTGGCCCCTATCCCTCCCTGGCATCGTTTTCAGCGCTGCACAGCTATCGCTGAGCCCAAGCTCCGATCGCAGCAGAGGCTCACGGCGGTGGTTGTCGACCGTCCCTTACCCACAGGCAACCTCTTCAGGTCTTTGGGGTAAAACAACCTGCTCGGCCTAAAAAACAAAGCCCGGCCGCCATCAAGGCTGACCGGGCTCGTTTTTAAATTTTACCTGGCATCGAGCTATTTTCGCAGGGGGCTGCCCCCCAACTATCGTCGCCGCAACTGCGTTTAACGCCCGAGTTCGAGATGGATCGGGGTGGTTCCACAGCGCCATGGACACCAGGATAGAAACCTGTTGCTTTACGCTTCAGATCTCTTCAGGTTGATCCCTGAGAACTGCATAGGCTACGGCTTTCGCCTTCTGGAAATCAAGCGTGTAGAGCTCGAGGTTGGTCAAGCCCTCGGTCTATTAGTACTCCTCCGCTTCACGCCTCACAGCGCTTCCACGTAGAGCCTATCAACGGGTGTTCTTCCCGTGACCTTACTGGCTTATGCCATGGGAACACTCATCTTGAGGTGGGCTTCCCACTTAGATGCTTTCAGCGGTTATCCACTCCGC
>JBMSXZ010000039.1:0-18802 GCA_049426205.1 Cyanobium sp.
ATGGCGTGCGCAAGGTGAACATCGACACCGACAACCGCCTGGCCTTCACCGCCGCCATCCGTGAGGCCGCCGCCAAGGATCCCGCCAACTTCGACCCCCGCCACTTCAACAAGCCCGCCCGGGCCTACATGAAGCAGGTCTGCCTTGATCGCTACCAGCAGTTCTGGTGTGCCGGCAACGCCAGCAAGATCAAACAGCGCGACATCAACTACTACGCCTCCCTCTACGCCAAGGGTGCCCTCGATCCCAAGAGCGCCGTTGCCGTCTGAGCCGCAGGCTCCTGACCCTGCCTGGGGCCCTTCGGGGCCCTTTTTTGTTGGCCGGTTCAGCACCGGCCACGGCTGACCAGGGAGGCGGCCCAGCTGACACGGCGGCACCAGGCGGTACCCTTCAGCGGCCAGCCGCTGGCCGGGCCGGGGGGGAAGCGGCGCTGGGCAGGGCGGAGGCGGCGGAGGCCTTGCCCTTGCGGCTGACCAGCTCCGACAGGGCCTGCTGCAGGCTGCGCTCCATCACGATCGTGCGGCCATCGGTGACCACCACCCGCACCAGGGTGGGCAGGTCGCTGTTGGACGAGCGCAGATAGATCGGCTCCACATAGAGCAGGCCCTTGCCCACCGGCAGAACCAGCAGATTGCCGTGGATCACCTGCGAGCCGGCTCGGTTCCAGAGGCCGAACTGATAGCTGATCGCCGGATCCTGCTCGATCAGGGCTGACACCTGCTGCGGGCCGAGCAGCAAGCGTTGCTGTGGGAAACGGACCAGCAGCAGTTCGCCATAGTTGGGCGGATCGTTGCGGGCCGCTAGCCAGGCCACCAGGTTGGGGCGACGCAGGGGCGAAAACGGGAGCAGGAGCACAAACTCAGAGCGCTTCTGACCCGGAAGCTGGAGGGTGAGGTGATAAGGATCCACCGGGGTATTGCTGGAGCCGTAGATCTCCAACGGCACCTCCCAGACGTCATCGCCGTTATAGAAGGTGCGGACATCGGTGACGTGGTAGCGCAACAGCCGTTCTGCCTGGATCGCAAACTGGCTGCGTGGCACCTGGATGTGGGCCTGCAGCGCCGCCGGCATCGCCGAGAGCGGCAGAAACAGCTCTGGGAAGGCGCGGCGCCAGGTGGCCAGCACCGGATCGCTGGGATCGCTGACGTAGAGCCAGACCTTGCCGTTATAGGCATCGACCACCGCTTTGACCGGATTGCGGAAGTAGCGAATGCCGCTGGGATTGGCCTCGGAATATGGATAGCTGTCACTGGTGGTGAAGCCGTCGAGCAACCAGTACTGGTGCTGCTCGCTGACATAGCCCGGGCTGTCGGTCACCCGAGCCGAAACAAGATAGGGTTGGCTCTCGAAGCGCAGAAACGGCGCCAGGGCCCGCAGCCGTTCACTCACCTGGCGGCGCAGATGCAGGCGCGAGGCTTCGGTGAGCGAGCCTGAGAACAGCAGTCTTGGCTCACGCAGATAGGCGGCCGCCATCAGCCGCTGCAGCGGACCATTGACCGCCAGTCCGCCACTGCCGCTGTAGTGGGAGTAGATGTTGAGCTCGCCCTCTGGGTAGTCGAATTCACGCACCTGCGAGGGGGCGATGATGTAAGCGGCCGGTGCCGAGCCGTAATACAGCCGTGGTCGGCCCACCGGCAGGGCCGAGCGAGCCCCGGCATCGCTGATCCCGAGGGAGGGGATGCCCTGCACCCGCCCACTGCGGCCGAGGTCCTTGATGAAGAACAGCGGCAGGCCATCGGGGCCGAAGGCATTCACCGGCGACACGGTGAAGCCGTAGCCATGGGTGAACACCATGTGGCGGTTCAACCAGGTGCGCGAATCGGGGGCGAGGCTGCCCGTATCGAGTTCGCGGGCGGCGATCAGCACCTGCTGCGATCCCTGTTGGGCCCGATCGCTGGCCAGGGGATAGCGATCGACCGCGGCGGAATAGAAGCGGTAATAGAGGCGCAGCTGCTGCAGCTGTCGGTTCGTGGCCAGCAATGGCTTGCTGTCCCAGAGCCGAATGTTGGCCAAGGTCCCGGGGGCGCTGACCAGGTCTTCGGGCCGAAGCTCCTGTCGAGGCTCCTGGGCAAGCTGGCGCACCGCCTCAAGCCCGAAGGCGCGTCGGGTGCCCTGGATCGAGCGTTTCAGGTAGGGCGCCTCGATCGCCAACTCCCGCGGCTGCACCACCAGCCGCTGCACCAGCGGCGCGACGATCCACTCGGCGAAGGGCACCAGCAGGGCCGTGGTGGCCAGCGGGATCAGGGCACCACGACGCAGCCAGCCCCTGGGAAGCGGCACCATCAGCCCCACGGCCGTGAGCAGCAGCAGGGCCGCCAGGATCAGCCGCAGGGGCAGACGCACATGCAGGTCAACGAAGCCTGCCCCGGCCGCCACGCCACTGCCCCGCACCATCAGATCGAAAGGGGCGAAGGCGTTGCTCAGGGCTGCCATCACCGCCAACACCGCCAGCTGGGGCTGGAGCACTCGCTGCTGGGCCCGGCTCAGGCCCGGGTAGCGCAGGTCGCTGAGGCTCGTGCCCTCGGTGAGTGTCAGCCAGAGACAACCCGCCAGCCCCACGGCCGCCTGGGCGATCACCACACTCACCAGCAGATGCAGGGCCGGAAGCTGCAGCACCGAGAAGGCCAGATCGATGCCGGCCACCGGATCCTTTTGCCCGAACGGTGAGGCCAGCAGGGCCGGCAGCCAGAGGCTCCAGCCGCGGGCCAGGGCGGTGGCCGAGGCGATCAGCGCAGCCCCGAGGGTGATCCGCAGCGTGCTGTAGGGCCAGACCAGCAGCGGCAGCAGCAGGCCGAAGGCGAGGCCAAGGAACAGCCAGGGGGGGAGGTCGGCCAACACCGGGATGCCGGTGATCACCCGACCGCTGAAGGGCGAGGCGATCAGGTCGCGGGCCTGGACCAGCAGATAGGTCAGGCCGCCGGCCAGCAGCAGCAGCAGGGTGCCGAGCAGCAGCAGCAGCGTCAGGGGCGGCAGGGTGAGCAGCGGCAGGGGGGGAATCGGCTTGGGTGCTGCGGCCTGACGCAGGCGCCAGCTGCGCTGGAGCTGCTGCAACTGCAGGGGGATCCCCAGACCCAGAACCAGGGTGAAGGCGATCAACTGCAGCAGCCAGCGCCGCAACAGCACCACTTCGGCATCGAACTGGGCGAACCACTGCCACTCGATCCCCAGCCGGGGGAGCAGCACCGCCAGGCCCATCGCCAGGGCCAGCACCGGCACCAGCGGCAGCGGCTGCCCCGTGGTGGAGGGGGGCGCAGGGCGTTTCGGGGGCGGGGGTGCCGGCCGCAGACCGCCGGTGGAGGCAGGGATTCTCACGGGCTGAGGTTAGGAACGGGGGCGGAGGGGTCAAGCCCGCCCGAGCAGAGCCCTAATACCCGATACCGGGAATCGGGTATTCTCAAGCCTCCAGGAAGCCGCTGCTAATTTGCTTGCATCGCTGGCCCCTCGCCGTGACCGCCACCCTCTCCCGCTCTACCTTCTCCGGTCTGCGCTGCAAGGAATGCGGCCATCCCTATCCGGCCGGCGCGCGCCATGTCTGCGAAGACGTCTGTTTCGGGCCCCTTGAGGTCGTCTACGACTACGACGCCATCCGCAGTCGGGTCAGTCGCGCCACGATCGAGGCCGGTCCTGTCTCGATCTGGCGCTATCGGGAGTTCCTGCCGATCGAGGCCGATCCGATCGATGTGGGCACGGGGTTCACGCCCCTGCTTCGCGCCAACCGCCTCGCGCGCCGACTGGGTCTGAAGAATCTGTTCATCAAGAACGACGGCGTCAACATGCCGACGCTCTCCTTCAAGGACCGGGTGGTTTCGGTCGCCCTGAGCCGCGCCCGCGAGCTCGGCTTCAGCACCGTCAGTTGCGCCAGCACCGGCAACCTCGCCAACTCCACCGCCGCCATCGCCGCCCACGCCGGTCTGGAGTGCTGCGTGTTCATCCCCAGCGACCTGGAGCTGGGCAAGGTGCTGGGCACCCTCATCTACAACCCCACCGTGATGGCGGTGAAGGGCAACTACGACCAGGTCAATCGGCTCTGCTCCGAGGTGGCGAACACCCACGGCTGGGGCTTCGTGAACATCAATCTCCGCCCCTACTACTCCGAGGGCTCCAAGACCCTCGGCTATGAGGTGATCGAGCAGCTTGGCTGGCAGCTGCCCGACCACGTCGTTGCGCCGCTGGCCTCCGGCTCGCTGTTCACCAAGATCCACAAGGGCTTCCAGGAGTTCATCAAGGTTGGGCTGGTGGAGGACAAGCCCGTCCGCTTCAGCGGTGCCCAGGCCGAGGGCTGCAGTCCGATCGCCCAGGCCTTCGCCGAGGGCCGCGACTTCATCACACCGGTCAAACCCAACACGATCGCCAAGTCGATCGCCATCGGCAATCCCGCCGATGGTCCCTATGCCATTGACATCGCCAATCGCACCGGTGGCGCCATCGCCGCTGTCAGCGATGCCGAGATCATCGCTGGCATTCAGCTGCTTGCCGAAACCGAGGGGATCTTCACCGAAACCGCCGGTGGCACCACGATCGCGGTGCTCAAGAAGCTGGTGGAACAGGGCAAGATTGACCCCTCCGAGACCACCGTGGCCTACATCACCGGCAACGGCCTCAAAACCACCGAAGCCGTGGCCAGCGCCATCGGTGAACCCTTCCTGATCGAGGCCCAGCTCGACAGCTTCAACAGCGCCTGGGACAGGGCCCAGTCCCTGCATCGCGCCACCTGGGAGACGGTGGGCTGAACTCCCTGCCCCAACGGGGCTGGGCGGCCCCCATCGCGATCCCAGAGCCCGGGGGAGCTGCCCCCCGTCCCCCTTCTTCATCCCTTGCATCGAACCCATGGCCGTTCAGGTCCTGATTCCCGCCCCCCTGCAGAAACACACCGGCGGTGAGGCCAGCGTCAGCCTTGAGGCCACCAGCATCAACGAAGTGCTGGTGGCGCTGGAGGAGCGTTTCCCTGGCATCCGTGAGCGCGTCTGTGACGAAGCTGGCAAGCTGCGCCGCTTCCTGAACGTCTATGTGAACAGCGAGGACATTCGCTTCCTCGACCACCAGGCGACCGCCCTCGCCGATGGCGATGAGGTCAGCATTGTCCCGGCCGTGGCCGGCGGCTGACGGGCCGGCCTTGAGGGCCAGTCCACCGGTCATGGCGCCCCCTGGGCCGTCAGCTGGCGGACCGACTCCATAGGGTGGAAGACCTGCGGTTGCTCGGCTGGTGATCCAGAACTCCTCGTCCTCCCTCGACCCCCTGACCTCCGGCGCCACAACCACCACGAGCCTGCCCCCAGGGCTGGCTCAAGACACTCCCTGGGCCGCTGCTGGTTCTGCGGAGCGGCATTGGCCTGCGATCAGCACGCCGCCCGAGCAGAGCACCGTGTCAGATCAGGCCCATCCCGGGGCTGAACTCGAGGCCGGGGTGGCGCTGGAGGCCGTCGCCCTGATCTACGACTACCCCCAGGCGGCCAATCCAGTGCGGCCCGGTCTCACCGAACCCCTCCCCCTGCAGCGCTGGGATGCCGCGAACCACAGCATTGGCCCTACGGCCATCCACCCCCTCGACCTGAGCAGCGCACTCCGCTGCGAGGGCCCGCTCACCAGCCCGGCCCTCGCGGCCCATGTCCTGCGCATCCTGGCCGCCGATAGCCTTGAGCTGGCCGCTGTCGCCAGCAGCTCCCTGCTGGTTGTGCTGAGCGGTCGGGGCACCCTGCAGCGTCCCGCAGCACCAGGATCAGACTCCCTGGCCATCGCCTGGGGGAGTGGGGATGTGATCGTGCTGCCGGCAGGGCCGACCCCCAGCCTGGCGGCTGCCGAGGAGAGCAGCCTCTTCTGGGTCCATGACGGGCCGCTGCTGCACTACCTGGGGGTCGCCCCCACGGCGCCCAGGTTCCGGCCCGCCCTCTACCGGGCCGAGCGGCTGGAAGCGGAGCTGGCCCGGCTGGAGGCCGATCACTCGGCCAGCCGCGCCAACCGCCTGAGCCTGCTGCTTGGCCACACCGATCTGCCCGCCAGTCGCACCGTGAGCCATACCCTCTGGGCGATGCTCGGCCTGGTCCCCGCCGGCGCCGTGCAACCGCCCCACCGCCATCAATCCGTCGCCATTGATCTGATCCTCGATTGCGACCCCGGCTGTTACACCCTGGTCGGCTCGGAGTTGGACGGGGAGGGGCAGATCCGCAACCCGCGCCGGATCGATTGGGAACCCGGTGGCGTCTTTCTCACGCCTCCGGGTCTGTGGCACGCCCACGTCAATGCAAGCGGTCGCATGGCCCGCCTGATGCCGATTCAGGATGCCGGCTTACACACCTACCTGCGCAGCCTCGACATCCGCTTTGCCGGCGGGCCCAGCGCCTAGGGGGCCGAACAGCCCCAGGGGCACCGCTGGCATCTGGGGATGGGCCTGCTCCCAGGCCTCCACCTCGGCCCGGAAGCTCTCACCACCGATGGTCTCCTCCAGGATCAGCCGTTCGACCAGGCGATCCATCAGGTCCCTCCGGGGTCGCAGCACCGCCACGGCCAGGTCCAGGGCGCCGTTGGCCAGGGCCCGCACCTGTCGATCGATCAGCGTGCCGGTGCGGCTGGAGTAGTTGGTCTCGGAGCGGATCCAGTCCCGGCCGAGGAAGACCTGGCCACCATCCGATTCCAGGGCCAGTGGGCCCAGGCTGGAGAAGCCGTAGCGGGTGACCATCTCACGGCAGATCTGAGTCACGGTCTGCAGATCGCCGGCAGCCCCCTGGGTCACCTCGCTGGGGCCGAAGACGACGATCTCGGCGGCCCGTCCCCCGAGCACCACCACCAGACGGGCCTGCAGATAGGCCTTGCTGATCAGACCCGAATCAAGGATGTCCTCATCGGGCATGGTGCGGGCGAAGCCTCCGACACCTCCGGCCCGGGGCAGCAGCGTCACCTTGTCGAGCCGGTCGGCCCTCGGGATCAGGGTGGTGAGCAGGGCGTGGCCAACTTCGTGGTAAGCGATCAGTCGCTTCTTGGCGCTGTCCTGCAGGGGTGCAGCGCTCAAGCCCATGGTGATGCGCTCCAGGGCGTCGCTGATGGCGCTGTCGTCGATGTGCTGCTGCTGCCGGCGGGCGGTGAGAATGGCGGCTTCATTGAGCAGGTTGGAGAGATCGGCGCCTGAGAATCCGGGGGTGCGGGCCGCCCAGTCCGCCAACGACACAGACTCGGCCAGGGGCCTGGTGCGGGCATGCACCGAAAGGATCTCCTCGCGACCCTTGCGATCGGGCAGATCCACGGTGATGCGCCGGTCGAAGCGGCCCGGCCGCATCAGGGCCGCATCGAGCACATCGGGACGGTTGGTGGCGGCCAGCAGGATCACTCCGGAATTGTCTTCAAAGCCATCCATCTCGGTGAGCAGCTGGTTGAGGGTCTGCTCCCGTTCGTCGTTGCCGCCACCGATGCCAGCCCCCCGCTGGCGACCGACGGCATCGATCTCATCGATGAAAATGATGCAGGGCGCCTTCGCCTTGGCCTGGCGGAACAGATCCCGCACCCGGCTGGCGCCGACACCGACAAACATCTCAACGAACTCGGACGCCGCCATCGAGAAGAACGGAACGCCGGCTTCGCCGGCAATGGCGCGGGCCAGCAGGGTCTTGCCGGTGCCAGGGGGACCGATCAGGAGCACACCCTTGGGGATCTTGGCGCCAATGGCCGTGAACCGCTCGGGCGCCCGCAGGAAGGTGACCACCTCCTGCAGCTCCTCCTTGGCCTCGCCGATGCCAGCCACATCCTCAAAATGCACCGGCACGCTCCCCTCCGCTTGCAGACGCGGTTGGCTGCGGGCAAATCCGAGGGCGCGATTGGCCACCTGGGCAGAGCGGCGGATCAGCAGCGTCAAACCGGCAAGCAGCAGCAGCACCAGGAGCAGATTGCCGAGCAGGCCGGCCACCGCCTCGTCCCGCTGTTCATCGCGCACGGTCAGCGGCACCCGTGCCCGCTCGGCGCTGCGCAGCAGCACCTGGTTGTCGTTGAACAGGGCCACATCAGCGCGACGCCCGTCGCGGTAGGTGACTGTGACCAGCCGCTGCCGCGGAGCGAGCAGCAGATCCTGCACGCGGCCGGCGTTGATGTCCTGGAGCAGCTCGCTGTAGGAGGGCTCCTCGCGCCCCGTTCCGCGCAGGGAGAAGGCCCCGTCCGGTCGCGGCGACACCCCTTCGGCCTGGCCCGGGGCGCTGGGGGACTGAGGCTTGGGGCGAGCGGTCGCTGCCGAAGGTGCCGATGGCGCCGCAGGGGTGGCAGGGGCGACGGGATCGGTCACCGTGGACCCGGCGGAGCCAGATGGGCTCCCTTCGGCCGCTGGAGCGGCGGCCACCAGGGTGCTGGCGTCCTGCAGGACCCGGGGTCTCCCCGGATCCTGCGCAGCTTCGAAAACAGGGCGGATCTGCGGAGCGGAAGCCTCGGCGGAGCCAGGGGCCAGGGGCCCTGTCGACGCCGGGGCCAGGGCGGCGGAAGGGGTGGGCAGAGCCTGGGGGTGCGAGGGCTGCAATACCGGACTCTGTGACGAGGAAAACGACGATGCCACGGCGCTGCCTTTCAGAACGAAACCATAGCGATTGACGAATGGCGAGGCTGCGGCGGATGATCATCGTTTGCTTTTAGCGGTTCCGGGATGGCTGTTCCCAAGAAGAAAACATCGAAAGGCAAGCGCAACCAGCGCCACGCCCACTGGAAGGCCAAGGCCGGCGTCGCCGCTGCCAAGGCCCTCTCGATCGGCAAGGCCGTGTTGAGTGGCCGGGCCCAGGGCTTCGTCTACCCGATTGCCAACGAAACCGAGGACAGCGAGGACTGAGACGCTTCAGGAAGCGGGCGGCGGCGGCCGTCCAGCACGGTCACGCCCAGAAGGGGCAGAGCCCCTGGCAGATCGGCCTCAACCCCCTCAGCCGTGCCTGCAGAGCCAGCGGTCACCCCGGACCCATGGGGTGAGTCTGGCTTTTTTTGCTCGTCCACAGCAGCCGCCTGGCCCCAACGGCTCGAACGATCAGCTTCTGCCCCGGTCCATCCCTCCAGAAGGGGGTCCTGATAGAGGGGCGGTGGCAGGGAATGCAGGCTGGCGCGTACCAGTCGGTCGAGCGCCGCAGGCTCGAGGCTGCCCTGGCCCGATCGCCTCTGCCTGGCCTCGGCCTGGAAGCGCCAGCGGCGGGGCAGGGACCAGCGCAGCGGACGCAGCACCCAGAGCCCGTCACAGGCCGCCCAGAGCTCCTGATAGGCAGCCAGTTCCCTGTCCCAGCGGGGCAGCCAGGACCATTCCTCCGGGGTGAGGGACCAACCGGCCAGGTGTTCAGGGCGCCTTGCCGCCAACCGCTCCTCACCAAGGCAGCGGCAGCCCATCAGCCACCCTTCGATCAGCAGCACCTCCGCATCCACCACCTGATCGCCACTCCGGTCCCCCTCGCCATCGGCCAGGCCCTTGTCGAACCGGGTCAACCGCAGCGGTTCCCCGGAGCGCCAGGCGGCCAGCCGTTCCAACAGCAACGGCAGGTCGTGGCTGCCGGGGGGCACACGGCTCACGCCGAAAGGATTGCCGGCCAGCCGCTCCAGGCGCTCGGGCCAGGGGTGATAGAAATCGTCGATCGAGGCCACCGCCAACCGCAGCCCGCTGGCCTTGGCCAGGACGGTGAGCTGACGGGAGAGGGTGCTTTTTCCAGCGCCCACCGGCCCGTTGAGGGCCAGCACCGGGGGGCGGGAGCCCGAGCGCGCCCGCACCCTGAGCAGAGCATCGAACAGGTCCGCAGCCAGTCCCGTGGGCGCGTCGGTGCGGTGCGCTCCGGTCGGGTGCCCCTTGGCCGCCTCCATCGTCTGATCCGGATCTCGAGGCTCAGGTTCCAAGCTTGAAGGCCTCCAGCACCACCGCGTAGGTGGCTCCGATGCGCAGGTTGTCCAGCATCACCCAGGACAGCGACCGTTCGCTCTCACCGAGCAGACGGGTGCGCAGGCGCACCCCCAGCTCCGTGACCACCACCAGCGTCAGCACCAGCAGCGGCCTGCCCCCCGGGATTCGCACCACCAGCAGGGTCAGCAGGTTCTGGCCGGCGTAGTACCCCAGCAGCAGGGCCAGCAGGGCCAGGCTGGCGGTGCGCCAGCTGCGCCGCAGCTGCCCGAGCAGGGTTGTGCCCAGGCGACGCTCCAGGCCCGCATAGCGGGTCTGCTGCAGAGGGGGAGGGGTCACGCCGACGTCAGCAGCTGCTCCAGCCAGGAGAGCGTGGCGACCCCCCCGGAGCAAGCCGGGCCCCGCAGCACCGTCAGTGGCTGCTGCTCCGTTCCCAGCCCATCCACCACCGCCACGGCGGCATCGAAGGCCTGCAGGGGCTCTGAGCGCGTCAGCTCCGAGAGGGTGACCAGGGTCGGCAGCCCCGCCGCCGCCGCCGCCGCCAGGCCCTGGGGAGAATCCTCCACCGCGAGCACCGCCGAAGCGGCCAGACCCAGCCGGGTCAGGGCCAGGCGATAGCCCTCGGGATCTGGTTTCTTGCGCGCCACATCGTCGCCGCAGATCCAGCCGCTGAAGGCGCTGGCCAGGTCCCCCAGGCAGCTCTGGCTGAGGGCCTGCACGGCGGCCCGGGAGCTGGTGGTCACGATCAGCTGGGGCAGGCCGGCGGCGGCGGCGGCGGTGATCAGGCGGGCCACTCCCGGCCGCAGGGAGAGCTGGCCCTGCCGCAACAGCTCGCTGTAGTGCTGCTTCTTGCTGGCCACCAGCCGATCGAGCAGCGCATCACTCGGAATGGGGGAGCCAGGGCCGCAGCCGTCGTTCAGCTGCTCCATCCAGGCGGCGATCCGCTCCCGGCCGCCCCCCACCGTCAGCAGCCGGCGGTAGGTGGCCTGATCCCAGTGCCAGGGAAGACCATGGTCGGCGAAGGCGGCATTGAAGGCCTGCAAATGGCCCGCCAGTTCGGTTTCGGCGAGGGTGCCATCCACGTCCCAGAGGATCGCCCCCAACACCCCATCCATACCCTGGAACCAGCGTCGGCTTCGGCCAGGGTAGGGCTGGCGGTGAGGCGGGGCCGCCGCACAATGCAGGAATGCCTGGATTTCCGTTTTCCTCCCCCGCCGATCAGCGGCCGTGGCGGCTGCCAGCCCCACTCCCGGGCCTGGGCGCTGAGACGGCGGAAGGGTCCCTGCCGGACCTTCCCACCGAGCTGCTGGCGGTCCTGGGCCGGCGCGGGCTCGCTGATGCTGCGGCGGTGCGGGCCCTGCTGGATCCGCCGCCGGCCCCAGCGGCGACCGACCATTTCCCGGACCTGACGCGGGCCGTGCGGCGCCTCAGCCTGGCCTGCAACCGCGCTGAGGCGCTGGCGATCTGCGGCGATTACGACGCCGATGGCATGACCAGCACGGCCCTGCTGGTGGGGGTGCTGGGGCGTCTCGGGGCGGCGCCGAAACCGGCGATCCCCAGCCGCCAGGAGGACGGTTACGGCCTCAATGCCGCGATGGTCGAGGCCCTGGCGGCCGAGGGCATCGGCCTGTTGATCACGGTCGACAATGGCGTTGCCGCCCGCGACGCCCTCGAACGGGCCCAGGCCCTGGGGGTGGAGGTGATCCTCACCGACCACCACACCCTGCCAGCCGAGCTGCCACCCCACCTGGCCCTGCTCCACCCGGCGGTGACCCCGGACGGCTCCCCCTACCGGGGCCTGGCAGGGGTGGGGCTGGCCTTCGTGCTGGCCAGCGCCCTCTGCCGCAGCCTCGCCCGGGCCGACGGGGAGGCGATGGCGCGGGACCTCTTCTGCATCGGCACGATTGCCGACATGGCGCCCCTGCAGGGGGTGAACCGACGCTGGCTGCTCGATGGGCTCCCCCGGCTTGGGGAGAGCCGGCTGCAAGGGCTGCGGGCCCTGCTGCGGATCGCCGGGGTGGAGGACAACCGCATCGATGCCGGCACGGTCGGTTTCCAGATCGCCCCGCGCCTCAATGCCGTGGGGCGCCTGGGGGATCCGCTGCTGGTGGTCGAGCTGCTGACCACGGACGACGCCGACCAGGCCCTGGAGCTGGCCCGCCGCTGCGATGCCCTCAACCGCCAGCGCCGCGACCTCTGCGCCGCGATCGAGGCTGAGGCCCTGGCCCTGCTGGAGGCCGACGGCGACCAGCGCGCCTCCTTCCTGCTGCTCGCCCAGAACCACTGGCATCACGGTGTGATCGGCATCGTCGCCGCCCGCTTGATGGAGCGCTTCGATCGCCCTGTTGCCCTGCTGGCCAGCGAGGGCGGCGGCAGGCTGCGGGCCTCGGTGCGAGCTCCCCGCGGGTTTGCCGTGGACCAGGCGCTGAACGACTGCGCCGATCTGCTCGAACGCCATGGCGGCCATCCAGCCGCCGGCGGTTTCACGGTGCGGGCCGAGCGGGTGGGGGAACTCCACAGCCGACTGGATCAGTTGGCGATGGCCTGGCTGGAGGGCAACGGCGGCCGCTTCCCGATCGAGCCGGAGGCCCAGCTGCGGCTGGAGCGGATCGATCGGCCCTTCTGGCAGCAGTTGCAACGGCTCGAACCCTTCGGCATCGGCCATCCGGCGCCGCTGTTCTGGAGCAGTGGCTGTCGGGTTCTGGAGCAGCGGCGGCTGCGCGGCGGCCACCTGCATCTTGAACTGGAGCAACAGGGAGCCCGACGCCGTGCGATCGGGTGGCGATGGCCGGATCAAGACCCCGTGCCGGAGCTGGTGGATCTGGCCTATCGCCTGCGCCTGGATCGCTGGCAGGGGGAGGAGCGGCTGCAGCTGGAGCTGGTGGCGCTGCGACCCGGCTTGGTCGATGGGGTGGTGGTGCGGCACCGGCAGCGCCATTACCACTGCCGCCGGGAGGGCCAGGAGCTGCTGATTCGCAACGACGCCGGGATCGAGCTCAGGGCGAGCGTGGAGGACGACGTCAGCCAGCATCCCTATCTGCGGCGGCTGGTGCAGGTGGCGGCTTTGGCCCTCGGACTCACGGCTTGATGGCGAGGACCTGATCGTCAGGACTCACCTGATCGTCAGGACTTAATCGTCATCACGCAATCGTCGCAACTCGATTGTTGCAACTCGATCGTCATGACGGGATGCTCACGGCCTCAAGGGTCATGGCTGGCGCTGACCGTGGGCCGGTCAACAACGCCTGGCCATGGAGGCCCATGGTCAGATTCTCTGGTTCACGATCATCGGGTCCGGATCAGACGCGATCACTGGAGCGACCGGTTTGGCCCATCCTGTCCGGCCATTCCTGGCCTTCCCTGAGCAGCCATTCCTGGCCGATCCCGAGCCGCCGATCCGGATCAAGCAGGTCCGGATCGGCCAGTAGTCAGCTCCGATCCAGCTTCGATCCGGCATCGGGAACGGCTATCCCGCAGCCTTTCAGAGGGCACCGCGGCGGTAGAAGAGGATGAAGATCACGGCGGGGCCAGCCAGGGTGATCAGCGCCAGGGCGGCGAAATTGGAGATCAGATGAAAATCGATGCCCATGGCGAATCGGGGAATGGCGCTGCAGGCAAAGTGTAGGGCTGGGCGCCTGGCCAGGGCTGGCTCCCGGGTGGCAGTGTGACGGCTTGTCATGGGGGGTGGGAATGGCCTGCGGCGCGACGACGGCTGCCTCGCAGCGGTGGCAATGCATCAGCGGCTGTGGCTGCTGCTGCCGCCTCGATCCACTCCGCCGGCCGGAGGCCCTGGAAGCCCTGGATTCAGACCAGCGGCAGCGTTACCTGGCGATGGTGGGTCCCGATGGCTGGTGCATCCACTTCGACACCGGCGGCCAGCGCTGCCGCATCTACGCCGATCGCCCGGACTTCTGCCGGGTGGGTTCCCTGATCCAGCTCTTCGGCCAGCGCGGCGAGGATGGCGATGCCCTGGCGATCGCTTGCTGCACCCAGCAGATCCGCAGTGAGCGCGGCGGCCGTGGCAAGGTGATGCGACGCTTTCTGCGAGCGATCCGGCGATCACGATGAGCCTTCCGCAGCCGCATGGCTCCAGCCCCGAGCCTCCCGAATCCTCGGAGGTTCTCAGCCAGGACCCCACCGCGTCCCAGCCTGCGGTCGCCGCTCCAGCTCCCGCCGCTGCCCTGGGCGCGGCCTCCTGGCTGAGCGTGTTCCTCAGCACCGCCACCACGGTCTTTCTGGCCGAGCTTGGCGACAAGACCCAACTCGCCGCCCTGCTCCTCTCGGCCGAATCGGGGCGCCCTGGCGTCGTGTTCCTCGGGGCGTCCCTGGCCCTGATCTGCTCCAGCCTGGTGGGGGTTGTGCTCGGACGGTGGCTGTCGACGGTGATGGCACCGGAACAGCTGGAGCGGGCCGCCGGTGTGCTGATGGTGGCCCTCGGGCTCTGGCTCGGACGGCAGGCGGTGCTTCACCTGGCCCCGCTCCCAGCCGCGGCGGTCGCCGCCCTCGGCACCTAGCTCCATTCTCTGGATTCCGATGCTGTCGCTGCTCGCCTCCACCTTTGTCACCGTGTTCCTGGCGGAACTGGGTGACAAGACCCAGCTGGCGATCGTCAGCATCAGCGGCACCAGCCAACGACCCGGGGCGGTGTTCGCCGGCAGCGCCACGGCGCTGGTGTTGGCGAGCCTGGTGGGGGCGGCGGCCGGGGGCTCCCTCTCCAGCCTCATCCCCACCGACGCCCTGCAGCTGGCCGCCTCGATCGGCTTCCTGATCCTTGGTGGACGGCTGATCCTGCGCTCCCGCAGCGCAGGCGACGCCACCGGAACCAGCGGCGAAGCTGGCAGCCCTGAGGTCGATCCTTAGAGTCGGTGGGGAAGGTACGGGAGGGCGCCATCAGCGCACCCCACCAGCGCCCTGTACGGGGCTCTTTCCAGAGGCTTCATCGCCACCTTCCACACCGGTCAGCCGGCCCAGCGCCGAAGCATCAACCCTTCGTCAGCGCCTGGTCGCCTCGGGTCTGCCCCGGAGTTCGCTCCCGCCTCTCCCTGACTGCCCATCCCCGCCCCCGCCCGATGCGGCGTCCCGGCGTCGGATCTCCCCAGCGCCCCGGAGGGCGACCAGGTCCGCGGGGATCGGGGCCCGCATCCCAGACCCGACCGCAGCCCACCCCGCTGAACCGAACGCTGGCCCCAACGGGAACGACCGCATCAGCGTCCTGCCGGGCTCCCTGACGTTGCCGGCCCACCTGTCGAAACCGGCCCCCTTCGTGTCAGAGCCTCCGCGCCTGCCCCATCCCAACGCCGGCCCTTTCCATCCACCGCCGCCGCCGCGGCGAACCACCGCCGATCACCGATGAAGTTCACGGTCGCCGACCTGCTCGACCAGCTCCCCAGCGAGGAGTTCCTGCCCCTGGCCCGACTGGAGAAGGCCCTCGGTCTCTCCGATGGCGACGAGTGCCGGCAGCTGGGCCTCAGCCTCCAACCCCTCGCCCGGCTCGGGCTGCTCGAGAACCGCGAGGAGGGCCTGAGGCGGCTGGATAATCCTGAACTGATCACCGCCCGCCTGCGCTGCTCCAGCAAGGGGTTCTGCTTTGCCCTTCGCGAGGATGGTGGCGAGGACATCTACATCCGCGACCATCAGCTCAATCACGCCTGGAATGGCGACCGGGTGCTGGTGCGCGTCACCCGGGAAGGGGGGCGGCGGCGCTCCCCTGAGGGGGCGGTGCAGTGCATCCTCGCCCGTGAGACCAGCAGTCTGTTGGCCCAGGTGGAGCGTCGCGAGGAGGGTGGGCTTGTGGCGGTGCCCCTCGATGACCGGCTGCTGACCACCATCCAGCTCCCCGCTGAGGACAGTGCCCACGCCGAGGACAAGGACGAGGCCGTGGTGGAGGTGGCGATCGATCGCTTCCCCGTGGCCCAGTTCGGTGCCTTAGGCCATGTGGCCCGCCGTTTGCCGGTGCGCGGTGGCGAGGAGGCCGACCGCGACCTGCTGCTCACCAAGCACCACCTGCACAGCCGGCCGGCGGCGCCCCGCGTCAGCCTGCGCAGCCTGGAGGAGAGCCAACGCAGCGATCTCACCGGCCTGACGGTGCTGCTGCCGGTTGGCTGGCAGGGGCCGGATGCCCCGGCCCTGCCTGGCCTCTCCCTGGAGGCCCGCGATGGCGGTGGCTGGCGCCTCTGGGTCCACGCCCCTGCCGTGGGCGAGCGCGTCGCCGCCGGCAGCAGCCTCGATGGCTGGCTGGCCCAGCAGGGGGAGTCGATCTGTGCCGGCCGCAGCTGGATTCCCCTGCTCACCCCCGCCCTGGCCAAGGCGGCAGCCTTCAGCCCCGGCACCCGCTGTGAGGCCGTGTCGGTGGCCCTGGACCTGGCGGCCGACGGCGCCCTGGAGCACTTCCGCTTCTGCCTGAGCACGATCCAGCCCAGCGCCTGGCTTGATCCCGCCGCTCTCACGGCGCTGGTGGAGCGCAAGCCGAAGGCCCGCACCATTCCGGCGGCGCTCAAACCGATCAAGGACCATCTGGGCCTGGTGGAGGAGCTCCAGGCGGTGGCCGATCTGCTGCAGACCCGCCGCCTGGGTGCCGGATCCCTCGACCTCGACCTGGCCCTGCCGGCGATCGAGAGCCTCGGCGATCTGCGCCTGCCCCCTCCGGATGCCCCCCGCCAGGGCTGGCTGGTGCGCCTGGAGCCCCAGCAACCCCTGCGCCTGCTTCGGGAGGCGGTTCTGGTGGCCCAGCGGGCCCTCGGCCGCCATCTGGCGGCGCTGCAACTGCCGGGGCTGTTCGCCTTCCAGGCCGGTCCCGATCCAGAAGCTCTCAATGATGTGGCCAAAGCCGCTCTCAGCCTGGACATTCCGTTGGAGCTCAGCCCCGAAGGCAATGCCGACGCCGCCACCCTGGCGGCGGCCTTCGCCGCCACCGACCGCTGCCGCCCCTTGCAGCAGCAGCTCTCCGACTGTCTGCGACCGGTGGAGCTCGGGGACGAGCCCCAGCCCCACGCCCTGGCGGCGGAGGATCAGGCCTATGCGCCCTGGTGTTGTCCAACGCTCCATTTCGCCGATCTGTGGAACCAGCGGCTGCTGGTCTGCCTGCTCACCGATGGGAAGGACCGTCCCAGCGTGCGCCACAAGAACGGCGTCGATCTCGCCTCCGATGCCTGCCATGGCAGCACCGACTGGACCCTGCTGAGCGAAGCCCAGCTCGACCCCTTCCGCCAGGACCTGAGCCATGGTCTGAGCAAGCGGCTGAATGGCCGCAGCCGGTTCCGGGAGGAGTTTCAGGCCGACGTGCTGGCCATGGCCCAGGCCCGCTACGCCGAGCCTCTGGTCGGCCAGATCCTGCCGGGTGTGATCAGCGGCGTGCAGAGCTACGGCTTCTTCGTGGAGGTGCCCCCCTCCCAGGTGGAGGGGCTGGTGCACGTCAGTTCGCTCAAGGACGACTGGTATGAGTACCGAGCCCGCCAGAACCGCCTGGTCGGTCGCAAGAACCGACGCACCTACATGGTGGGTGACAGCGTGGCCGTGGAGATTCAGAAGGTCGATGCCCTGCGCCACCAGATCGATCTGGCTGTGATCCAGCCGGAGGATGGGGAGGTCGGCGACCCGGACCCTGGGGAGACCGGCGACGCCTTGGGAATGGATGATCGGCGCGACGGCGCTGAGTCTGAGGACCTTTGACGGTCCCGCCGTTCTCCCCCATGCAGGCTTCCGTCACCCCCCAGCTGCCCGTGGTCCTCGGCGTCTCCGGCGCCTCCGCCCAGCCCCTGGCCCAGCGTGCCCTGCAGCTGCTGCTCGCGGCGGATCTGGAGGTGGAGCTGATCACCAGCCGAGGGGCGATCGGGGTCTGGCAGGCGGAAATGGGCCTGAGGGTGCCCTCCGAGCCAGCGGCGCAGGAGGCCTTCTGGCGGCAGCGCACCGGCTGCGGGGGCGGTCGCCTGCGCTGTCACCGCTGGAACGACCAGGCGGCAGCCATCGCCAGCGGCAGCTTCCGCACCCGTGGCATGGTGATCCTGCCGGCGAGCATGGGTACGGTGGGCAGGATCGCCAGCGGCGTTGCCCTCGATCTGATCGAACGGGCCGCTGATGTGCATCTGAAGGAGGCTCGAACCCTGGTGATCGCTCCGCGTGAACTGCCCTGGAATCTGGTGCATCTGCGCAACCTCACCCGGTTGGCCGAGGCTGGCGCCCGCATCGCCCCGCCGGTGCCGGCCTGGTATCACCAGCCGCAGAGCATTGAGGAGATGGTGGACTTTCTGGTGATTCGGATCTTCGATGTGCTGGGGCTCGACCTCGCCCCCCTCAACCGCTGGCAGGGGCCGCCGCCCGACCGCCGACTCGCCCTCTGATCGCCCTGGACCTGCTGCGTCGCCTGCTGCTGCTTCCCCTCCTCGCCCCGCTGCTGGCGGTGCTGCTCACCGCTGCGCTCAATCCCAGGCCCTCGCTGGCTCTGCGTCTGCTCACCTGGACCAGCCCTGCCCTGCCGATCGGCGCCTGGATCGCCGCCATGGCGGCCGGCGGTGCAGCCCTCAGCGCCGGCGCCACCGCCCTGGCCCTGCGGGACGCCGGCACGAACCCCGAGTCCCTGCGCCGCCGCGTGCACCGCGATGGCGAGCCGGAGTGGCGGGAGGAGGAGGGTGGGGCATCCCGGCCTGGTTGGCGCCAGGACCCCGTGGAGCGGACCCGGCCGGAGTGGGCAGCTCCCTTCGCCGGCGATGCCTTCAGGGCCGGGCCGAGCCGCCAGCCGGGTCAGCCGCCTCCGACCGTGGCGGTGCCCTTCCGGGTGATCCGTGCCCCGAACGAACAGGCCTCGGCCCGGCAGAGCCAGGCCACCCGCAGCCGGGAGCGCGCCTCCGACACGGTGCCCCAGGAGCAGCCCGCCTGGGACGACGACTGGGGATCGGACCAGCTCGACGCCTGGTGACCCCGGGCCGGGGCGGCGAGGCCATGCCGCCCGCCGCCGCCCCCGCGCCCGGCCTTCCAAAA
>JBMSXZ010000040.1:0-18622 GCA_049426205.1 Cyanobium sp.
GGCCAGCATCAGGCAGCCCAGGCAGACCGCCGCACTGATCAGGATGTCGCGCAAGGACGCACCGTCGCCACTGGCTGGATTCTGCCAGCCGCTGCCGCCGGTGGGTGATGGCAGCGGACTGGGGAAAGGGGGCGGAGAACGCCCCAAGGGCTGGGCGCGGGGCCAGGGCCCGGGCAGGGCCCGGAGGCCAGCTGGAGAGCGCTGCCAGTGGGCGCCGGGCCGACTCAGCCGATCCCCTGGTTGCCGCGCTGCCGCAGCTGCTGCTCCAGCCGGTCGATCCGCCCCCGCAGCTCATCCACCTCCCGCTGACGGGCCAGGCCGAGGTCCTGCAGCAGCTGGTCGCGATTGCGCTCCAGCTGGCGCTCAGCCTGCTGCTCGAGCTCCGGCGTTTCGCCCCGCAGCGCTTTGAGCACATCGTCGACCAGGGCCGAGGCCTGCGTCGGGTCGAGGCGGCCGCTGAGCACCCAGTCCTGGGACACGTCACGCAGGCGCTCAGCCACCAGCGAGGTGGTGCCCAGTCCACGCAGCAGGAGCATCTGCAGCAGATTGCCTTGATCCATGGGGTGCTCACGCCATGATCCGCGGGAGAGGGGGGATGCGGATCCGGGCCCTGAGATTGGCTCTCCCTAGGCTCCGGGGCCATGGGAGATGACCGTCATCACACCGCCGCCGGCACGGGCCTGCCGGCCTGGCCCGTGGCGCTCCTGGCGGGCGCCCTGGCGGGCCTGGCCCTGCCGCCCCTGGGCATGCCGCCCCTGCTCTGGCCAGCCCTGGCGGTGCTTTGGGGGCTGGCCGGGGATCCACCCGGCCAGGGTCCGCCCCAGCCCGCGCAGGCTCCGGCCCAGGGCAGCCAGGCCCATCCCAGCGGCGCCGCGGCCGGCCGCCGCTGGGATGGGCTGGCCTGGGGAATGGCCGCAGTGCTGGTCAGCCATCGCTGGCTGCTGTGGCTCCATCCCCTCGACTGGGTGGGGGTGCCCCTGCCCCTGAGCCTGCCCCTGTGCGTGCTGCTTTGGCTGGGCTGCGGCCTGCTGGGGGGTGGGCTGGTGCAGCTCTGGTGGCTGCTGGTGCGCCGCTGGGATGCCAGCCGCGGCGCCACGGCCCTGGCGGGGGCCTGCCTCTGGGGACTGACGGAGGTGCTGCTGGCCCAGGGGCCGCTGTTCTGGATCGGACTGGGGGGCAGCGCCCTGCCCGGGGACCGGCCCCTGGCGGGCCTGGCGGCCCTGGGCGGAGCGGGGCTGGTGGCGATGGTGCAACTCCTGCTGGGTTGGAGCCTCTGGCGCCTCTGCTGGCACGGGCGCCTGAAAGGGGCGACGGGTCTGCGGCCCTGGCTGCTGCTGGCGCTGCTCCTGGTGCTGGGCAGCCACGGACTGGGCCTCGGCGCCCTGGCCTGGATCGAGGCGGAGGGGCGGACGGAGGAGCGCCGCCCGGCGGCGGCGGAGACCCTGTTGGTTGTCCAGCCGGCGATCCCCACCCGCCAGAAGTTCGAGGCAGCCCAGCAGCGACGGTTGCTGGAGCAGCTGGCTGCGGCCCAGGGTCGCGGGGCGGATCTGGCTGCCGATGGGGCGATGGTGGCGCTGGTGCTGCCGGAGGGATCCCTGGCCATCGATCAGCCCCTGCCGCTGCGGGCCCCCCAGGAGGTGCTGAGCGGAGGCTTCCGCCGCCAGGCCGAGGAGCTGCGCAGCAGCCTGCTGCGCTTCCCGCCCGACAGCCGTGTTCCCCTCGGCTGGATTGACAAGCACCGCCTGGTGCCGCTGGGGGAATGGGTACCCCTGGCCTCCCTGTGGCGCTGGAGCGGCCTCTCAGCCGTGGGGGGCGTGGAGCCCGGCGAGCCATCGCGACTGCTGCGCCGGCCGGCCGGAGCAATCGGGGTGGCGATCTGCTACGAAATCGCCGATGGCCGCGCCCTGGCTGGAGCCAGCCGCGCGGGAGGGCTCTGGCTGCTGGCCAGCGCCAACCTCGACCCCTACCCGGCCCTGCTGCAGGAGCAATTCCTGGCCCTGGCACGGCTGCGGGCGATCGAGAACGGTCGCTGGCTGGTGGCCGCGGCCAACACGGGCCCCAGCGTGGCGGTGGATGCGATCGGCCGGGTCAGGCAGCGGCTGCCGACGGGGCAACCCGCCGAGGCCCTGATCCAGGTCAGCCAACGCAGCACCCTCACCCCCTACGGACGGTGGGGAGAGGGGCCGCTGCTGGCGTTGTTGCTCCTGGCCACGGCCCAGCGGCTGGGCTGGTTCAGGACCCGAAGGCCACCTGGCAGGCCGCGTTGAGCAACTGGGCCTCGGCTGAGCCGGCCGGCTGGTAGCCATTGAGGCTGCCGCTGCGGCAATCGGCCGTCCAGGTCTGGGCCTCACCACCATTGGGCACGGCGACGAAGGTGATCTGCTGATCTCCGCTGGGAGCGATCGAGTTGTAGTAGAGCTCGTAGGTGCTTTGCGGCACCACGATCAGCGTCTGGTTGGCGGCGATGGCGTCATTGACAGCGTCGTTGATCACCGCGGCGGTGGCGAGGCTGGTCAGACCCCAGGCCACCGACCGTGCCGCCCACCAGCCCCAGGGCGGGCTGGCCCAGCCGCCATACCAGCCCCAGTTCCAGGGCCGAGCCACGGTCCAGCCGGGCCGGGCCCAACCGGGCCAATAGTTGTTGTAGCGGTCGGCGGCCCGGTCGAGCCGGTTGTTCAGCTGGGAGCGGTTGTCCCGCCAGTCATCCCGCGCGTTGTTGAGGGTGTCACGGCGATCGTTCCTGGCGTTCTGGAGCCGGTCGCTGGCCCGGTCCCAGTCGTCCCGGCGCTGGCTGGCGCTGCGGTCCCGCAGGGCGTCGCGGTTGATGTCGCGGCTGCCTTGGCCATGGCGATCCTGCAGGGCCTGGCGGTCGAATGAGCCGACACGGTCGCGGTTCTGCTGGCGGTTGGCGGCGGCGGGGCGCTGGAGGTCGCTGCGATCGAGGCTGGGGCGGGACCGGTCGCTGCGGTTGCTGAGATCACGGCTCCAGCCCCCACTGGGCTGACGGTTGCCTCGATCGAGGCTGCGGGGGGGACGATCCAGGCCGGTGTTGGCCCGCTGGGCGCGGCCGCCCCCGGAGCCCCCTCGACCGCCACCACCCCGGCCACCGCCGCCACCGCGGCCGCCACCGCCACCGCGGGCCAGCAGCTGGGGCTGGGGGGCATCGGTGTCTGCGTAGGGCCTGGGACGGCCGGGCAGGTCGGAGGGCAGGGGAGCCGCAAGGGTGATGGAAGCCGGCGCAGCCGGTGCTTCAGGAACGAGGGCCCGGGCTTCGCCGGGGGGCAGCAGCAGCAGGGCTGCCGCCAGCAGGGAGAGGGGTCGCATGGTGGGGGCTCCTCAGCGGCCGGCGCCGCCGGGGCAGCCGTCGTCGTAGCAGTAGGCGTTGATCCGCCCGTCGCGGCCGAAGGTCACCCGGATCAGATCGCGGCCATTGAGGGCGGCCCCCCTCTCCTGGCGAAGACTGTTGAGGTAGTTGGGATTGACCACGCAGAGATCGCTGCCGTTGAAGCAGATGGTGTTGGTGGAGAGCCGCGCCGAGGCCGAATCCAGGGCCTGCCAACCGCGGCTGACCGGATTCCAGAGCCCCATGCGCACATAGGGCTCCTCGGCGATGCCGATGATCTGCTCCTCCTTGCCGATGCGGTGGCGGTAGAGGGTCACGCTGCCCTGATCTTCAGCCACGACGGTGCAGCGGACCGGTGCGGCGTCCTTGAGGCTGCAGGAGGTGGTGAGGGTGTAAAGGGGGCTGGCCTCGACGGCTGGGGGAAGGCCAAGGATCACGCCGCCGCCGAGCAGGGCGGTGGCACCGATCAGGGGAATCAGCTGGAGTCGAGGCATCGCGCCGGCGGGGGTGACTCCCTTTGTTAATCAGCGGGGGTGGATCTGTCAGGCAGCGGCGGGCTGGCACTGCGCCGTTGGTGGGGTCCTGCGTGTTCAAGCGGCTCGCCGACGGGCATGAAAAAAGGCGCCCACTGGGGCGCCCACTGGGGTTGGCGTGGACCCGCAACGCTCAGAAAATCTGATCGCGGCTGTTGGTCACGCAGGCGAGCTGGGCCTGATGCAGGCGCTGGGCCTTGAGGATCCGCTCGCGGATCAGGACGAGGTGGTTCATGACGTGCCTCGAGGGGGCAGCCCCGTTCCCTGCTGCCAAGGCATGCGTCCCACAGCGGGGATGAACGTGAGCGAACAGTAGCAACCGCTACGACTCAAGAAGTGTTCGCTGTGCTACCCGCCAAGGTGATCGGAGTGACCTTGGGTGGGGTCGCCCCCCTGAAACAGCGGGGATCCGCACCCCGGCCCCCGATCGAAGCCCGGAGCTGCGCCGCGCTGGCCAGGCGGGCGACCCCGCTCAGGCCGCGGTCGCTGGCGGCGCTGTGAGCAGGTTGACCGCCGAGAAGGCCAGGCCGATGCCCAGCATCGTGCCGATTGCCCAGGTGCCGCTCAGGGGCCATTCCACGATCAACAGCCCCCCCAGCAGGGCGGTGACGATGCCATCGAGCAGCACGAACCCCCGGGCCGGACCACGGCCGGCCGCCGCCGCCGCCAGCTCCATCACCCCCTCGATCGCCAGCAGGAAGCCCAGGAACAGGGTCAGGCTGAGGGTGCTCTGCAGCGGGAACGCCAGCAGGCTGATCCCCCCCAGCAGGTAAAGGGCCCCCGACAGGCCCCGGAACAGCTTCGCCTGCCCCCCCTCGGCACCGGAGAGCCGCAGCAGCTGGGAGACGCCGGCGGCGATCGCCACACCGCCCAGGGCGATGGTGAGCAGGGTGGACGACACGAAGGGCAGGGCAATCGCCAGGGCCGCAGCCACCAGCAACAGCAGGGCGGCGATGCGCCGCAGGGTCGGGGAGGCCGGGGCGGACACGGAAGCGACTGCCAATTGGAACTGGTTCACACGTTGTCGAGGAGCGCCCCGGCCGGTGTGGAATCGTCGATGCCGCTGTAGCAATCCATCACAAGCCAGGGCCATTGACCGGCGGCGCGGCCACCCTGACCACAACCGCTGGCGGATCGCCGCCCCACCCCGTGCCGTTGCTGCCCCCCCTCAACGAGCACAACCTTCCCTGGATGGACACCATCCACCCGATCGTCGTGCACTTCGTGATCGCGATGGGGCTGGTGGCCTTCCTCTTTGATCTGATCGGCCGTTTCGGACGGCGACCGGCCCTGTACGAGGTGAGTTTCTGGAACCTGTTGTTTGCCACGGTGGCCATCTTCGTGGCCATCCTGTTCGGACAGATTGAGGCGGGACTGGCCAACCCCTACGGGGCCTCCCGCGATCTGCTCAACCTGCACAGCACCCTTGGCTGGGCCCTGGCCGGGGTGCTCTCGCTGCTGTCGGGCTGGCGCTACGTGATCCGCAGCCGTGACCCCGAGCACCTGCCCGCCCCCTTCCTGCTGGCCGGCGCCGGCCTGAGCCTGCTGATCGTGGCGCAAACCCTGCTCGGCAATCAACTGATCTGGACCTATGGGCTCCACACCGTGCAGGTGGTGGCGGCGATGCGGGAGGGAAGGCTGTGAGCCCCACGGCCGTCGGGAGTTGGCCGCTGCTGCCACCGCTGCGCCCCCCCGGGCTGGGGGCCAACGACCTGCCCTATGCCCTGCCGATCCATCCCAACCTGGTGCACCTGAGCATCGGCCTGTTCGTGATCGCCATCGCCTTCGACCTGGTTGGCGCCCTGTACCCGGTGGAGAAGCGCATCTTCCGGTTCCTCGCCCTGCCGGTCACCCGCAGCGGCTTCCACGACGTCGGCTGGTACAACCTGCTGGCCTGCGCCGGCATCAGCTTCCTGACGGTGGCGGCGGGCTTCTACGAAATGCTGCTGGCCGACCCGGTGCCGGGGGTGCGCAGCGCCCTCGGCCTCGACGCCACCACCACCCTGCTCTGGCATGGGGTGGGCGGGGTGCTGCTGCTGCTGGCGATCGTGGCCATGACCGTGTGGCGCGGCTTCCAGCGCTTCGCCTGGCGGCGCGACTACGGCCGCCAGGTGCAGTGGTCGTATCTGCTGGTGGGGCTGCTGCTGTTCGGGCTGCTGGGGTTGCACGGCACCTTGGGGGCGGAGCTGGCGGCTGAATTCGGGGTGCATGTCACCGCTGACCAGCTGCTGGCCGAGGGCGCCGATCCCCGTCAGGTGTTGCCATGAACAGCTCCGGATCGACGGCGACCGGGGCCGGCGGAACCGCTCAGGCTCCGGGCTCCGGGCCGCCAGGTCCGGGGGGCCCGGGCCTGGATCGGGGGGCCTTGGTGCTGGTGGCGCTGGGGCTGGGCCTCGACCTGCTGGCCAGCCGCTGGCTGATGGCCCAGGTGCCCCACTGGCTGCCGCCCCAGGCCTCCACCGCCGCCCCCCTGGTCGACGACTTGTTTCGGCTGGAGGTGGGAATCGGTTGTTTTCTGCTGCTGGGCTGCACGGCGGTGATGGTCTGGACCCTGCTGTTCGACCGCACCGGCAAATACGACCGCGACGACGGTGAGCCGATTGAGGGCAATCTGCCCCTGGAGATCACCTGGACCGTGATCCCCCTGGTGCTGGTGCTGCTGATCGCCTGGCAGGCGATCCGGGTCAACGGCCAGCTGGCCAGCCTGGGGGGCAAGGTGCGCGTGGCCGGGGCCGCTGCAGCCCTGCGGCTGGTGGGCATCGACGAGCTGGCGGGGGGCTCCGGTGCGTTGATCGTGCCGGTGTCGAACGGCGGCTCGATGCTGACCACCCCCCGGCCTGGGGTCCCCGCCGCCGAGCTGGGTCCGGTGGTGGTGATCGCCCGCCAGTGGTCCTGGGAGTTCGTCTATCCGAACGGCGTGCGCAGCGGCGAGCTGCATCTTCCCCTGAACCGGCCGGTGCGCCTGCGGTTGTTGTCGCTGGATGTGCTGCACGGCCTCTCGATCCCCGCCTTCCGGCTGCGCCAGGACGTGGTGCCCGGCAGCGTCATCGACTACC
Organism: Cyanobium sp.; assembly: GCA_049426205.1. Lineage (GTDB taxonomy): Bacteria > Cyanobacteriota > Cyanobacteriia > PCC-6307 > Cyanobiaceae > Cyanobium. Next base: position 6,933 of record JBMSXZ010000040.1, read on the forward strand.
GCCTCACCCCCAGTCGCGAGGGGCGCTACCGGTTGCGCGATTCCCTGTTCAGCGGCGCCTACTTCGCCGCCAATCAGACCGACGTGGTGGTGGAGAGCGATGCAGCGTTCGCCAGCTGGCTGGAGAACGCCCTGGGCAGCCCCCTGGTGCCGAACCCCAACCCCGCCAGCGAGCTCTGGCAGCAGCGCCTGCGCCAGGGAAACCGGGGCTGGGCCACCGTGGCGCCGGCCGCCCCGCCCCTGGTCAACGCCCCCCTCGACCTCAACGCCCCCCATGCGGGCTGACCCCCATCCCCGATGAGCACCGCCCCGATCCGCTTTGATCCCCGCGTCCTGCGGGCCCCCCACCCGGTGCCGGGAGCCCCGGACAACTGGCGGCGCTTCTTCACCTTCAACACCGACGCCAAGGTGATCGGGATTCAATACATCGCCCTGGCCCTGCTGTTTCTGCTGGTCGGTGGTCTGCTGGCCATGATCATGCGGGGAGAGCTGCTGACACCACCGGCCGATCTGGTCGATCCGAGCGTCTACAACGGCCTTTACACCATGCATGGCACGGTGATGCTGTTTCTCTTCCTCTTCCCGATCCTGAATGGCTTCAATAACCTCCTGATCCCACCGATGATCGGGGCACCGGACATGGCCTTCCCGCGCCTCAATGCCCTGGCCTTCTGGATGTTTCCGGTGTTCGGCCTGATCCTGATGGCCAGCTTCCTGGTGCCTGGGGGTCCCGCCAGTTCGGGCTGGTGGGCCTATCCACCCCTGAGCACCCAGAACCCTTTGGGGCTACTGATCAATGGCCAGTTTCTATGGCTTCTGGCGGTCGCCCTATCGGGGGTGAGCTCGATTCTGGGTGCGGTGAATTTCTGCACCACGATCATGCGCATGCGTGCCCCTGGCATGGGCTGGTTTCGCCTGCCGATCTTCTGCTGGACAGCCCTGGCGGCCCAGACGATCCAGCTGGCTGGACTGCCGGTGCTGACGGCCGGGGCGGCGATGCTGCTGTTTGACCTGAGCTTCGGCACCAGCTTCTTCCGACCCGAGGGTGGTGGCGACCCGATGCTCTACCAACATTTTTTCTGGTTCTACTCCCATCCGGCCGTCTACGTGATGGTGCTGCCGGTGTTCGGCTTCTTCTCCGAGATCTTTCCGGTTTATGCCCGCAAACCCCTGTTTGGCTACCACGTGGTCGCAATCGCTTCGTTCGGCATCGTGCTGCTCAGCCTGATCGTCTGGGTGCACCACATGTTCACCAGCGGCACACCCCAATGGATGCGCCATCTGTTCATGGCCACCACGATGCTGATCGCGGTGCCCACCGGCATCAAGGTGTTCGCCTGGCTGGCGACCCTCTGGCGCGGCAAACTCTGGCTGACCACGGCGATGTTGTTTGCCATGGGCGGGGTGTTCAACTTCATTTTTGCCGGCATCACCGGCGTGATGCTGGCCACGGTGCCGGTCGATGTGCACGTGGGCAATACCTATTTCGTGGTCGGCCATTTCCATACCGTGATCTTCTCGACAATCACCTTCGGGGTTTATGCAGCCATTTACCACTGGTTTGCCAAGTTCACGGGACGGATGCTCTACGAAGGCCTTGGCAAGGTGCATTTTCTGCTCACCTTCGTCGCGGCCCAGCTCAACTTCCTGCCCATGCACTGGGCCGGCCTGATGGGCATGCCCCGCCGGGTTGCCTCCTACGACCCGGAATTCGCCCTGGCCAACGTGCTCGCCAGCCTCGGCGCCTTTCTGCTGGGGGTGGCCACGATTCCCTTCCTGCTCAATCTGGTCAGTTCCTGGGTTCGGGGGGAACGGGCCCCGGCCAACCCCTGGAGGGCGATCGGTCTGGAATGGCTGTTGCCCTCGCCACCACCGGCCGAGAACTTCGAGCACGACGTGCCCACGGTGATCAGCGGCCCCTACGGCTACGGCCTCGGCCATCCCCTGGTGGCCGATCAGGAGCGCTACGAAGCGCGTTTGCAGGAGGCCTGAGGCGATGGCGGAGTCCCTGCTCGGCAGCCCTGTCCCCCTGCCCGATGGCCGCCACGACCCACCTGGCGGCACCCCAGCCGGGGGCCACAGCAGCCACGGCGGCCACAACCTGACCGGCGTGGTGATCGCTCTGGCCTCCGAGAGCCTGATCTTCGCGGCCCTGTTCGCCGCCTACATCGTGCTCAAACAGTCAGCTCCCCTCTGGCTGCCCCCCGGGGTGGAGCGCCTGGAGGTGCGGGAACCGCTGATCAACACGCTGGTGCTGGTGAGCTCCAGCGGCGTGGCCTGGCTGGCCGAGCGGGCCCTGCATCGACGCCAGCTGGGGCGCTTCCGCCTCTGGTGGCTGCTCACCATGGCGATGGGCGGCTGGTTCGTGGTGGGTCAGGCCCGCGAATGGATGGGGCTGCCCTTCGGCCTGGACGATGGCGTCTTCGGCGCCTGCTTCTACCTGCTCACCGGCTTCCACGGCCTGCATGTGATCGGCGGCGTGCTGCTGATGGCCCTGATGCTGTGGCGCTCGTTTCGCCCAGGCAACTACGACGGCGGCGAAGCGGGGGTCACGGCGGTGGGTCTGTTCTGGCACTTCGTGGATGTGATCTGGATCGTGCTGTTCGCCCTTCTCTATCTCTGGCAGGACCGATGAGCGCCACGCCTTCCGCCCCGGCCGCTGGGCTGCTGATCGAGGAGCAGCTGTTCGATGTGCTCGTGGTCGGCAGCGGCGCCGGTGGTGGCACCCTGGCCGGCGCCCTGGCCGAGGCAGGCCTTGCGGTGCTGCTGCTGGAGCGGGGCACGCCCCTGCCCCTGGCCGATCAGAACGTGGCCAACATCGATCTGTTCCGGCGCCGCCGCTACCACCCGGGCGAGGAGTGGATCGGCACCGATGGCGACCCCTTCGCGCCCCAGATGGTGATGGCCCCGGGGGGCAACACCAAGATCTGGGGCGCCGTGCTGGAGCGGATGCGGGAGCGGGAGTTCTGCCAGCTGCCGATGCAGGAGGGCCCCGGCCCGGACTGGGAACTGCGCTACGCCGACCTTGAACCCTGGTACGACCGCGCCGAAGCCCTTTACCGCGTGCATGGGGAGGCCGGGGTCGATGCCACCGAACCGCCCCGCTCCTCCCCCTATCCGGAGGCGCCCCGGCCCCTGGAGCCGTTCCAGGCGTTGCTGCGCGACGACCTGCGCCGCCAGGGGCTCCACCCCTACCGCCTGCCCCTGAGCGTGGGCCCAGCGCCCGAGGATCCCAGCGGCGATGCCGAGGGTTTCGGCATCGACCGGGCCCGCCGCTGCCCCGGTTTCACGCTGCGCTGCGGCGCCGAGGTGCTGGCGCTGCATGGCTCCGCCAGCGGCCGAGAGGTGCGGGCGGTGGAGGCCCGTATCGACGGCCAGCGCTGGTTGTTCCGCGCCCACCAGGTGGTGCTGGCCGCCGGCGCCGTTTCCAGTGCTGTGATCCTGCTGCGCTCGGCCAGCGAACGCCACCCGCGGGGGATGGCCAACGGCTCCGATCAGGTGGGCCGCAACCTGATGCGCCCCCAGCTCACCGCGATGCTGCAGCGCTCCGCGATCGTGCATTCGGGCCGCTACGGGCCGGGCCTGGGCCTCACCGATTTCCACGACGGCGACCGCAACGTCGACTATGCCCTCGGGGTGGTCCGCGGGGGCGGCGGCGTGCTGCAGGATCCGCTGTTCGCCGAATCGCCGCCGGTGCTGTCGCTGGTCAGCCGGCTGCTGCCCGATCCCGCCCTGGAGTGGCTGGCTGACCGTTCGGTGAGCTGGTGGGTGGCCAGCGCCGTGCAGCCCGATCCGGACAACCGGGTGAGCCTGCGGGGCGAGCGGGTGGTGGTGAACTACCTGCCCAACAACCGCGAGGCCCACGACCGGCTGGTGTACCGCTGGCTGGCGGTGATGCAGCAGGTGGAGCGCGACCCGGCCACCACCGTGGTGCAGCGGGCGCCGATCTATCCCCGCGGCGAAGCGCCCCTGAGCGTGATGGGCTTCGCCTGCGGCACCTGCCGCCTGGGCAGTGATCCGGCCCGATCGGTGGTGGACCTGGAGGGCCGCAGCCACGAGCTGGCGAATCTCTGGATCGCCGACGCCTCGATCCTGCCGGGGTGTCCGGCGGTGGGGCCGGGGCTGACGGTGGTGGCCCTGGCGCTGCGGATGGCCGCCGCGATCGGCCGGGAGCTGGGGCGCTGACCAGACCATCGGCACCAGCGGATCGCGGGGCCGGGCGGAGCACCGCGGGGTGGGGCGGGTCGGGCGGAAGGCAACAGCGCCTGGCGGCAGGGTGTGGCGGCCTGCCCTTGACTGGCCTCAGAGCCCATGCAGCAGGGCCATCTCACTGGCGGCGCGGAACACCAGGCCATGGCGCTCCACCAGGCTGGGCAGCTCGTCATAGCCGCCACCAATCACCGTGGCCACGGGAATGCGCCGCCGCAGGCAGGCCTCCAGCACCAGCCGGTCGCGCTGCAGCAGGCCGATGTCGCTGAGGCAGAGCCGGCCGAGGCGATCACCCCGGTGGGGGTCGACCCCGGCGTTGTAGAGGACCAGATCGGGCTTGGCCTGCTCGATCAGATCGGGCAGCACGGTGCCGATGGCGTGCAGATAGGCCTCGTCCTCAAGGCCATCGGCCAGGGGCAGGTCGAGGTCGCTGGCTTGCTTGCGCAGCGGGAAGTTGGAGGCGGCATGGGCCGAGAAGGTGAACACGCGGGGATCGTCCGCGAAGATCGCCGCGGTGCCGTCGCCCTGGTGCACATCCAGGTCCACAACCAGCAGCTGGCGCACTCGCCCTTCGGCCAGCAGCACCCGGGCGGCGATCGCCACATCATTGAAGATGCAGAAGCCGCTGCCGTAGTCGGGGAAGGCGTGGTGGGTGCCGCCGGCCAGGTGGCAGGCCAGGCCATGGTCCAGGGCCAGCCGGGCGGTGAGCACCGTGCCGCCCACGGCCAGCCAGCTGCGCCGCACCAGCGGCATGGTGGCCGGCAGGCCGATGCGGCGTTCCTCGGCGGCCGTGAGCTCGCCGCGGGCAAAGGCCTGGTGATAGGGGCGGGGGTGCACCAGCTCCAGCCAGCGGCGGGGCACTGGCAGCGGTTGATGGAGTTGTTCGGGCCGCAGCAGATCCAGGCGGCTGAGGTGCTCAGCCAGCAGCCGGAACTTGGCCATCGGAAAGCGATGGCTGCTGGGCAGCGGCGCCGAATAGGCCGGGTGGTAGACGAGCGGGGGGCGCACGGTCCGAGGCTAGGGGGGATGCGTTCTGTTCCGGGTCGCGGGGAGCTGAGGCTGCGGAGGCGGCCATCGTCACGGACCAACCGGGAATGGCTCCAGGCCTTGGCGGTTCCGCTGGGTCCGGGCAGTGCTGCGACACCGCGACCGATGGTGCAGGGGCGTGAGGGAGACTCTGGCGCTGATCGGTGGAGCCAGGCCCGCCACCGATCAGCGACCGAGGCGCCCTGTTTCGCGGCGGGTGCCTGCGCAGCGTGGACCGGCCTCGGGAGCGTTCAGAGGCGTGGATGTGGCGCGTCTGAGGGTCGGGTTGCGCTGGCCTCCCTTTCTGGGGCGGATCAGGCGTTGGATTTGGGAAAGAAGCTGAAGAGTTTTGTTGCAGCAATGGTTTCCCTCACGTCTTTCTTCCTCGTTCTGCTGCCGGTTTCCGGCCCAGAAGCGGCGATGGTTGGCGCCGATTGCCCTGTTTAGGTTGCATTCCAGCCTGCCACCGCCGCGTTTTCGATGCTTCGCAACCTTCCGGCCCTGCCTCTGCTGATCGGTCTTGCCCTGGCCCCACTCAGCACCAGCGCCGCGCCCGGGTCGGCGGCCCCGGCCCTCGCCGGCACCAGCGCGAACACCAGCGTGCCCACCCACCTGGGCAGCCTGCCGCTGGAGAACGGCTACCCCACGGCCGCCGCCGCTGCCAAGCTCTACGACGAACTCGATCTGCAGCGGGCCACCCAGGCCTACCTCTGGGCCCTGCCGGCGGTGGGTTTCAAGGCCCTCTACGACGCCCAGGCCAAGACCATGGGGGTGCGCAACGGCGACGTGCTGCTCTACCGCACGCTCAAGGACAAGGCGGGGATGCTCACCCCGAACATCACCACCCTCTACGCCTTCAGCTTCTGGGATCTGGCGGCCCAGGGGCCGCTGGTGGTGGAGGTGCCGGCGGGGCTCACCGCCGGCGGTGTGCTCGACATCTGGCAGCAGCCGATCACCGACATGGGCCAGACCGGGCCCGACAAAGGCGCCGGCGGCAAGTACCTGATCCTTCCCCCCGGCGGTCCGGAGCTGGTGGCCCCCGGCTACCGGATCTTCCGGGCCTCCAGCAACCAGATCTGGTTTGGCACCCGTGGCCTGGCGCCGGACAAGGCCGTGGCCGAGGCCACCGTGCGCCAGCACCGTCTCTACGGCTGGAACCAGCGCGCCACTCCGCCGCTGTCCCGCTACCTGGAGGTGGGGGGGCGCCCCTGGCAGTCGGCCCAGCCCGCCGATCTCTCCTACTGGCGGCTGCTCAGCGAGCTCTACACCAATGAGCCGGTGGCGCCGCGTGATCGGATCATGTTCGGGATGCTCTCGCCGCTGGGCATCAGCCCCGGCCAGCCCTTCAAGCCCGATGCCCGGCAGGCGCGGATCCTCGGCGAGGGGACCCAGCTGGGCGATCTGATGGCCCGCACCATCGCCTACGACAAGCGCACCCCCGGCGCCACCGTTTATCCCGGCAAGCACTGGGAGTATGCGGTGCTGTTCGACCTCGACCAGGAAACGCCCGACAAGCGCCGGGTGCAATTCGACGAACGCAGTTCCTGGTTCTACGAGGCGATCGGCATGTCGGTGGGGATGCAGGGCCGGGTGCTGGGCTTCGGCCAGGTGTATCTGGAGGTTTCGAAGGACGCCAAAGGGCAGTGGCTCGATGGTGGGCGCACCTACAGGATGCGCGTGCCGGCCAATCCTCCGGTGAAGCAGTTCTGGTCGATCACCCTCTACGACAACCTCACGCGCGGTCCGGTGATCACCCCCCAGGGCGCCGCCGATCTCAGCTCCCGCAAGCCCGATCTGATCAGCAACGCCGATGGTTCCGTGGATGTCACGTTCGGGCCGGTGAAGCCAGCCGGGGCCAGCAACTGGATCCAGACCACCCCGGGCAGGGGCTGGTTCGCCTACTTCCGTCTGTATGGCCCCACTGAGCCCTACTTCGCCAAAAGCTGGCAACTCAACGACATCGAGCCGCTGGCGACGGGCGGGCGCTGAGGACCCGATGGCCAGCCGTGCTCTCGGGCACCTGGACGCTGAGGCAGCTGGTCGAGCTCAAGGGAGGGGGCCCTCAGGCCTGGGATCCGGGAGGCGGTGCAGGTGCCAGGGTCAGCCCCTGGCCGGTTCTGCCGCATCCGCCAGCGGAATGGCTGCCGTTCGCAGCGCCTCCACCAGCCGCAGCAGCAGCTCCCGCTGCACCGCCCCCTGCTTGCCGGCCCGGGTGACCAGCAGCACCGCCAGCTCCAGCCCCAGCGGTGTGACCTGCCTCAGGCCCAGCAGCCGAGGCGGCTCAAGCAGCTTGTCGCTCCAGGCGGGATCGGCGGCGAAGGCGGCGGCTGCCTCGGCGATCACCGCCAGGGCGTGGCGCGGATCGGCGCCGCGGTGGGCGAGGGTGAGCGTCAGCTGCTTGCCGGAGCGCAGCTTGGTGGCATTCACCACCTGTTTGCACTGGCTGTTGGGGATCACCATCACCCGCTGGTCAGAGCCCCGCAGCTCGGTGCAGAGCAGCTTCACATCAATCACCTCGCCACTGAGGTCGCCCACCGTGATCTCATCGCCGATGGCATAACGGTCTTCGAACAGCACCGTGAGGCCGCCGACGAAATCGCGCAGCAGGTCCTGAAACACCAGGGCCAGGGCACCGAGCAGGGCACCGCTGGCCAGGACGGCGTTGTTGGAGAGATCGCGCAGGCCTGGGATCTCCACCAGCACCCACAGCGCCACCAGGGCGATGCAGGCCAGATTCACCAGCCGCCGCGACACCCGCATCAGGCTGCGGTAGCGCTGGCTGCGCCGGGCCCGGCGCTCCGGTGCCGCCACCGGATTGCTGTGCCATTGGCGCAGCAGCACGACCACCACGGCGTTGAGCAACTGGGCGATCACCCAGCACACCGCCAGCTTGGTGACCACCCCTAAGGGCTGAAGCAGCAGGGTGATCCCGAGCGGGATCTGACCGGGCACCGCCAGCACGGCGACGCCCACCATCAGGGGCAGCAGCAACGCCACCCCGCCGAGCAGCACCCGGCTGAGCAGATGCAGCCCGGTGAGGGCCAGTCCGCGGCGCCAGTCGCCGGCACCCTCCGCAACGAAGCGGGGCTTGAGCGGGGGAAGGGACGGAGCCCCCGCAGGCGCAGGGGCGGCGGCGGGGGCCATCTCCAACAGCACCAGCCGCCGGCTGACCCAGCGCCACAGCAGCAGACCGGCACCCAGCAGGGCCAGCAGGCCGAGCTCCAGCAGGGCGATGGCGCGAAAGCGCTGACCCAGTACGGCGGGTTCAAGCAGATGGCGGGCCAGGCGGAGCCGCCGCTCCAGCAGGCCGCGCCAGCGTTCGGCGAGGCGTTGCGGGGTGGTGCCATTGAGGCGGGCATCCTCGGCGGTCACGCTGAGCAGCGCCAGCGGCAGCTCCCGGCCCGGAACCCGCGCCTGCAGCACCGGCACCTCGCCGCTGGCGGGAGCGAGCTCCACGCTCAGTTCATCGGGCTTGCCAAGCAGGCCGAGCTGGTTGGCATCACAGGCCGGCTCATGGGAACCACGCTGATGCAGCAGGTTCTCGAACAGCTGTTCGCCGATGCCCTCGGCCAGGGTGCAGACCTCCTGGGTGCGGTAGAGCAGTTCGAGGTTGCCCTCGATCACCCTCGCCCGCTGACTGGCATCCGGCCCCCGCGATCCGGAGACCACCGGTGAGGCCACGGTGAGCACGGGGATGCCCAGGATGCGGACCTTGCCGCGATGGAAGTTGCCGCTGTCGCGCACCGCCTCCGCCGCCTGGGGGCGGGGGGCGGAGGTCTGGGGCAGGGGTGCCGGGGCTGCGGCCATGGCGGCCAGCGATTGCTGTGCATGCAAGGCGCCGACCACCAGGACGGTGATGAGCAGCAGGGCCCGAACGGGCCCGGGTCTGCTGCCGCGGCTATCGACTCTGGCCCCCATGGCAGTGAAGAGGGAAGGGGATCGTGAACCTGCGGCTGATCATGGGCGAGGTCGTGGCGGTCTCGCCCCGGATGGCGAGGAATTCCCAGGGCCTTGACCTTTCTCCAGGCCGCGCCGTTGCCAGCAGCGGAGCCGGCTCCGCGGCGCTCCGGCCATCCCCGTTACCATTCAACACAAAACCCTCCAGTCGGATCCCGGACCCATGGCCGTCACCTATCCCCGCAAACTCGCCAACAACCTCGGGCCCCGGGAGGTGATGGCCGAGGTGGTGAAGGAGCGCAAGGTGCAGGTGCTGTTTCTGAACAGCTATCGCTTCAACGAGCAGCGCTCCTGCCTGGAACTGACGACCTTGCTTGAGGCCCTCGATGGCCAGCCCCGCGAGCTTTGCCGGGAGCTGTCCCATCACATCAGCGACGAGGCGCGTCATGCCGTCTGGCTCACCGACCTGCTGGTCGACCTCGGTGAGGAAATCGGCAATCTTCCAACGGGCTCCTACATCGATGAGCTCAACCGCCTGTTCGACAAGAGCGGCGACCAGGTTCAGCAGGAGGACGGCCTGATTGCGGTGCTCGCCTCGATCAATGCCACCGAGAAGCGAGGCTGCCAGGCCTTCTCCGCCCACATCCACGCCCTGCGCCAGGCTCCCGCCACGGAGGACAACATCCGCATCCGCGAGACGATCGAGAAGATCCTCCCCGAGGAAGCGGCCCATGTGAGCTGGGGCAGTCGCTGGCTGGGGGCGATCGCCAGCCGCAGCCCCGAGCACCGCGCCCGCGTCAATGAGGCGAAGCGCAAGTATTCGATGATCGAACACGCCGCCTTCGAAGCGGGCATGGACATCACCGCCGGGGCCGAACTGCGTCGCCTGGCCAATCTGGTCGAGATCACCAACACAATGCCTATTTGGGAACGGCCCGGCTATCTGATCGAGCGTCTGCCCCAGGCGCTGCTGGCGCCAGATCTGCAGAAGTCGCGCTTCCTGGCGGTGCAGCGGGTCTGGCAGGACAAGCCGGAGAAGCTGGTGGAGCAATTCATTCCGATGTTCCTCAGCGGCCTGCAGCACCTCAGGCCCTCGGTGGCCACGGGGAACTGATCGATTCAGCGGGGACCGGCCGCCACCCACCACAGCCCGCCGTTGGCAGTCCCCGCTTCTACCGCGGAGACTGCCATTTTATTGGGAGCGAAATCTTCAGATCGCCGGGGCGAGCTCCAGCCTGCCCGCGCCTGCCCGCACTTCAGCCGGTGCGCACCTCCGATCAAGGGTCTCACTGCGCCACGACCAGGCCCTGCGCCATCAGGGCCCCTCTCGTCCATGGATGAGCGGACCTTCAGCGGGCCGACCAGATCCAGCCATCGCTTCACGTTTCTTTACGCGAATCGTCAGACTGGCTGAACAGTGATTCCGCCCATGACCACGCCTCTGCTGCTCGAGCTTTCCGCCGGCTTCCTCGCCGCCGGCATGGCCCTCTGGTTCGTGCTCCTCAGCCGCTCCGCCAGGCCTGAGGATGCCTTTGATCCCCTCCGCAGCCGGCCCGCCGCACCGTCCAACAGCGGAACCCTGATCAGCCGCCTGCTCGCCGCCTATTTCCTCCCCGCTGGCCGGCTGCGATCGATCGGCCTGCTGCTGCTGCGCCTGACGATCGGCGTGATGATGATTCACCACGGTCAGGAAAAACTGGCCGATCCCCAGCAGTTCGCCGACACCTATGTGGCGTCGCTGCATCTGCCCTTCCCCCTGTTCTTCGCCTACGCCGCCGGCTTCTCCGAGCTGATCGGCAGCTGGCTGTTGATCCTCGGCCTGCTCACCCCCCTGGGCGCCCTGGCGATCACCGGCACGATGACGGTGGCTGCCTACCAGCACATCCTCACCGCCGGCCTCAACATCTACGTGCTGGAACTGGTGGTGCTGTATCTGGGAGGCAGTCTCGCCCTGCTGCTGCTCGGCCCTGGATCGCTCTCCTTTGATGCCCCAATCGTGGCCGGTCTGATCGGCAGCTCCGAAAGCGATCGTTCCGATCCGTCCATGGCCGCGGCTCTCAAGCCTGCCTATGTCACCGTGCGCCGCGACGGTTCGGCGACCTGAGCGAACCCAGGCTCAGGGTTGCGCTCCATCCAGCTCGAGTTTCAGACCAAGCTGCACGATGGCGGGATCATTCCCTGCCCCCCTGCTCTTGCGGTTGCGGTTGCGTCCGGCGCTGGCCATCAATCCCGAACGTCTGGAGCCATGGCGGTGCTGAATGGCATCGGCCCAGGCTCCAAAACCCGGTTGGCGGCGGCGTCCCCACAGACGCTCCCGGGCCTCGCGGGCGGCGGCGGCTGGGTCCACGATCGGCAGGGGGTAGGACACACCCAGCACACAGCCGATCTGCGCCTGGAGGCTGGGGGGCATCAGCCAGGGTTCATGGAGGTGAACCAACGGCACGGCGGCCAGTTCCGGCAGCCAGCGGCGTAAAAACAGGCCCTGGGGGTCGTGATCCTGGCCTTGCTTGATCGGGTTGTAGATCCGGATCGTGTTGATGCCGGTGCTGCCGGCCTGCA
>JBMSXZ010000041.1:0-18197 GCA_049426205.1 Cyanobium sp.
ACGGCCGACTCGAACGAGACCGGGCCCGATACCGATGACGCCAGCGTGCCCGTGGCCTACAACCCATTGTTGGATATTGAAAAGTACGTCTCCGTTGACAACGGCCAAACATGGGTCGACGCCGACTCGCCCACCGGGCCAACGCTGGTCAATACCGCAGGCATCGATCCGTTGTTCAAGTTGGTGGTAAAGAATACGGGCAATGTGACGCTCACGGAGGTGATCGTGACGGATACCAAAGGGACCGCCGATAGCGCCGACGATTTAAATATCAATAACGGCGCTCCAGGCTCCACCACTGACCTTGCTCTTGCAACGCTTGTCGTCGGCGAAAGCTGGGAGTACCAATACTCCCTGCCGTGGAAGCCTGGCCAGCAAACGAACACGGCGACTTCCGACAGCCAAGAGAGCACATCGGACACCGATGCCGCCAACTACTTCGGCATTATCCCCGGATTTGTCACCAACTCGTCGCTGTGCACCTTCGACACCAATAGCAACGTGGATGGCAAACAATTTAACCTTATCTTTACGCCCGACTTCTCTCTCGCAAGCAACAACTATAAGCTTTCCAGCTCCAACCCCGGACAATTCTACTACAACGTCTTCGACCATGGGACAGCTGGCAAAACAAAGACATTTACCCTCGAGATCCCCAAAGAGTTTGTGACCCAAGGTGCCGTCCCTGTCCATGCTTACAGCGATGTTCACATCGACCAAGCCGGCAGCATGACCTGCCTCACGCCGGGCACCGAGATCGCCAGCTTCAAGTTAACAGACTTGACGATTACTGACAATGATAATGATGGCAACTCTGAATACAACTTCGACGCGAAGGTCCCTGAATCTGGATTTGTATATGTCAACATGCACCTCGATTACGGGTTGGAGAAACAGACTGGCTGGTCCAAGGACTCATTGAACCGCCCAGGCTATGACGATGCTGTCGACAACGGCAATGTCAATGGTAGTCAACCAAAAATCCTAGATGATACCGCCTACACATTCTCATCAAATGTACTTGGCAGTGCGGATACTGTCTTTAACGACAACATCTTCAAGAACATCAAAGGAGTTGGGGGCACGGCAACACTTGCGGACACAAACGCCCCGTTGACCGACCAGTCGATCATTCTTAAAGACAGCAACGGGAAAACTGTTGGCACCGCACGATCAGACAAGGATGGCTGGTGGTTCACCAATGTCAATGCCCCTGGCAAATCAAGTACTTACAACGTTTACTGGGACAAGAACAATGACGACAAGGTGACAAATGATCCAAAACAAACGATCACTTGGGGCGGCCCAGTCAAGTATGTCAATGTTGATTTTACCCAGGCAGGGCTGCATCTCAACTCCAACGCTGCCTCAAGGTCTACAGATGGTGTTGCTCCAATCCTCACCCAAGACCAGCTGGCACCCGTAGTCGATGCTGCCAGGGATTACTGGGCTGCTCAGGGAGCAGACATTTCACGACTGCGGAACGTCGATGTCCTGATCGGGAATCTCGGCGGCACCCAGCTGGGCACAGCTGATAACGACTCACTCATCACCCTGGATGACGATGCCGCCGGATACGGTTGGTCTGCCTCCATGGGCAGCATCACCCCTGGCAGGGTGGATCTCTTCTCCGCCGTGACCCACGAATACGGCCACATCCTGGGCTTCGATCACGACGTGTTGGGCGCCAGCCTCGGCATCAGCGAGCGGCACCTGCCATTCGAGGAGGACCAGGCCCTCAAGACTCAGTTCGGCATCGCGTCTGCATGCCCATCCCTGTTCTGATTCAAGGCACCATCAAGATAAAAGGGCGAGCCAAGCTCGCCCTTTTATCGGATGAGTTCATCCCCCGCTGCCATTCATGCGCCCTATGGGGAAAGCCATCCCGAGCCATCAACACCAGGCTCGGAATGGCTCCGTTACAGACCGGCCTCAGTGATTAGCATGCCATTCAAGGCTGCCAGCCGGTGCTCACCCTGCTGCCCCGCTCAGAAGATCGCCAGGTTTGCGAGATTGCCGGTATAGCCGGTGATCTCGATCACGCTGTCGCTGCTGGCCCTGAATCCTGCTGTGGCGTCATTGAGGGCCAGGAAGGTACGCAGTTCGGTGCCGCTGTTGAAGGTGAAGGTGGAGGCGCCGTTCTTGGCGAGGTTCTTGCTGCTCAGCAGGCTTTCAATACTGGCAATATCCAGGCTCTGCACCATCCCGAGCTGTTTGGGCTTGATGGGGGTGGTTCGGCTGGAAGGGCTATCGATGCTGTCGACACCGGCCTGCAGGTTGGTGATCCGATCCGGCGTGCTGCTCCATAGGGCATCGCTGTGGCGATTCAGCACAAAGCGGTCCGCTCCGGCTGTTCCGGTGAGGAGATCGGCCTGGCTGGTGAACACCAGCGGGGGGGCGATCAGGTCGTCGTTGCTGATCGTTCCTGTCACAACACTGGTGGTGCCGATGCTGTAGCCCGTGCCGAGGCCCAGCATCAGGCTCACGGTTTCATCGGCTTCCACGCTGGTGTCGGCCGTGGGATCAATCACCACGCTGGCTGTTGCGGCATTGGCGGCGAAGGTCACCGTTTGATTGCTGCCGGCCAGCAAGCCGCTGTAGTCGCTGCCATTGGTGGCGGTGCCCGACACCGTGACGTTCACGCTCAGCGGAGTGGCCGTGACCAGCGATCGACTGAAGGTGTATACCAGATTGCTGCTGCCATCCTCGCTCACGGAACCTGGCGTGACGGCCAGGGTGATCACGGGATTGGCCGTTGCGTCGGCCGCCGATGTGATCGTGCCGCTGATCATATAGTTACCGACACTGGCGTAATCGGTGTAACCGGTGGGCGTGCTGGCGGTTGGGTCGCCGAAACCAACGCCATCCAGCTTGAGGAAATAGGTGCCCGCCATGAGCCCCTGCAGAGAAATAGCCGTGGCCAGGCCTGGCGAGTCCGCCCGATAAAGCAGCACCCCATTGCTGTCGTAGAGGTCCACCGCTAGATCAAGATTGGAAGCATGATCTGAATAGGAACTGCCCAAATCACTATCACTCGCTCGGGAGAGGTACGCAGAAGCCGCTCCTCCCCACACACCATCTCCATCAACATAAGCCCGGTACCAGTAAGGGTCAAAGGTGAGGTTGACATCGCCGGTTGCCAGAAGGCCGAAAGAGAAGCAGTCGGCGTCGAAGCGGGTTTCGATCGTGCCGAACTGACTCACAGTTCCAGCCGCGATCGAAAGTGCGGTGGCTGCGAATGGATGATCGCCCACCAGATCAAGCTGGTATGAAAATCCATTGTTTCCAGCAATTACCGCCAGGTCATCAGCCCCTTTCCCGTAATTCGCCGTGCTGCTGGCGTTGTTGCTTCCGGTGTAAGTACCATCGTCCCAAGTGGTGACATTGCGCCCGTAACTGTTTCCCATGACCGGTGCCCAGCTTGTCTCACCTGTGCCACCGTGCCCAGCGTAGTAGGTGTCGCTGGCAGACCCATCGTGCGACAACCAAAGCGAATGACCCACCTCATGGCTGATTGCCTCGCAGACCCCAGCCAAGGTTTTATTATAAATAAAAACAGGGGTATCAGTACTGGAGTTAAAGCTGCCAATGTAAGCAATCCCGCCTGCCGACGACGACGATGGACCGTAGCTGGTAATCACACACCGCACTCCCCAGTTGGCGTCGCTGCCTCCTGTCCGCGCCAGCCAATCAGCCGGCGGCTCCTGCAAGGTCACATCAACATCAAATGGCGCAAAATCCGCCGCCACCCTCTGCCAGATCTGCTGGATGCGGATCAGCTCGACATCACTGAACAACGAGGGATTGGCGTCAACATCATAAGCCGGCGAATAGAAGGAGCTCCCCATCGTGGAGTCATTCCACGAGGTGCCGCTGGTGGTATGGCCATTAAAGTCCAGATAAATCACCTTGCTCGCATCGGGCTTCGAATGCAGCAGGAAGGTGAGATTCAGATCCAAGAGCGGATTGGCGCTCACCTGCATGTCTGTGGATGCAAGCCCCAGGGCAGATTCCGGTAGCAATTCACTGCAGACCATCCCCGCCGAGCTGGCCCATCCCTGTGCGGCGGGCTCCTGTCCGGGCTCCACCCCGGGTTCCGGCAAGCCAGCGGGCTTCCGCAGGAGTGCGGCTGCAAGCGCGCCTGCACCACCGGCATTGGACTGCCCCACCCATGCCGCCACGTCAGGGGAACCCACCAGCATCGGCCGCGGCAGCAGAGGCGCCGGTGGCCCCTCCCCGGCAGCGTCCTGGGGCGTGTCGAGGGGAACGGCGACCAGGCCAGCCCCAGCCCCCGGCAGTGCGACTCGACCAGGCTGGGCCAGAGGATCAATCGCCGGGATCTGTCGCCGGGCCGGCGACTCCAGAGGCCTGAGAGAAGGCTTTGACGCCCGCTTGCCAGGGAAGGCCTTCATTCGGGTCCCCGCGCAACACGGGAGGGTTGAACCCGATCAGGCTCCGATTCGCTGCAGGGCTGCGTCAAAAACGGTGCTGGCTGCCGCGACGTCAATGGCGCAAACGCCCGAACGCAAAGAGGCTGCGGCGCAGGCGAAGGCCGCAGCCCCGGCGCCGCTGAGGTCTTCGAAGCAGACGGTAAAGGGCTTTACCGCGATGGCCCCCGAGTGCTGGCACCCCTGGGCCCTGCAGGCGACAGCGCAAAGGGCCACCCACAGACAAGGGCCAGCCAGGGCATCAGCGTATACAGGCACGATCCATGAACTGTCCATCGAAGCAGCGGCTGGATCCACCTCGGTCGCCCGCCAGGGTCAACCGGATCCCATGCCCCCCCGGCGACGACCAGCCCGCCTGCGGTACCCGGCTGGGCCAGGAAGCGCCGTCCATGGCCCCAGCTCCCGCGCCCCCTCAGTAGTCCCCGTCGTCGCCCCCGCCCTCACCGTCTGCGCCGGACCGCTCGGCACGATCGGCCTGCTGTTCTTCGTCCTGCATGGTCTTGCGGAGGGTGGTGCCATACATCTGCCGTGCAGCCTGCAGATGGCGCAATTCGAATTGCAGCTGGCTGATCTGCTGATCGAGACGCACCATGTCCTGCAGGAGCAACTGGGCAGGACGCGGTAATTCCTCAAAGGGATACTCGCGATCATTGTAATTCAGCTTGAGATGCGTTGGCGCCGTTGCAGTGCTCGTCATGGGCTGTAGCCAATAGACAATGACCAGTCAGATCGCACCTTACAAGCGGGCGATGGCCGATAGTTCAGCCTAGGCAGCAACCTGGATTCAGCGGCACTCGCTTCAACAATGCGGCGCATCCGCTGCGGCCTGGCCATGGCCTCCGGCGACGGATGCACAGTGACACCAACAGGCAGGCTTGCCGCAGGGGAGTGGCGCAGCGATGGCGGACCCGCCAGCCCCCGAACTGATCAGCGAACGGCCGGGATCGTTGATCTGGTGGCTGGAGGAAGACCGCGATCTCTGTCGGCTGCTGGCGGCGCGGCTGCGCCGCTGCGGCTGGCATCTGACGCTGTTTCATCGACCCGCCGAGCTGCGCCGGGCAATCCAGCTGGATGAGCCGGATCTGTTGCTGCTGGGCCGGCGCCTGGGAGGCAGCGATGGCTTGGATGTAGTGGTTGATTTACGCCAGCACGGCCATGCTTTCCCGATGCTGATTCTCTCGGCGCTGGCGGAACCGCACCAACGGATCGAGGGACTGGCCCGGGGAGCCAACGACTATCTCGGCAAACCGTTCCATCTGGCCGAATTGGTCTGGCGCGTCGAGCGCCTGCTGCAGGCGGCACCACCTCGGCTGCTGCGGCGTTCGCCCCAGCAGCGGCCCATCCCCATCGGCCCCCTCACCCTTGAACCAGCCGAGGCGCTGCTGCGGCCGGCCGGGAGCCGCGACGCCCTGCAGCTCAGCCGCGGCGATCTGGCCCTGCTGCTGGCCTTCCTCAACGCCCCGGGGCTGGTGCTGAGCCGTGAGCACCTGGCGCGCTCCACAGGCTCCTTGGTGGATGCCAGCAGCAGCCGCACCCTGGACATGCGCCTGTCGCGACTGCGCCGCCAGCTGCAGCGGCTCGGCGCCGAAGCGGTGAGGATCGAGGCGGTACGGGGCCGTGGCTACCGACTGGCCCTGACGGAGGCCGAGAACAGGAGTCCACAGGAGGCCGAGGACGGGGCCTCCCCCATGGCCACTTAACACTCCGTTACGCGATGATGGATGGTGTTGCGGCTCCCAGCCGCCCCGCCTGCGCGTTCCAATGACCGTCGTTCCTGGCCCCAGCCCCGTTGCCGCCCCCGACCGGGCCGGGCCGACACAGAACGCCCGCGGCTACGAGCGCGCCGACTGGGCCAGCGCCTTCCGCAACGTGGGCCAGGAGCTCAGCAACGTGCCGCTGCAGGCGAGCAAGGGCACGATCCCGGCGGCGTTGAAGGGCACCCTGTACCGCAACGGCCCCGGCCGGCTGGAGCGCGGCGGCCAATGGGTGCATCACCCGTTTGATGGCGATGGCATGATCACGGCCCTGCGCTTCGATGCGGGCGGGGTGAGCCTCAGCAACCGCTTCGTGCGCACCGAGGGCTGGCTGGCCGAGGAGAAGGCCGGCAAGCCGCTGTATCGAGGCGTGTTCGGCACCCAGAAGCCCGGCGGCCTGCTGGCCAATGCCTTCGATGTGCGCCTCAAGAACATCGCCAACACCCATGTGGTGAAGCTTGGCGATCAGCTGCTCGCCCTCTGGGAGGCCAGTTCCCCCCACGCCCTTGATCCGGACACCCTCGAAACCAAGGGACTCTCCCTGCTCGATGGGGTGCTCAAACCGGGTGAGGCGTTCAGCGCCCACCCGCGCTTCGATCCAGGTCACCATGGCGAGGAGCGGATGGTGACCTTCGGGGTCAAGAGCGGCCCGCGCAGCACGATCCGGCTGATGGAGTTCGCGATGGCGGATGATCCCGCCCGTGGCATCAAGGCCGGCCAACTCCTCAGCGAACGCTCCGACAGCTTCGGCGGCTTCGCCTTCCTGCACGACTTCGCGATCACCCCCAACTGGGCGGTGTTCCTGCAGAACGCCATCGCCTTCAACCCATTGCCATTTGTGCTCGGCCAGAAGGGCGCCGCCCAGTGCCTGGCTTCCAAGCCCGGCGGCCAGGCCCAGTTCTGGCTGGTTCCGCGGGAGGGGGGCGCCTTTGCGGGCCAACCGCCGCGGATCGTGCCGGCGCCCGAGGGCTTCGTGTTTCACCACCTCAACGCCTGGGAGATCACAGAAGCCGGCCCCGATGGCTTCGGCGGCTCTGTGGAGGGTCCGGCGCTGGTGGTGGAGAGCATCTTCTACGCCGATTTCCCCTCGATCGGCCCCGATGCCGACTTCCGCACCATCGACTTCGACCTGATCCCCGAGGGCCTGCTGGAGCGCTGCACGATCGATCTGACCAGCGGCACGCTGCGTACAGAGCGGCTCAGCGAGCGCTGCTGCGAATTCGCCATGGTCAATCCCCGCTGCGAAGGGCGGTTCAGCCAGTACGCCTGGATGGCGGTGGCGGAGCGTGAAACCGGCAACGACCCGCTGCAGGCGATCAAGAAGCTCGATCTGATCAGCGGCGAGCGCAAGGTGTGGAGCGCCGCGCCGCGGGGCTTCGTGAGCGAGCCGGTGATGGTGCCCCGCCCAGCACCCGCAAGCGGCCTGGGACCGGCCGAGGACGATGGCTGGGTGCTGGCCATGGTCTGGAACGGCGCCCGCTGCGGCTCCGATCTGGTGATCCTCGATGCCGCCTCGATGGAGGAGCTGGCGGTGGTGGAACTGCCGCTGGCGATTCCCTACGGACTGCACGGGAGCTTTGTGGAGAAGTGAGCGCGCAGGGCCGGCCTGGTGACGCAGCCCGAGACGTAGCGGCGGCGCTGATCCACAACACCAGGCGAGGACATCTCGTTCGGCAGCGACAGCCAGATCAGCACCGGGGTGGCAGCGTTACGTTGATGACGAGTCCTGATGATTCATCCAAGGATTAGCCATGGCCAGGTCGGCCACGCTGAGCTCTTGGCCCAGCTTGAACCAAGCACTCCCGCTTGGGACGCTCCGCTCATCGCGGCCATCGAAGCCCGGGATCCGGACTGTGGTCCGGCCCGGGCCCCTGGGGGTCCGATCAGCCTTCCGTGCGCCAGCCCTGGTCAGCAGGGGTCCAGTCGCTGAGCTCCTCGGGGCTGAACCACAGACCGATCTCGAAAGCGGCGGTGTCGGGACCATCGGAGCCGTGGATGACATTGCGGCCGATGTTGATGGCCAGATCGCCACGGATCGTGCCGGGGGCCGCCTCCAGTGGCTTGGTGGCGCCGATCATGGTGCGGGCGCTGGCGATCACGCCATCGCCTTCCCACACCATCGCCACCACCGGACCGCTGGTGATGAAGTCGACCAGGCCGGCAAAGAAGGGCCGCTCCCGGTGCACGCCGTAGTGGCTTTCGGCCAGGGCACGACTGGGGGTGAGCTGCTTGAGACCCACCAGCTTGAAGCCTTTGCGCTCAAAGCGACCCAGGATCTCTCCCACCAATCCCCGCTGCACCCCGTCGGGCTTGATGGCGATGAAGGAGCGTTCGGCGGCCATGGAGGGAAGGGAGATGGTGGTGCCATCGTCTGCGGCGGAAGGGCCCGTTGGCAAGCGGAGGCACAGCTTGGCTGTCAGACTCCATGACGTGGTGGTGGTCGTCGACGGGACAGTGTTGATCGCCCGGAACCCTGGCCGGGGGAAGGTCAGCACGGCTCTTTCAACGGACACGTCGCGGTCACGGTTCAGCCCGCCATGCCGGTGCCAGGATCGCCCGTGGCCACGGCCACGGCGTCAGGGACGATGAGTGACGGACCAGCCTTGGTGGCTTGCCGGGGACGGGGCTGGCCTGCCCTCTGAGGGGTACAGGGCCGATCGCCATGTCGGGGCGGCTCAGCTCCCGTAACACCTTGAAGCTGGTGACCAGCAAGAGGGGCCCAGCCGGCCCTGAGGCGAGAAGAGGCACCACACCCACCGCTAAGCTGAAGCGAATCGCCCGGGGCTGCTGTGAACCAAAACCAGGTCCGAGCGGGCATCGCGTCCTGGGCCAGCAGGATGAGTGATGGAGCGACGTCTATAAGTCATCAGTCCACGGTTCACTGCCTGAAAAACCGATCGACTCGGAGACAACGCGGTCCTGGATAGGGCCCATGACCACCATCAAGGACACGACCAACGATTCGCCCAACCCATAACGAGTGCTGGACAAGCACCGCCCATGTCACACTCTTCGATGACCTGAACAGTCTAAGATCCGATTGGTTACCAGGTGAGCGCAACGTCCATTGGCATCATCGGCGCAGGGCCGGCCGGCCTTACTGCCGCCTACCTCCTGACCAGAGCCGGCCTGGATGTTGAGGTCTGGGAGGCCGATCCAACCTACGTTGGCGGCATCTCCCGCACCGAGATTTACAAGGGATTTCGATTTGACATCGGCGGCCACCGTTTCTTCTCAAAATCCAAAGAAGTTGAGGACCTCTGGAGCGAGATCCTGCCCAACGACATGCTGGAGCGGAACCGACTATCACGCATCTACTATCGCGGCAAGTTTTATTCCTATCCACTCAACATTGGCGAAGTCGTAGGCAACCTAGGCAAGCTCCAGTCCTTGCTTACCGTTGCCTCCTACCTCAAGGCCAAGCTTAATACCAGCAAGCCCGGCAACCTCGAAGAATGGGTGACGCGAAAATTTGGCGGGCGGCTCTATCAGATGTTTTTCAAGAGTTACACCGAGAAAGTATGGGGCATGCCCTGCCGCGATATCTCAGCAGACTGGGCGGCCCAGCGGATCAAAGGGCTTTCGCTCACCAAAGCCGCCAGTGCGGCCCTTCGGCCTGCACGCCCCACCCCAAAGCCGGATGCAGGAGGGGAGCGCTCCGATGTGATCAAGACCCTGATCACCTCCTTCCGCTATCCGCGCCATGGTCCTGGCATGCTCTGGGAAGCGGCAGCTGCACGAATTCGCGAGGGTGGTGGGAGCGTCCACATGGGCACTCGGGTGAGCGGCATCGAGCGCACCGCCCAAGGTCTCTGGAAGGTGACGCTGAAGACCGCCGACGGTGCTGAGCGACAGCAGGTGGTGGATCAACTGATCAGTTCTGCCCCCCTGGGCTGGCTGGTGAACCACCTGCAACCCAGTCTGCCAGCCGCAGCCTGCGAAGCCGCCTCCAACCTGCGCTACCGCGATTTCCTCACGGTGGCCCTGATTCTGAAAACCCCCAGCGGCTTCCCTGACAACTGGCTCTACATCCACGAACCTCAGCTGCAGGTGGGCCGGATCCAGAACTTCGGCAACTGGTCGCCCGAGATGCTCGCTGACCCCTCCATGGCCTGCTACGGGATGGAGTACTTCTGCGACAGCCGTGATGCTCTCTGGAACAGCAGCGATGCGACACTGATTACCATGGCAACCCGCGAACTGCTCAGCCTCGGCCTGGCCAAGGAAGGCGATGTGATCGATGGTGCCGTGGTGCGCCAACCCAGGGCCTACCCGGTCTATGACGACGCCTACACCGAACGGCGCAACTGCATCCGCGCCGCCCTCAGTGAACACTGCCCCGGGCTGCATGTGGTGGGGCGCAACGGCATGCACCAATACAACAACCAGGATCATTCGATGATGACGGCCATCCTCACGGCCCGCAACATCCTGGCTGGCAAGCAGATCTACGACGTCTGGCAGGTCAACCAGGACGCCGAATATATCGAGGCCGGTCAATCCGGAGGCGACAACGGATCACCTGCCGATCCATTGCCGGCCGGCCGCGATGCCTGAACAACCGACCCGCCAGAGGCGATTCCGCTCCGCCGCCGGCAGGCTGCTGCAGCGCCTGCTCGTCCGCGCCGGCGCCCGCCTGCCCGGCCAGGCTCTCACCGGACTGATCCGCGACACCGCGTGCCAGGAGTGGCCGCTGCTGGCGGCGAATCTGCTCTGCAGTCTGGTGCTGGCCCTGAGTGAGGGCCTCACATTCGGCGTGATCTTCCAATCGGCGCGCCTGCTCAGCGGCGGTGGCGGGCCGGTGGCGATCGCCCTGCCCGGCCCCCTGGCCCCTTTGGCCAGCGGCCTCTCAGCCTGGTCAACGGGTAGCCAATTCGCACTGCTTTTGAGCTGTGCCGTCGGCCTGCAGGCCCTGATGAGCCTGGCCCGCTATGGCGCCGGTGTGTCCTCCGGCTGGTTTGCGGCCCGCTGTCAACGGCGGGTGGCACCGGCGATCCATAGCCACCTGCTCGGCCTCAGCTACGCCTGCGCCAGCCGCTACAGGATCGGCGATCTGGTGAACCGCACCACCCTCGCCCCGGTAGGGGTACAGGTCCAGCTGGAAGAGGGGGCCCAGATTTTCAGCAATGCACTGCTGGCACTGATGTACTTAGCCGTGCTGCTTCTGCTGACGCCCGCGCTCTCGCTCGTCGGCTTCGCCATGGCCCTGGCGATTGCGGTGGTACAGCGCCTGCTACGGCCGCGAATCCGCCAAGCATCCCTCCAACTGGCACATGTGCGGCGGCAGATGGCCTCCGCCATCACCGAAGACATCCAGATTCTGCGGCTGCTGCACAGCAGCGCCGGCATCGCCAGCGCCCGGGAACGATTGGAACGGCGGGCCGTGCACCAGGAAGGGCGGATGCGGCAACTCAGCCTGCTGGTGCAGGTGCTTGAACCGGTGAGCGACCTGTTGCCGGTGCTTGCCGCAGCAGCGATCGGGCTGCTGAGCTGGCAGCTGTTCGGCGGCCACGCAGACCTGCTGGTACCGAATCTGGTGACTTTTGTGCTGGTGCTGCAACGGCTCAACCTGCGCCTATCCCGGATCGGCACATCGCTGAACCGGATCGCCGAGTTCAGTGGCTCCATGCAGCAGGTGGGAGAACTGCTTGATCCTGCCGACAAGCAGTTCCGCCGTCAGGGCGGATCTCCATTCAAAACCCTGAGCCAATCCATCCGTATCGAGAACGTTGGCCTCACCTACCCCGAACGGCAGCAGCCTGCCCTGAAGGGGATTGATCTGGAGATCCCGGTGGGGAGCACCGTGGCCGTGGTGGGCGAATCGGGTAGCGGCAAATCCAGTCTGGTGGACCTGCTGGTGGGATTGATCCCACCCAGCACAGGGCGGATTCTGGTGGATGGGCTTGACCTGGAGCTGATTGATTTGGACAGCTGGCAGAAGAGGCTGGGGGTGGTGAGCCAGGACGTGCTGCTGCTCAACGGCAGCATCCGCGAGAACATTGCCTTTTCCATGCCTGAGCTGGGCGAGCGGGAGATCCGAGCCGCCGCTGCCGCCGCCGATGCAGCCGCCTTCATCGAGGCGCTGCCCCAGGGGTATGACACGCTGGTCGGCGAGCGCGGCTTCCGGCTCAGCGGCGGTCAGCGTCAGCGCCTTTCCCTGGCCCGGGCCCTTCTCAAGAATCCAGAACTGCTGATCCTCGATGAAGCCACCAGCGCCCTCGACAGCCCCAGCGAAGCGCGCATCCTGGAGGCAGTGAAACGCTTCTCTGAAGGACGGACTATGGTGAGTGTGGCACACCGGCTGAGCTCAATTCAACACGCTGATCAGATCCTTGTGCTCGATGCTGGCCGCATTGTGGAGCGCGGCCGGCACAGGGAGCTGTTGCAGCTGGGAGGGCGTTATGCGAGGTTGTGGGAGGGACAACAAAAACGCACAGGCGCCAGCCAAGCGGGTCTCTCCGCGGATGCGCAGACCTGAGGATTGTTCGCTACCCAGATCGCCACGATGCAGGGAGCATTGAGAAGCATCATCGGTCCAATGGATTAGCGCCATTACCGAAAGCACAGAAATCCCTGCTACCTCGGAGCCACGGCCGCGCCGATCCCATTGACATCGCTGCCCCCCAGGCGTACCTGTTCAGAGGTTGGGGGGCTGCATGCAGCGAACAGTTGCCCTGTTGAACCCTTGACGGCAGCTTGATTCCTGCTTGCATCTCAGCCAGAGACCGCCTGTGCAGGGGCAGTGGCGGAAGGCGTGGCGGTCAGCCGGGCCATCCCGGCAGTAGCCCTGAGCTGCTGCCGATCGTCCGTCAGCAGCCGGTGGCCGACGTGGATGAAACCCGGTGCCCCCACCGGCAATGCCGACGGCAACACCCCAACGCGCCGCCGCGGCTGGCTGCGGGGATGGTGACGCCTGTGATGACCGTGTTCCGGCAGGGTCTGAGCCGCTCGGCTGCAGCGGCGATCGAACTGTTGGGCGATGCCTTCGGCGTCATGACTGGACTGGCCCGCAATCGGCCAAGCCGCTGCCGACCACATCGGTTCCATCTATCCTCCCGTTCCCTGCGCAGCCATCGCCGACACGCTTGAAGCCTTGCTGTGCGGGCCACGCAGGCCAGCTGTTTGATGAGAAACCGCCTTGGTGTCATCTCCCAGCGACCGCCCGATCAGACCAGTTCAGGATTCATCGTGACCGCCTCCCACCCCTCCCTCACCCTGGTGATGCCCACCATCAGCTGGGAGGACCCCTTCGCCACCTGCATCCGCGCCGCCCTGGCCGGACTGGAGCCGCAGGATGAAGCCCTGGTGGTGTTCGATGGCCAGCCATCGGCAGCGCCGGACTGGCTGCTCCACAGCCGCGCCGCCCTACTGAGCACCGGCCGCCGCTCGGGCCCTGCCGCCGCCCGCAATCTGGCGGCCCACCACGCCCGCAGTGAGATCCTGCTGTTTGTCGATGCCGATGTCGAACTCCACGCCGACGCGGTGGAGCGCATCCGGGCCCGTTTCCGTGCCGATCGCAACCTGGCGGCGGTGTTCGGCAGCTACGACGATCGCCCCGCCGCGGCCGGGGTGGTGAGCCGCTTTCGCAACCTGTTGCACCACCACACCCATAGCTCCCACCCCGGCCCGGCCTCGACCTTCTGGGCCGGCTGTGGCGCCGTGCGCCGTGACAGGTTCCTGGCGCTGGGCGGCTTCGACGCCGAGACGTACGAGCGCCCCTGCATCGAGGACATCGAATTCGGCCTGCGGCTCAGCGACGCCGGTGGGTGCATCCTGCTCGACCCCGCCATCCAGGGCACCCACCACAAGCGCTGGACCCTGCGCTCGATGGTCGTGACCGACATCGGCCAGCGGGCGATCCCCTGGAGCCGGCTGCTGCTGCGGCGCCCTCAGGGCAGAAGCGTGCTCAATCTCGATGGCACCGCCCGTCTGAGCAGCCTGCTGAGCCTGCTGGTGCTTCTTTCCACCCTGTCCCTGGCCTGGAGGCCGGGCCTCTGGCCGCTGCCGCTCCTGGGCCTGGCGGCCTTCGTGGTTCTCAACCGCGCCTTCCTCGCGCTCTGCTTCCGGCGCGGCGGCGCCCTGCTGGCGCTGGCCGCCATCCCGCTGCACGGCCTTTACTTTCTCTATTCCACGCTCTGCTTCGTCCTGGTGACGCTGCAGCACCTCCTGGGCCGCCGAGCACGATGAGCCTGCCCGAATCCGAGTACCGCCCAGCCAGCCTGCAGGCAGGGGGGCCGGGCAACAGGTGGAGACAGGCGGTGGCGCTGCTGTTGTTGGTGTTGCTGGCCGTGTATGCGCTGCTCACCATCCGCAACGGCCTGCACGCGAGTCAGGGCCACAGCACGGCCGATCTGCTGCTCAGGCTGCAGGAATTCACCGAGTTCCGGCAGGGCCTCTACCCGCTGCGCGCCCTGGTGGAGCAGCCGGTTCCCGAGGGCTTTCTCGACTCGGTCTATCCCCCCTATGCCCTGCCGCTCTTTGCCCTGTTCTTCGCCCCGGGCGGCGCCGCCCAGGGCTGGGCGATGGTGCAGTCCCTGAGCCTGATCGCGCTGCTGCCGATCAGCTGGATCGGCTGGCGCAGCCTCCGCTTCGCCGGTCCTGCTGCCGGCCTGCTCGGCGCCCTCGCCCCGGTGGCCATCGGCGGCAACAGCAATTGCCTTTATCACGGGCAGTTCTCGATGCTCTGCATGGGACTGATCAGCCTCCAGTGGCTGCTTCTGGACCGCCAGCGCCCCCTGGCGGCGGGGCTGTGCTGGGCCCTGGCCATGCTCAAGCCGCAGATCGGCGCCGCCTTCGCCCTCCCCCTGCTCCAGAGGGGCTACCGCCGCGGCCTGGTGCTGGGCACATCGCTGCTGCTGGTGATGAGCGCCGCGGCCCTGGCGTTCACGCACACCTCACCTCTGCGCTACCTGGCCTTCTGGCTGAAACCCGGGCGGCTCGCCTTCGTGCGGGGCGGCACGGTCAATCTGATGGCCCTGCTGGGGGCCTGGGGCGGGGGGCTCATGGCGGTGGTGGTCGTGTTGGGGGGGTTCTGGGTGCTGCGCCGCAGACAACGATCCCACCCTGGAGAAGGGGAAGGGTGTTCAACCCCACAGGTTGTCGCCAGGCCAGCCATCAGCCTGAGGCTGCAGGGGGTTTGCGCCGTGCTGGGAGCCCTGGGCGCCTACCACCTCAATTACGACAACATCATGCTGTTCCCCGCCCTGCTGGCGATCCTGGCCCTGGCCCTGCGGCACCCCACCCCTTGGAATCGGGCGCTGGCGGCTGCCATGGCTGGCTCGTTGTGGTTCCCGGTGCACCTCACGGCCGACAAGACGGGCCCGCTGACGCTGATCGCCGCCATCTGGCTGGCGGTGGGGCTCACCCTGCTGCGCAACGGGCCCCAGCGCTGGCAACCACGGGCAGCGCAGCAGTCCGGCTGATCGCCCTGTGCCAGCAGCCTGGTGTGCAGCTGGCTGTTCCCGACTGGGACCAGCAGGCCGCGGAGCACCACCTCCAGCGCCCCGAAGCGCCAGGCGGCGATCAACCTGCCGGGCACGCTGGCGGGGTAGGCGAGGCCTGAATGCAGCACGTTGGTGTCGAGCACCACGGCCAGGCCGGCCATGGTCAGCGCCCGGCGCGACTGGCCGCCACGGCGGCGTCAATCTCAGCGAGACCCTCGGCTTCTGGAACCTCGGCATAGCCAGCCTCGATGCGCTCGCACAGCCCGTCGAAACAAGCCTGCAGCCGGCGGATCCGCTCAAACAGGCGGGCATCCACCAAGGCTGCCACGGGCTTGCCATCCCGCTTGATCAGGATGCTGTCGTGGCGGTACTGCACCTGGTTGAGCATGTCGCCCAGGTTTTGATGAAAGCTGACGGCCGTGGCTTCGCTGATCGTGGCAACACGATCCACAGGATCAATGAGATCAGTATGACCAATACGATCTTGTGGGGCCAGCAGCGTGCCGCCTTCGAGCCAGGGAGCCATCAAGAGGGCAACGGGGCTTCGAGGGCGTCGAGCTCCTCAGGGGGTTGAGGGGCGAGAAGCACATCGATGGGGGGAAGCTGCAGCTGCCCCCCGTAGCCGCCAAGCGTCTGCGAAGCAGTTGCAGCCCGGGCTGCCGCCGGGGCCGATCCGTTTCCAGCGGCACCAGCCGCGCCCAGGTCCTGCCATCCTTGGCCACCAGAATCGGCTTGCCGGCATGGGCGGCGTCATGTTGACCCATGGCTGGTTCTGCCTGGATCGACTTGGCTGCCCAGGCGGAGTGCAGCCAACCTGCCGTGGCAGCCAGCCCCCCTACGCCGGCACCTCGGTGCGGCTGCTGCGCCGGGCGCTCACGGAAAAGGCCAGGGCCAGCAGCGGCGCCAGCAGCACCACCCGCAGGCTGTCGCGGAGCAGCACCTCAACCGGCACCCGCGGGCCGGCCTGCCTGAGCAGGCTGCTTTCCTGGGTCTTGATCTGGGTGAGCAGATCGGCCTTGAGGGCCGGCAGGCTCAGGCGCTGATCCGCCGGCGAGAGGGGCGGGGCCTGGATCGCGGCGAGCTGGTTCTGCAGCTCAGCGATGCTGGACGAGCGCTCCACCGCCTGGCGGAACTGGGCCAGGCGCGCCTGCTGCACCCGCCCGGCGCGATAGGACAGCGACTGGGCAGCCTCCATGCCGCGCCAGGCGGCCAGGCCCTGGAGCGGCAGCAGCAGCAGAAACCCCACCATCACCAGCCGGGAGCAGCGGCGCACCAGCAGGCGGCGGGCCTGATAACGGCGCGAGCCGGGCTCCAAGGCCACCGCCAGGTGCAGGAGCAGCACCGCCAGCAGGGCCAGGAAGCCATTGCTGCAGAAGGCCCCGGTGAAGGCCAGCAGCCAGAAGGGATCAGCGAGCTTGGGGGGCAGCAGCGGCAAGGCCACCGCCAGCACGAACATCACCAACAACCCATTGGCCGTGGCGGCGGCGAGCGCCGCCAGCCGCTGGCGCTCGCCATTGGAGAGGGAACCTTCCATGACCCGGCCTCAGGCCAGGGGCTGGCTGGAGCCCAGGGCAGCCGGCGCCGGCTTGATGCGCTTCCTCAGCTGGCGGCTGAAGCCGAAGGCGGCAGCGGCGCCGAACAGCGGCAAGGGGCCGGGGGCGGGGGCGGTGTAGAGCGTCGCTTGTGCGTAAATGACTGAATCACCGAAAACCCAGTTGGAGTTATCGATACCCACACCAGACATGCAGCTTGCTGCGCACCAAGCGGCGCCGAAGGTGTATCCAGCAGCAACCGTCTGATATGAAAAAGCCGGACCTGATGTGTTGCCGATATAGCTATTAGACGCTCCCAGGTTTGTGCCTACAGCTGTGGCAAATTGCATAGCCAGTGGAAAGTTCCCCCACCAAGGCATCACGCCGTTGTTGGCCGCCGTTTCAAATTTGCTGGTGTTGGCGGTGTAGCTCCCCGTGAACGTGGTCACGTCGTACTGAACGCCTTCCACCGTCACCACATAAGCCTGGGCCGTGCCCGGGCTGAGGCAGATGGCCGCCAGGGCCGCAGCGGCGCCGAGCGAAACCCTCTGCCGCACCGAACCAGATCGCAGGCTGGAAAGGAGGCGAATCATGAACCTTGGTTACGGACTGCCCGAAGAGGGTGCCCCCTTTTCCAGAGCCCGACGGCCCCGATGGCCCCAAATACCCCCCTTTAGGGGGGGGGGGTGGATTTTTGGGGCTGTGACGGTGTCCAGGCGGCCCACCGCCAGGCTCCGCCCCTTGCCACAGCTGGAGATGCCACGGATGCCAGCCTTCCAACCCCACTGAACCCGAAGGCCGGCTTGTGCGCGTTCGGCCATCCGGTTCTCCGCCCTGCGCGTCTCGCGTCCTGAGTCACCCCCAGTGGCAGGGTCTGGGCCCAACCAAGCCGCAGCGCCGCCTTCAGGGTCCCGAGCCGGAGCACAACGGCTGGGAGGTGTTTCACCAGCTGCTGCATGTCCGTGAACGACCAGCCCGGCTCTGCGCCGATGCCCATCGGGCGGCCCGGGCGATCGCCCA
>JBMSXZ010000042.1:0-18006 GCA_049426205.1 Cyanobium sp.
ACGAGCGCAACGCTCACAACTTCCCCCTCGACCTGGCCGCTGCTGAAGCCACCCCTGTGGCCCTGACCGCCCCGGCGATCGGCTGATCTCAGCCTCCATCCCAGCAGCCCTCGGGCTGCAGGATCAGCCCCCGCTTCGGCGGGGGCTTTTCTGTTGTGGAGGCTCTTGGGGCTGAACCGATCAAGGGGGTCACATCAGATCGACAACCATGGCCTCCGATCCATCGACGCCGATCCATCTGGGAGGGATCGGCGCGCAAGGCAAGGTTGTCAACTGAGGAGGCAGGGTCGCCAGATGCAGCCATCGCTACGCTTTCCTTGATCAGCCTGGCTAGAGTGAGGCTCAATAAAGGAGCGGCATGACCGAATTTCTACTCGCCGCTGCCGCCCTCGGCCTGCTTGGCTACGTGATGTGGGTCGCCTTCGATTCCGATGACGACAATGGCGGCGGTGGTCTGATGTCCCCGGTTCTGGTGCCTGTGCCGGTACGACGCCATCGCTGAGCACGGGAAAGTGCAAACGGTTCAGCCGATCACGTCGCCCGCCCAGCTTGGCCAGCTCAAACCAGCCCATCCGCTGCCCATCCGCTGGTGGCTCAGTGATGATTGCCGATCGGCATTGGCTCCTGACCCTGTATCACCCACGCCGGCAGTCTTGTTCGGCCCAGTTTGATCAGGCAGAGCATCATTGCCGCTCTCATGGGGTGACCATCCCTTGCTGCCGCTGCTGGTCTCGCCAGCACCTCGTGCTGGCCTAGGGTCTGGGCCGTGTCTTGCTTGCCGATGGCCGCGCCGTTCGCCTGGGGTCTCTGTCTGGCCGGAGCTGTGGTGGTCTTTTCGATCGTGCCCCTCGGTGCAGCCCGCAGCAAGGCTGATTTCACCATGGCCGACATGGCTGCGCCGCGGGCGATGTTCGATCGCCTGCCCGATTGGGGCAAGCGGGCCGCCTGGTGCCACCAGAACTGCTTCGAAGCCTTCACCCTGTTCGCCCCCGCCGCCCTGCTCTGCCTGGTCGGTGGCGTCACCAACCCGGTGGCGTCCCTGGCCGCCTGGCTTCACCCGGCCCTGCGCCTGGTCTACATCCCCGCCTATGTCGGCAACGTGCCGCCGCTGCGGGGCCTTTGCTGGGCCGGTGGCATGGTCTGCACAGGCATCCTCTACGTGGAAGGTCTGAAGGCGGTGCTGGCGGGCTGATCGCCTCGGTTCAGCCCTTCTCCTGCAGCCCCTTGAGCGCCGCCAGCAGGCTGGCCGGACTCTGGGGATCCACCATCAGCACGCTGCCGGCCGGGGCGTTGCCCAGCTTCTCTCCCATCGCCATCCAGTCCTTGGCCAGCAGCAGCCGCAGGCTCTCGGCCGCGGCCGGATGGGCCTCGATCACCGCCGCCAGCTCCTGGGCCGCCGCCGCCCTGGCCTGGGCCAGCATCACCTGCTGCTTGGCCTGGGCATCGGCCTCCAGCAGCAAGGCCTCCTGCTTGGCACGGGCATCGAGCACCAGGGCTTCGGCCCGACCCCGGGCCGCATTGACCTGGGATTCCTTCTCCCCTTCCGAGCGCAGGATCGCCGCCCGCTTCTCCCGTTCGGCGGTCATCTGCTGCTCCATCGCCTGCTGCACCCCCTGGGTGGGTTTGATGTCGCGCAGCTCCACCCGCGTCACCTTCACGCCCCAGGGATCGGTGGCCTGATCCAGCTCCTTGAGCAGCACCTCATTGACCTCACTGCGGGTGGTGAAGGTCTGATCGAGGTCGAGCTTGCCCATCTCGGCGCGGATCTGGGTGAGCACCAGATTCACCATCGCCGCCTGCAGATTATCGACGGCGTAATAGGCGCGGGCGTGCTCCAGGAGCTGCCAATAGACCACCGCATCCACCTCGATCGAGACGTTGTCGCGGGTGATGCACTGCTGCGGCGGGATGTCCAGCACCCGCTCCTTCAGCGATTCATGGCTCACCACCCGCTCCAGCCCCGGAATCACCAGCGACAGGCCGGGCGAGAGCTGGCGGTTGTATTTCCCCAGCCGCTCCACCAGCATCGAGCGGCTGCTGCTCGTCACCTTGACGCCACTGATGCCCAGGGCCGCCAGCACGATCAGCACGGGAACGAACAAGCCTTCCAATCCCAACACCGCTGCTGGGCTCAGCGTAGGCAGGATGGTCCTGTAGCACCGCCGCCGGCCGTTCGGATGCCACCCCTGCCCCCGCTCTGGCTCGCCCTGGCCGGACTGTTGCTGATCGCGGTGCTGATCGGCCTCGACAGCGACGGCCTGCTGCTGGTTGGCGGCCTGGCGGCCCTGCTGCTGGGGCTGCTCGCCGCCGCCCAGCCCGCCCTGGCCGCCCCGCTCCAGCTGCTGCTGTTCGCCGCCCTGGTGGCCGGCGCCTACGGCCTGGTGCGGCGCTGGTCCAGGCGGCAGGACGAGCGGGCGATCCCGCCGGCGGCCGGCGCCGAGCGGGCCGAGGTGATCGCCGCCTTTGATGCCCAGGGGGAGGGACGGGTGCGCTGGCAGGGTCAGAGCTGGGCCGCCCGCAACCTCGATCCTTCCCGGCTTCTGGTCTGCGGCAGTCCGGTGACCGTGATGGGACGCCAGGGAACGCAGCTGCAGGTGCTGCCGAGCGAGGCGGAGAGCGGAGGCTGAGGCTGGCACCTGGGAGCCAAGCACCAACCCGATGACAGGCGCCGTGCTGGCACGACCGCGGATCCTCCCACCAGACGAGGGCTCCGGCAAACGCGGCCGCCTGCTGATGCTTCATGGTCCATCGACAACCTGTCTCGTCGAGTCAAGTCAGGCGAAGACCTGTCAGAGGACCCGTCGAAGACGCGTCAGTCGAAGAACATCAGGCTGACCACTTTGCCCATGTCCTCCGCCGTGCGGCAGCTGGCGAGCAGGGTTTCGCTGTCGTGGAAGGCGTAACAGATCAGCTGATCGCAGCGGCTGATGATCTCCTGGTTGCAGAGGCTGCTGGCCATCGGCAGGGGCAGATCATCGTGTTCTGGCTTCTCCACCAGATGCAGCACCCGTTCCAATGGCTCGCGGGATTCCAGCGGCTGACGCTCCAGGCTCTGGGGCAGCAGCACGGTCAGGCGGCTGGGATCCACCTCAAGGGCACTGCGGATCACGGCCGCATTCACCCCCTGGGCGCCGGAGGTGATCAGGCTGTGGCCCTCATGCACCAGGGCCCGGGCCACCAGCTCCACCAGGTGGATGGCCACCACCGGCACATGGCGACTGCCGAGAATGGCGATGCGGCGTTTGCCCCGATCCTGGAGCATCGCCAGCTCCTGGGCCAGGGTATCGATCCGGTCCAATGCCGGAAGGTCTAGGGACCGGGTCACCCGTCGCCCGCAAGCTTCGACTCGAAACTAGCAGCGCCGGGCCAGGAGGTTCAGGCCCGCACCGGCAAGCGCAACCTCTCGAACAGGCGATCGAAGCGGCAGTGCTCCTCCACCAGCCGGATCGCATAGCCAGCCTTGACCGCTTCATGCAGATTCACGTGGCCGAAAGCCGCCTCGATCGTCTCCACCGTGGTCAGGGTGTCGTGGTCGACCTTCAGCACGGGCACCTCCAGCTCCTCGGCACGGCTCAGCAGCTGGGGCAGCGGTTCGCCCACCCCCGTGAGGATCAGGCACTGGGTGGAGGCCTCCAGGGCCGCCAGCTGGATGTCGGTGCGATCGGCCCCGGTCACCACAGCCATATTGCGGCGACGGCGGAAGAACTCCATGGCCGAGTTCACATTCATCGCCCCGATCGAGAGGGTTTCAACCAGCAGATCGAGCCGATCTCGGCTGCACAGAACCTTGGCATTGAGGCGGCGGCCCAGTTCCTCCACGGTCACGCTGCGCAACAGCGGGCTGCGGGGCAGCACCCCCAGCACCGGCAGGCCCAGCCGCTCCAGGGCCGGCTCCACCTCAGCCCGCAGGGCAGCCAGGCCATCGGGCTCCACGCCGTTGAGCACCACACCGGCCAGCCGCTCGCCGAGCTGGTTGCGGGCCGCCAGCAGCGGTTCAACGCTGCGGGTGTCCCGCCAGCTGTGAACCAGCACCACCGCCGCATCCAGCTCCCGGGCCAGCTGGGGCAGGGAGAGGCCGAACAGCAACCCCTCGCTGAGGGTGCCGGGCCCCTCGAGCAGCACCAGCCGATCGGCCTCTGCGGCGATCCGTTGGCGCAGGCCGTCGAGGGCGGCGGCGGCCTCGAGGTCGCCGCTGAGCAGGCGCGCCTGGGCGGCGCCGGTCTCCAGGGTCGCCAGGGAGGGGAGCAGCTGGTCATCCGCCAGGCCCAGGGTGCTGCCCACGAAGCGGACATCCGGATCCAGGGGGAAATCGGCCGCATCGGTGGCCAGGGGCTTGCCAAACACGATCGCCACGCCCTGGCGGCTCAGCAGCCGGCCCAGACCGAGGACCACCGCCGACTTGCCACTGAAGGGTTCACTGGAGCCGATCAGCAGCGGAGTGGGCATGGCTGGCTATCGCAAAAGGGACAGCGTGGGCGCCAATCTAGGTAGCGCCCCGCCTGAGGGCCACCATCCTGGCGGAGCGCCGGCCGGCCGGCTGTTGACCACGAACCCGAACGCCGCCGACCGCCTGCCTCACCCCGCCTGGAGCCCGATGGCCCCACCATCCCCGATCCCCGCCACCAGCCCCAGCGACGCCCCAACGGCGGCCACGGGCCCCTGGGTGGCCATCAGCGGCGCCGGGGGCAGCCTCGGCAGGGCCCTGCTGCGCTGCTGGCACGGGCGCGGCGCCAGGCTGATCGCCCTGAGCAGCTCCGAGGCGCCGATCGTCCTGCAGGATCGCGATGGGAGGCCGATCCCCCTGCGCCAGGTGCGCTGGCAGGTGGGTCAGGAGGACGCCCTGCGGCCCCTGCTGGCGGAGGTGGACGTGCTGGTCCTGAACCATGGCGTCAACGTGCACGGCGACCGGTCCCCCGAGGCGGTGCTGCGCTCGTTGGAGGTGAACGCCCTGAGCGCCTGGCGCCTGCTGGAGCTGTTCGCCGCCGTTGCCCGGGAGCGCCCGGCCCGGCCCGGCCAGCCCCGGCCGGAGTTGTGGCTCAACACCTCGGAGGCGGAGATCCAGGCGGCGGTCAGCCCGCTCTATGAGATCAGCAAGCGGCTGATCGGACAGCTGCTCAGCCTGCGCAGCCTGGATCTGGCCGCCGCGGCCGGCGGGCCGCTGCGGCTGCGGCGGCTGGTGCTGGGCCCGTTCCGCTCCGATCTCAACCCGATCGGCCTGATGGGGGCTGACTGGGTGGCGGACCAGATCCTGCGCCAGGCCGTCGACTGGAACTGCGGCCTGGTGATCGTCACCCCCAACCCGCTCACCTACATCCTGATGCCCCTGGCGGCCCTGAGCCGCTGGACCTACATGCGCCTCACCAGCCGCTCGCCCCTGGCCGGGCCGGAGAGCGGCGACGGAGGCATCAGAAATCCCGATCGGTGAGGATCTCGCAGCCGTCGCTGGTGACCACGATCGTGTGTTCCCACTGGGCCGAGAGGCTGCCGTCCACGGTCACCACCGTCCAGCGGTCCTTGAGGGTGCGGCAGGCCTTGCTGCCGGCGTTGAGGATCGGCTCCACCGCCAGGGTCATGCCGGGCCGCAGGGTGACGTTGGGGAGATCGCGGGTGCGGTAGTTGAACACCGAAGGCTCCTCATGCAGGTTGCGGCCGACGCCGTGGCCGGTGTAGTCCTCCACCACCGCGAAGCCATGGGCTTCGACATGGTCCTGCACGGCGCCGGCCAGCTCCAGCAGGGTGCTGCCCGCCCGCACCGTGGCCAGCCCCTTCATCAGCGCCTCCTGGGCGACGCGACAGAGGGTGCGGGCCTGCTCCGGCACCCCCTCGCCCACGCAGATCGTCACGCAACTGTCGCCGTGGTACCCCTCGAAGTAGGCCCCGGTGTCGATCTTCACCAGATCGCCGGCGCGGATCACCCGCTTGCCGCTGGGGATGCCATGCACCACCTCGTCGTTGATCGAGGCGCAGATGCTGGCCGGAAAGCCGTGGTAGCCCTTGAAGCTGGGGGTGGCGCCGAGCTCGCGGATCCGCTTCTCGGCATAGCGGTCGAGGTCGCCCGTGCTCAGGCCCGGGGCGGCCATGGCGATCACCTCGCGCAGCACCGTGGCGACGATGCGACTGGCCTGGCGCATCACGGCGATCTCACGGGCAGACTTCACCTCCACACCGCGCCGCCCCTTCTGGATGCGGGGACCAGCGTCGGTGATGCTGCCGGAGCCGCGCCCGGCCTGGGAACTGGCCAGCAGATCGGCGAAGAGGTTCATGCGCGGTCGGGCGGCGGCCGGTGGGTGCTTCAAGTTATCAATGGCGTCCGGCGATTGCCGCCGGACCGGCCGCGGCGCCCGGCGCTCCAGGCCGGAGATCCCCCGCTCCTTCCTGCACGAGACCCGATATCAGCCTGGATGCGGCGCCATCGCGCCCCGGATCCCCTGGCGGGTCGCCCTCAGGATCCCCCACCGCTTCGCTCCGCCATGGATCCCCCGCCCGACAGCCCAGCGGCCACCCCGTCCCCGGATCGCCCCAGCCGGTCCGCCAAACCGGCCCTGGCCCTGCGGCTGCGCCAGGCCCACGCCAGCCTCGCGCCCTGGGTGCTCGCCCCCCTGCTGCTCACCGCCAGCACCGGAGTGGCCTACCGATTGCTGCGGGACTGGGGGGGGCTCGGCCGCGACCAGACCCATCCCTTGATGGTGCTGCACGAGGGCGAGTGGCTGAGCCGCTGGTTCGGCTCGGGGGGGGAAACCGTCTATGTGCTGCTCAACGGCCTCGGCCTGCTCTGGATGCTGGGCAGCGGCGCCGCCCTGCTGGCCCAGCGGCTGCGCCGGGCCAAGCCAGGGCCGGGCCCGAGGGGGAACACCTGAGCGTCTACACTCTCGGTTTGGCCAGGCGCTGGAGAGCTGGGATGGCAGCGGAAACCCCCGCACAAACCTCTGAGGAAACCCCGGTGGTGGAAACCGCCGTGGCTGAGGCAGACGACACGGAAACACCGGAGGTCGCCCCAGGCCCCGAGGCCCCAGCAGCTGCGGCTGCGGCCGTGAAGGCCACGACGGGACGGCGGAGCGCCCGGGAACTGCTGGACGCCTTCGAGGCGGAGCAGCTCAAGGGCAAGGACGAGATCCCGGACATCTATGTGGGCGACACCGTCAAGGTGGGAGTCCGGATCCGCGAGGGCAACAAGGAACGGATCCAGCCCTATGAGGGCGTGGTGATCGCCATGCGCCATGGCGGTCTGAACGCGACCATCACCGTGCGCCGCATCTTCCAGGGCATCGGTGTGGAACGGGTCTTCATGGTCCACAGTCCCCAGGTCGCTTCCATCAAGGTGGAGCGGCGCGGTAAGGTGCGTCGGGCGAAGCTCTTCTATCTGCGCGACCGAGTGGGTAAAGCCACTCGCGTGAAGCAGCGCTTCGACCGCTGAGGCTCGCCTCTGCGGTCTCTGGACTCTTCGGCTCCACCGTTGCGTCCAGCCGTTCATTCCGGGGCCATCGCCTTGCGCCGTTAGTTCAGTTGGTAGAACGCAGGTCTCCAAAACCTGATGTCGGGGGTTCAAGTCCTCCACGGCGCGTTCGATGGCCCCTCTTGCAGTTTCGTTGTTCCGAACATGGAGTTGGATCTACAGCCCGGTGATGTGGTCAAGGTGCTGGAATCGGCTGCCCTTGGCTGGGTGCGGGCTCGCGTGATCCGTGTCAAATCCGGCGGTCGCGTGGTGGTTCAGAGCGATCAGGGGCGGGAATTCACCGCCCGGGGCAATCAGGTGCGCCTGATCGAACCCGCCGGTTTCAGACCCTGATCCCAGCCGCCCTCGCCGGATCCTCAGGCGAGGGCGCCACCCCCCACCATCTGGGGAATCAAGGCCCCGTCACTGCCGTGGCGGGGCCTTGGTCTGTGTGCTGCCCTTGGTCAGTGTGGCTGCCATTGGTCTATGAGGCTCCCTTGGCCTGTGTGCTGCTCTGCGGGGTGCCGCCGACGCTGCTGCAACGAGGGATGTCCCAGCGCGCCCCGGCCGGAGCGCGCCCATCCCCGCCCTGAGGCGCGCCACCCGGAGCCTTTCACCGCGCCGGTCCGTTGACGAGGGGACCGGTCGCGGTGGATACTTCCTGAGTCGGCCGCAAGGTCGAGGTGCGAACCCCCTGGCCGCCCCTCCGGGCAACCAGGCCTTCCCGCCACCCCAACCGGTTTCCGGCGGAGGTTTCCACTCCCCGCATCCGGTCCGCTGTGATGTCGACACCTGTCGCCAAAACAGCCTTCGGCAGTTCATTTGCTGAACCACCGAAACCCTGTCTGGGACTGTAGTTCAATCGGTTAGAGCACCGCCCTGTCACGGCGGAAGTTGCGGGTTCGAGCCCCGTCAGTCCCGTTGTAATCCCTCCCCGGGATTCTTTCATCAGCGTCTGAGGAGAACAGCACGGTGGCAGTCGCGGCTCCGGTACGGGTTCGACTGGCCCCCAGCCCCACCGGCACTCTCCACATCGGCACCGCCCGCACCGCGGTGTTCAACTGGCTCTTCGCCCGGCGCCACGGCGGCCAGTTTCTGCTGCGCATCGAGGACACCGACCGGGAGCGCAGCAAGGCCGAATTCACCGCCGACATCCTCGATGGCCTGACCTGGCTCGGACTC
The DNA here is from genome assembly GCA_049426205.1 of Cyanobium sp. Classification (GTDB taxonomy): domain Bacteria; phylum Cyanobacteriota; class Cyanobacteriia; order PCC-6307; family Cyanobiaceae; genus Cyanobium. The sequence continues at coordinate 8,615 of JBMSXZ010000042.1, forward strand.
GACTGGGACGGCGACCCCGTGATTCAGAGCGAGCGGGTCGACGCCCATCGGGCCGCCATCGCCCAGCTGCTCTCCTCTGGCCACGCCTACCGCTGCTATGCCAGCGAAGCGGAGCTGGCGGCCATGCGCGACGACCAGGCCGCCCGCAACCTGCCGCCCCGCTACGACAACCGCCACCGCGATCTCAGCCCCGACCAGGAGCAGGCCTACATCGCCGAGGGCCGCCAGGCCACCGTGCGCTTCCGCATCGATGACGCCGCCACGATCGCCTGGAGCGATCTGGTGCGGGGCGAGATGCGCTGGGCTGGCAGTGATCTGGGCGGCGACATGGTCATCGCCCGCCGCGCCCCGGCCGACCGGATCGGCGATCCCCTCTACAACCTCGTGGTTGTGGTCGATGACGCCGCCATGGCCATCAGCCATGTGATCCGCGGTGAAGACCACATCGCCAACACCGCCAAACAACTGCTGCTCTACGAAGCCCTCGGCAAGCCTGCGCCCCTGTTCGCCCACACCCCCCTGATCCTCAACCAGGAGGGCCGCAAGCTCTCCAAGCGCGATGGTGTCACCTCGGTGGGGGACTTCAGGCGGATGGGGTATGTGGCCGAGGCGCTCACCAACTACATGACCCTGCTGGGCTGGTCCCCGCCGGAGGGGATGGGGGAGCGCTTCACCCTGCAGGAGGCCGCCAGCGTCTTCGACTTCGAGCGGGTCAACCGGGCCGGTGCCCGCTTCGACTGGGACAAACTCGACTGGCTCAACGGCCAGGTGCTGCACGGGCTCCCCGCCGCCAGCCTGCGGGAGCAGCTGCTTCCCCTCTGGCGGGAGCGGGGTTGGGCCGAGCAGGGCCCCGGCGCCGACCCCGCCTGGCAGAACGACCTGTGCACCCTGCTGGGTCCCTCCCTCACCCGCCTGGATGATGGGGTGGAGCAGGCCACCCCCTTCTTCAGCCGCCCCAGCGCCGACGACGGTGCCCGCCAGCAACTGGACCAGGCCGGGGCCAGGGAGGTCCTGGCGGCCCTGCTGGAGCGGCTGGAGGACGGCCCCCTGGATGCCGACGCCGCCCAGGCCCTGCTGGCTGCCGCGGCCGAGGCGGCGGGGGTCAAGAAAGGGGTGGTGATGAAGAGCCTGCGGGCCGCCCTGCTCGGCAGCCTGCAGGGGCCGGATCTGATCACCACCTGGCTGCTGCTGCACCGCTGCGCCGAGGATCGGCCCAGGCTGGTGGCCGCGCTGGCCTGAACCCAGCGACAACCCCTGTCGAGGCCGGCGGTGGCCGGAGCTCAGTATTGGCTCCCCCCGTAGACCGGCTCGATCCGGATGGCGAGCACCGCCCCCGCCCGCACCACCAGATACTCCCCCTCCAGCCCCCCCAGCGGCACGGTCACGAAGGCTTCAGCCGCGGCCGGGGCCAGCACGCCGCCATACCAGGCCTGGAAGTCGTCGAGGGTGCGGAAATCGACCACCTGGGTGTGGCCCCCCTCCAGCATCAGATGGATCGCAAAGCTGCGCAGCGAGCGGGACATGGTGCGGCCGGTGGATCCGGGCCTCAGGATGCCCCATACCCTCGCAGCGTCAGGGACGCAGGGCAATAGAGGGGATGGCGGGGCATCCCCGTCGCCGTCGTCGCCAGCGCCAGGGGGCTGCGGCCGCCGCAGGTGATCAGGGCGAGCACCTCGCGGTCCCGCCCCCGCCAGCAGCCCTGGTTGCCCCAGCCGATCCACACCGCCGCCTCGGGCCAACGCCGCAGCCGCCGGCGGATCCAGGCGTCATTGCGGCCGCCCACCGGGTCCAGCGCCCGGCGCAGCAGCGCCGGCCTGGGGGCCACCAGGGCAAAGAGATTCAGCACCTCGAGGCTGCCGAACCCCCAGGCGCGGGCGTAGCCCAGCAGCCGCCGCAGGGTGGGGTCATCGCAGCGGCCATCGGCACGGGAGGGGTTGAGCCCCACGAACAGCAGCGGCGGCCGGGCGGGCTCCCAGCAGCGCTGCAGCCACCAGCGGTAACGGCCGCAGGGGCTGAAGGCCGCTGCCGCAGCCGGCGACGGCGACGGCGGCGCCACCACCGCCGGCGCGACCTCTGGCAGGCTGTGGCCATCGACGGGGCCGGCCGGACAGGACATGGCGAAGCGAGCGACAGGCGAAAAGGCGGCGGCCGGCGCCGCCGAGCCGGCCCCCCTGCCATCCTCCCCAGGGGCGGAGGTCTCGGCCCCCATCCCAGCGGGCGACGTGGAGACGGCACGGCCCATGCTGCTGCTGGTCGATGGCCATTCCCTGGCCTTCCGCAGTTTCTACGCCTTCGCCAAGGGCGGCGAGGGGGGCCTCAGCACCAAGGAAGGGGTGCCCACCAGCGTCACCTACGGCTTTCTCAAGGCCCTGCTCGACAACTGCCGCGGCCTGGCCCCCCAGGGGGTGGTGATCGCCTTCGACACCGCCGAGCCCTCCTTCCGCCACCAGGCGGACGCCGCCTACAAGGCCCACCGCGAGGTGGCGCCGGAGCACTTCTTCGCCGATCTCGACAACCTGCGCCGAATCCTGGCCGAAGATCTCGACCTGGCCCTCTGCGAAGCCCCGGGCTACGAGGCCGACGACGTGCTCGGCACCCTGGCCCGCAGCGCCGCCGGCGAGGGCTGGCGGGTGCGGATCCTGTCGGGAGACCGCGATCTGTTTCAACTGGTCGACGACGCCCAGGACATCGCCGTGCTCTATATGGGCGGCGGCCCCTATGCCAAGGGAAGCGGCCCGGTGGAGGTGCGGCGCCAGGAGGTGATCGCCCGCCTCGGGGTGCCGCCCGAGGACGTGGTGGATCTCAAGGCCCTGACCGGCGACAGCTCGGACAACATCCCCGGTGTCCGCGGCGTCGGGCCCAAGACCGCCGCCGGCCTGCTGCAGGAGAACGGCAACCTCGACGGCATCTATGCCGCCCTCGACAGCCTCGAGGGTGAGAAGGCGAGCAAGGGGGTGCTCAAAGGGGCCCTGCGCCAGAAGTTGGCCGATGGCCGTGAGAGCGCCTTCCGCTCCCGCATGCTGGCCGAAATCCTCGTGGACGTGCCGCTGCCCAGCCAACCGCGCCTGGCACTCGGTGCCGTGCGGAGCGAGGGACTGGCCCGGAGCCTCCAGGAGCTGGAGCTCTACAGCCTGGTCAAGCAGGTGGGGCAGTTCGAGCGCATCTTCTCGGCCGCTCCCCCAGCCGCCGCCGAGGCCGCCCCCGCCACCGGGGCGGCGGCCCCGCTGCCAGCGCCCGCTGGCGAGGCCGCTGCTGCCGGCGCCGGGGCCGCCGCCCGCGCCCCCGCCGCGGGTGCCCCCGCCGCGCCTCCGGATCCCGGTCCGGCCGCCACCCCTTCCCCCGTGCCCGAGCTGAGGCCGCAGTTGATCCAGTCGGACGAACACCTGCGGACCCTGCTGCAGCGCCTGCTGGCGGCCACCGATCCTGCCCAGCCCGTGGCCCTCGACACCGAAACCACCTCGCTCAACCCGTTTCAGGCTGAGCTGGTGGGCATCGGCCTCTGCTGGGGAGAGGGGCTGGCCGATCTGGCCTACATCCCGATCGGCCACCTGCTGGCCACCGGCTCGGCGCCAGCGGCCGCGCCCATGGAGGCCTCCGGCCAGGGCTGCTTCGCCGTGCCAACCGCTGGCTCCGGGGCCGCCCCCGGGCCTGCTGCAGCGACCGCCGCCGGCCCCCCAGCCCCAGCCGAGGAGCAACTGCCCCTGGCAACGGTGCTGACCGCCCTGGCCCCCTGGCTGGCCAGCGCCGGCCACCCGAAAACCCTGCAGAACGCCAAGTACGACCGGCTGATCCTGCTGCGCCACGGCCTCGAACTGGAGGGGGTGGTGATGGACACGCTGCTGGCCGATTACCTGCGGGACGCCGGCGATCGCCACGGCCTGGAGGCCATGGCCGAGCGCAATCTCGGCTTCACGCCCGCCAGCTATGGCGACCTGGTGCCGAAGGGTGCCACCTTTGCCCAGGTTCCGATCAGCGCCGCCGCCCAGTACTGCGCCATGGACGTGCATGTGACCTGGCGGCTCACTGCCAGGCTGCGGCGCGACCTGGAGGCGATGGGACCGGCCCTGCCCACCCTGCTGGCGCAGGTGGAACTGCCACTTGAGCCGGTGCTGGCCCGGATGGAAGCCACCGGCATCCGCATCGACATCCCCTACCTGGCCGAACTGGCCAGCGAACTGGCCGCCACCCTGGCGGACCTCGAGACGCGGGCCAGGCAGGCGGCCGGCGTGACCTTCAACCTGGCCTCACCCCGCCAACTCGGAGAGCTTCTGTTTGAAACCCTCGGCCTGGATCGGCGCAAATCCCGGCGCACCAAAACCGGCTGGAGCACCGATGCGGCGGTGCTCGAAAAGCTGGAGGACGATCACCCGGTGATTCCGCTGGTGCTCGAGCACCGCACCCTCAGCAAACTGCGCAGCACCTATGTGGAGGCGCTGCCGGCCCTGGTCGAACCGGAGACGGGCCGGGTCCATACCGACTTCAACCAGGCCGTCACCGCCACCGGGCGGCTGAGCAGCAGCAACCCGAATCTGCAGAACATCCCGGTGCGCACCGAGTTCTCCCGGCGCATCCGCAAGGCCTTCCTGCCCCAGGAGGGCTGGTCGCTGCTCAGCGCCGACTACTCCCAGATCGAGCTGCGGATCCTGGCCCACCTGTCCGGTGAACCGGTGCTGGTGGAGGCCTACAACAACGGCGACGACGTCCATGCCCTGACGGCGCGACTGCTGCTCGACAAGGCGGAGGTGAGCGCTGAGGAGCGACGGCTCGGCAAAACGATCAACTTCGGGGTGATCTATGGCATGGGCGCCCAGCGTTTCGCCCGCGAGACCGGCGTCAGCCAGGCCCAGGCCAAGGAGTTTCTCAGCCGCTATCGCCAGCGCTATGCGCGGGTGTTCACCTTCCTGGAGCTGCAGGAGCGACTGGCCCTCAGCCGCGGCTACGTGGAGACGATCCTGGGGCGTCGCCGCCCCTTCCACTTCGAGCCCGGCGGTCTTGGCCGGCTGCTGGGCCGCGATCCCCTGGAGATCGATCTGGAGGCGGCCCGCCGCGGCGGCCTGGAGGCCCAGCAGTTGCGGGCGGCGGCGAACGCACCGATCCAGGGATCCAGCGCCGACATCATCAAACTGGCGATGGTGAGCCTGCACAGAGCCCTGCGGGAGAGGGACCTGCCGGCCCGGCTGCTGCTCCAGGTGCACGACGAGCTGGTGCTCGAGGCCGCCCCCGAAGCCCTCGCTGAGGTGCGTGAGCTCACCCGCACCACAATGGAGCAGGCGGTGCAGCTCCTGGTGCCGCTGGTGGTCGAGACCGGCGTCGGGCCGAACTGGATGGAGGCCAAGTAGCCACCGATCACCTAGCGCGCGATCACGGCCAGCATGGGAGCCTGTGAGAAACTGATGCGGTGTTAGAAGCCGTTGCCATATGGGTGCCGATCCAGCGACCAGGCGCAGGGGCATCATCCTGGCGGGGGGAACGGGCAGCCGGCTAGCACCGCTGACCACTGCGGTCAGCAAGCAGCTGATGCCGGTGTACGACAAGCCGATGATCTATTACCCGCTCAGCACCTTGATGCTGGCGGGGATCCGGGAGATCCTGATCATCAGCACCCCCAACGATCAAAGCGCCTTCGAGCGTCTGTTGGGCGACGGCTCCTCCTGGGGGATGGACATCCACTACGCCATCCAGCCCAGCCCCGACGGACTGGCCCAGGCTTTCCTGATCGGGGCCGACTTCCTGGCGGACCACCCGGCGGCCCTGGTGCTGGGCGACAACCTGTTTCACGGCCACGACTTGGTGCAGCAATTGCAGGCGGGCAGCTCCCAGACCGCAGGCGCCACGGTGTTCGCCTATCCGGTCAGCGATCCGGAGCGCTATGGGGTGGTCGAGTTTGATCCCTCGGGACGGGTGCTCAGCATCGAGGAAAAACCCGCCATACCCCGCTCCCGCTATGCCGTCACCGGCCTCTATCTCTATGACACCAGCGTCGTCGAGAGGGCCCGGGCCGTGACGCCATCGCCCCGCGGCGAACTCGAGATCACCGACCTCAACCGCTCCTACCTGGACGAAGGCCAGTTGCGGGTGGAGCTGCTGGGCCGCGGCATGGCCTGGCTCGACACCGGCACCCCCGATTCCCTGCACGAAGCCGCCAGTTACATCCGCACCCTGGAGCATCGCCAGGGGCTCAAGGTGGGCTGTCCCGAGGAGGTGGCCTGGCGGATGGGCTGGATCGATGCCGCCTGCCTTGAGCAGCTGGCGGCGCCGCTTCGCAAGAGCGGCTACGGCTCCTACCTCCTTCAGCTTCTGGAGACCCCCCATGCAGGTTGAGACCACCCCTCTCGCCGGCGTTCTGCTGCTGACGCCCGACGTGTTCGGCGATGCCCGCGGTTACTTCCTGGAAAGCTGGAACCACCGCCGCTTTGCCGCCGCCGTCGGCATGGCGGAGGAGGCCCTGCCCGTGTTTGTGCAGGACAACCAGTCGCGCTCCTGCCGCGGCGTGCTGCGGGGCCTCCACTACCAGGTGGAGCCAGAACCCCAGGCCAAACTGGTGCGCTGCATGGCCGGTGAGATCTTTGATGTGGCGGTGGATTTACGCCGTGATTCCCCCACCTTCGGCCAGTGGACCGGCGCCGTGCTCAGCGGCACCAACCACCGCCAGCTCTGGGTGCCGGTGGGCTTCGCCCACGGCTTCCTCACCCTCAGCGACAGCGCCGACGTGCTCTACAAAACCGCCGGCTTCTGGAATCGCAGCTGCGAGCGGGCGATCCGCTGGAACGATCCCGAGATCGCCATCGCCTGGCCCACCGAGGCTCTGGACGGCACTGAACCGCTGCTCACCAGCAAGGACGCCGAGGCTCCAACCCTGGCCGAAGCCCTGGCGGTTGGCTCGGTGTTCGCTGGAGCAGCGCCATGAAGGTGCTGCTCACCGGCCTCCACGGTCAGCTGGGCCAGGCCCTGGCAGCGTCCGTACCCGCGCCAGTGGAGCTGATCGCCACGAGCCGGGACCAGCTCGATCTGGCCGATGCTGCCGCCTGCCGACGGGCGGTGGCCGAGCACCGGCCGGACTGGGTGCTCAATGCCGGCGCTTACACCGCCGTGGACCGGGCCGAATCGGAACCCGAACTGGCGATGGCGGTCAACGGCGGCGCCCCGGCCGCCTTCGCCGAGGCCCTGCAGGACAGCGGTGGCCGGCTGCTGCAGGTCAGCACCGATTTCGTCTTCGACGGCTCCCAAGGCTTCCCCTACCAGCCGGACCAGGCGATCCAGCCGCTGGGGGTGTACGGCGCCACCAAGGCTGAGGGTGAGCTTGCCGCCCTGGCGTTGCCCGGCGCCCGGGTGTTGCGCACCAGCTGGGTCTATGGGCCCGTGGGCCGCAACTTCTGCCTCACGATGCTGGCGCTCCATGCCCGGCGGGCCGAGGCCGGCGAGGAACTGGCGGTGGTGGCCGATCAGATCGGCTGCCCCACCGCCACCTATACCCTGGCCCAGGCCTGCTGGCGCGCCCTCGATGCCCCGGACGACACGCCGCGGATCCTGCACTGGAGCGATGCCGGCGCCGCCAGCTGGTACGACTTCGCCATGGCGATCGGTGAGCTGGGGGTGAGCCAGGGCCTGCTGCAGCGGGCGGCGGTGATGCGACCGATCACCACCGCCGACTACCCGACCCCGGCCCGCCGGCCCTCCTACTCCCTGCTGGCCTGCGAGGCCAGCCGCCGCAGCCTCGATCTGCCGGCCTGCCACTGGCGCACCGCCCTGGCAGAGGTGCTCAGGCAGGTGGCCGCCACCCAGTCGGTGGATCAGGCCAGGACCCAAGGCGCCAGCCAGGCGCCGGCCTGAGCTGGCGGCGGGCCGCGGCTCGGCGCTGGGGGGCCTCTCGCTTCCAACAGCCGAGCCAGGTCTCGCTCCAGCTCCACCCGGATCACGGATCACGGATCCCCTCCCTCCTTCCTTTCTGCACCGATGTCTGCCGCGCCCTCCTCCACCTCCGCACCGGATGCCCACCTGGAGGGCCTGCTGGCCGGCCGAAAGCGCCTGCTGATCACCGGCGGCGGCGGCTTCATCGGCGGGGCGGTGGTGCGGCGTCTGCTGGCAGGAAGCACAGCCACGGTGTTCAACCTCGACAAGATGGGGTATGCCAGCGATCTGCAAGGCATCGAAGCGTTGCTGGCAGAGCTGGGCCCCGGGGCTGCGGAGCGGCACCGGTTGTTGCCGGTCGATCTGGCCGATGGCGAGGCCACCGCGGCGGCGGTGCGGGCCGCCGACCCCGACCTGGTGCTGCACCTGGCGGCCGAAAGCCATGTGGACCGGTCGATCGATGGCCCCGGCGCCTTCATCGAGAGCAATGTGGGCGGCACCTTCCAGCTGCTCCAGGCGGTTCGGGCCCACTGGGAGGGCCTCAGCGACGAGCGCCGTGGGGCGTTCCGCCTGCACCACATCAGCACCGATGAGGTGTTCGGCTCCCTGGGGGAAACGGGCCGGTTCTCGGAAACCACCCCCTACGACCCCCGCAGCCCCTACTCGGCCAGCAAGGCGGCCAGCGACCACCTGGTCAGCGCCTGGCACCACACCTACGGCCTGCCGGTGGTGCTGACCAACTGCTCCAACAACTACGGCCCCTGGCAGTTCCCGGAGAAGCTGATTCCGGTGGTGATCCTCAAGGCGGCGGCCGGGGAGCCGATCCCCCTCTATGGCGATGGGGCCAACGTGCGCGACTGGCTCTACGTCGAGGATCACGTCGACGCCCTGCTGCTGGCGGCCACCCAGGGTGAGCTGGGCCGCAGCTACTGCGTCGGCGGCCACGGGGAGCGCACCAACAAGCAGGTGGTGGAAGCGATCTGCACCCTGCTCGACCAACGGCTGAGCCGGAGCAGCCCCCACAGCTCCCTGATCACACCGGTACGGGACCGGCCCGGCCACGACCGCCGCTACGCCATCGATCCGACCCGGATCAGCACCGAGCTGGGCTGGCAGCCCCGCCACGACTTCGAACAGGGCCTGGCCGCCACTGTCGACTGGTACCTCGCCAACCGCGACTGGTGTCAGGCCGTGCGGCAACGGGCCGGCTACGGCGGCGAGCGGATTGGCCAGGGCTGATCGACCCCGACTGTTCAAGCCTTACGGTGCAGGCGATCCGTCTGCCCACGGCCCCCGGCCCGATCCCCGCTTGACCCTGCGGCTCACCAACACCCTCACCCGCACCAAGGACCCCTTCGTGCCGCTGCAGGAGGGCAAGGTCTCGATCTACTGCTGCGGGGTCACGGTCTACGACCTCTGCCACCTCGGCCACGCCCGCAGCTACATCGCCTGGGACGTGCTGCGCCGCTACCTGATCTGGAGCGGCTATGCGGTGACGTTCGTGCAGAACTACACCGACATCGACGACAAGATCCTCAACCGCG
>JBMSXZ010000043.1:0-17941 GCA_049426205.1 Cyanobium sp.
ATTTGTAGGCGTTGTTCATGCAGACGGCGGTCTGCACGAGGTCGATGATGTGAACGCCGTTGCGCGCGCAATAGATGTAGCGCGACATCTTCGGATTCCAGCGCCTGGTCTGGTGACCAAAGTGGGCGCCAGCTTCCATCATCTCGGCGAGAGTGACGACAGCCATGGGTTCGGTTGGGTTTCGGGTTGGCCACCACCTGCCAGGGACCCAAGGCCAGAGGGGCCTGCTCGCTGGACGCCCGGGGCGTCGGAGCAGGGCCACAGGCCGGATCACCCGAAACGTGCAGGTGTGCGGTGTGGAAGGACCTGAGCAACCTACCAAACGGTGTCTCCTGTGCTGGAAGGGGGAGACAGCGTTGACCGCCGGCTCAGAGCCCCTGTCGCCTGGCCTCGCTGAACAGGGCCCTCACCCCGATGCGGTTCAGCGGCAGCCGCAGCAGCTCCATCGCCAGGCCGGCCTGGCCGGATCGGATCAACCAGCCCAGCAGGGGGCGCAGACTGCGCTCGTTGAGCAAGCCACCCAGGGTGAGCAGCTCCCAGAGCAAGCGGTGCAGCCAGGTGAACTGGATGATGAAGCGCACCCGTCGGGTGGGGTGCTTGCGGTAGAAGACCAGCCCCATCGCCGCCCGTTGGCGCTCCACCTCGATCAGGCGGGGGATCTGCTCGAGGCTCAGGGCCGGATGCCAGTGATAGCCCACCGCCCGTGGACAGCGCACCAGCTCAACCCCCAGGCGGCGCAGGCGCTCCCCAAGCTCCAGATCCTCCCAGCCATAGAGGCGGAAACCGGTGTCGAACAGGCCGGCGCGCTCGAGCAGGCTGCGGTCGATCGCCACATTGCCCGTGGCGAAGTAGGCGAAGGAGACGTCGTTGAGCTTGTGGGGTTCGCTGGTCGGCCGCTCGAAGCGGGCGGTGTTGACCACTGCGCCGTAGGTGAAGCAGAGGCGATCACCCCGCTCCCGCCAGCGGCGCTCCAGGGCCTCGGCATGGCAGCTCAGGAAATCCGGCAGCACCACCAGATCGCTGTCGATGAACACGATCACGTCACCCCGAGCCTGTTCGACGCCCCGGTTGCGCCCCTCGGCAGGGCCGCCATGGTCCTGCAGGATCAGGCGCACATGGGGTAGCCGTTCCTGGTTGGCGCGCACCCAGGCCACGGTGTCATCGGTCGAACCGTCATCGACGAGCACCACCTCAAAGCCGCGAATCGGAGCGGCGATCTGCTGGCGCTCCAGGGCCTCCAGACACTGGCGAAGGATCGGCAGCCGGTTGTAGGTGGGGATGACGACGCTCAGAAACATGGCAGCGACGCAGTGGCGAGCCGGGGTGTCAAGCCGGGGTGGCCTGGAGAGTCCCCGGATGGCGACAGGCCTGGGCGGAAGGCAGCGGCGGAACCGCCGGTACCCCGGGGCAGCGAAAAGGGGGATCCCCTGCGGAACCCCCCTGACAACAGGCCCGGCCCAGCGGAACGGTGGGCGTTGTGGCGGATCAGTCGGCGGCGCCGCCATTGTTGGCGGTGCCGGTCACGCCATTGCCAGCCCCTTCGCCGCGACCCTCGTTGCGGAGCTTGCGCTTCTTGAACTTGCGGGCGTAGGCGCGGTTGCGCTCCTGCTTCTCTTTCTTCAGATTCCTGCGCTTGGCCATGCGGTCGGCGGTTCCAGTGCGTTGGTGATGACAGTCACCCTACCGAACCGCTCGCCTCGCGGTCGTTGAACAGTCCCTCGTAGAGACGGCCGTCCTCCATGCGCACCAGCCGATCGGCCAGATCGAGGATGCGGGGGTCGTGGGTGACCATCAAGACGCTGCAGCCCTGATCCCGGGCCAGGCTGCGCAGCAGTTCCACCACCTCGCGGCCGGTGCGGCTATCGAGGGCGGCCGTGGGCTCGTCGGCCAGCAGCAGGCGGGGCTGGGCCGCCAGGGCGCGGGCGATGGCCACCCGCTGCTTCTGGCCGCCGGAGAGGTCGTGGGGGAGCTTGTGGAGATGGTCGCCGAGCCCCACCTCCCGCAGCCAGCGCCGGGCCAGATCGCGGCGGCTGCGATAGCCCAGGCCGGGCAGCAGGTCGGCGCCCATCTGCACGTTCTGCTCAGCGCTGAGGCAGCGCAGCAGGTTGTGGCCCTGAAAAATCATGCCGATGCCACAGCGCAGCCGCTGCCGCACGCCGCGGCCGGCGCCATGGAGCTCCTCACCAAACAGCCGCACCGAGCCGGCCATCACCTGGCGCAGGGCTCCAACCAGCGTCAGCAGGGTGGTCTTGCCGCAGCCGGAGGGCCCGGTGAGCAGCACCACCTCGCCGGGGTGGATGGTGAGATCGACCCGATCGAGCACCTGGCGGCGGTTCTCGCCACTGCCGTACCAGTGGCTCAGCTCCCTGACGGCCACGGTGGGGACCTGTGGGCCCGGAACGGCGGAGGCGCGGGTGGTGGGAAGGCTGATCACCATGACCGCATCAAAAGATCTCAGCCGGATCGGCATCGGCGAGCTTTCGCATCGCCAAGAAGGCCGAGGCCAGGCACATCGACAGGATCATCGCGAACACCAGCAGCGAGCGGGGCCCATCCATGGCCACCGGCAGCTGGGTGCCGGAGCGAATCAGGGCATAGAGCCCCTGGCCGATCAGCCAGGCCGGCAGGTAGCCGAACAGGGCCAGCAGCAGGCCCTCACGGGCCACGACCGCGAGCAGGCGGGGGAGGGGATAGCCCATGGCCATGAGCGTGGCGTATTCAGGCAGGTGATCACTGACATCAGAATAGAGAATCTGGTAAACAATCACGCAACCCACCACAAAGCCCATGCCAGCTCCAAGGGTGAAGATGAAACCAATCGCCGTGCTGCTGCGCCAGTAGTTCTTCTCGAACTCGATAAAACCCTGTTTGCTGAAGATCGCCACATCTTCCGGCAGACGCGCCTTTAATCGTCGCGTCACTTCGGCCGGATCAGCACCGGGCTGGAGCCGGATCAGACCCAGTTCGATGCTCCCGGGTGGGGTGTTGGGCAGCAGTGAGAGGAAGGTCTCGCTGCTGGTGAGCAGGTTGCCATCGGCGCCGAAGGAGGGCCCCAGCGACACCAGACCGGCCACCCTGACCCGCTTGCCCCCCACCTCAGTGTCGATTGTGCGCCCCTGCCGATACCAGCTGGCGATCGGCCCGAACTCCGGGCGGGAGAGGGCATCGAACAACACCCGACCACGCTGGGTCAGCACCCGGGCCTGTTCCGCCAGACCCGGATCGAGAAACAGCCGGTCCTCAGGATCGAAGCCCACGGCAAGGATCGAGCGGGTGGAACGGGTCTGGGGGTTGCGCCAGAGCAGGAAGTTCCAATGAACCGGGGTGACACCCGCGATCGCCGGGTCGGCCATCACCTGCACCAGCCGCCTGCGGGGAAAACCCGCCATGGCGATCGAGCTCATCGTGCGCGGACTGACCAGCACCAGATCCGCATCGAAGCGCTTGTGGATCGTGACGCTGGCATCGAAGAGGCCATCGCGGAATCCCAGTTGCAGGAACATCAGGATCCCGGCAAAAGAAATGCCCGCCAGGGCAACCGCCAGGCGGGCCGGCTGGCGACCCAGCAGCAGCAGGGCCAGGGGGATGCGGCGGGAAGGCCAGAGGCGATCGAGCATGGCCCGGCCTCAGGACCCGAGCCTGGCGATCACCTTCAGACCGGTGAGCTGGCGGACCCGCTGGGCATCGTCCGGGTCGAGGCTGACGCGCACCTCAACGATCCGGGCATCGGCATCGCCGGTGGGGTCGGTGGAGAGCACCTGGCGCTGGCGCACCTGGGGACTGATGCGGCTGACACGCCCCTGCAGGGTTCCCCTGAATCCGCCGTTCTCGCTGCTCAGCTGCACCGCCATGCCGGGCCGAACCCGGGCGACGTCGCTTTCATAGACCTCCACCACGGCCTCCATCCGATCGCTGGCACCCAGCTCCAGAATCCCCCGGTCCCCGGGCCGCTCCCCGACCCTGGCGTTGATGCGCAGCACCGTGCCGGCGATCGGGGCGCGCAGCTCGGTGTTGGCCAGATCGGCATCGGTCTTGGCCAGCTGCGCCTTCGCCTCCTGCCACTCACCCTGGAGGAGGAGATGGTCCTGGCTGCGACGGTCGAGTTCATCGACGGCGATCGCCCCGACCCCGGCCAGGCGGCGATAGCGCTCCAGCTCCCGGTTCTCGACCGCCAGACGGCGCTGCAGCGTCGCGATCCTGGCGACCAGCACCCCCCGTTCAGCCAGCTGGGTGGGGGCGGTGTCGAACCTGGCGAGAATCTGGCCGCTGGCCACCCGCTCCCCTTCGGTCACCAGCAGCTCGGTGATCCTCGGGGTGCTGCCCATGGCGCTGCTGGGGGCGGCAAGCACGCGGATGTCGCCGGCGGGTTCCAACCGTCCCAGGGCGGCCACGGCCTCCTGGCGCTGCACCCTGGTCTCCGGCAGAGGGGTCAGGCGGCGGGGCGTGCGCTGGGAGAGCTTCTGCCAGGCCAGCAGGGCACCGATCGCGGACAGGGCGATCAGGGCAGCGAGGAGAGCGCGGGAGGGTCGTCGAACAGGAGGTTCTCGATGTAGCGATCCGCCCAGGCCGGGTTGAAGGCTTTCTCCAGGACGCGGCGGGTCTTGTCGTTCTGTTTCTGTTGCTTGCAATAGCGAAGCTGTCCGTGCCATCGGGCGAGCGTAGCTGGATCATCGCGGCCAGCGGGTTCGCTGGCAGCCACTGCGGCGGCAAGCACACCCAGCACCCCCACCACGTGGTCGACGAAGCGTTGCTGCTCGTCGCCATCGCTGGGGCGCAGAAACAGCACATGGCCGGAGAAAATCGAGCCCCAGGGCGGCAGCTCCCGCTCCTGAGAGAAGACCGGCCGCGGCAGGGCGGCGAGACCCTGCTCGATTGCCGCAGGCAGCCCGTCACCAACAGGGGAAAGATCCACGATCGCCGCTGACACCACCCCGCGGCCGGCCACGATGTCGGCGCCGAACACCGGCAGGTCGTGGCGGGGATCGGGAAAGAACACGGCGTGAAGGATCTGCAGTCCTGCGCCGAGGCGGGCGGTTTCGAGGTGGAGCTTGCGCAGGCCGCGGCAGCTGTGAACCTCGTTACGAATGAACAGATCCTCGCCGTCGAGGCTGCCACTGATCGCCTCCAGCTCCGGATCGATCGCCAGGGGCTCCAGCTCCGGCAGCGCATCGCGGCAGGCCCGGATCCGGCCCGCCAGGGCATCGACCATGGGGTGGATGCCGGCGGTGTTGCCAGGGGAGGTGGAGGGGTCCGGAGCAGGGGAGACCGGCGTCATCGCGCCACCGCAGCCAGCAGAATGGCGATCTTGCCACGTCTGCATGCACCACCCCCCGCCCCGTTGCGGCCCCCTGCTTCCCGGCCTGGCCGAACCCCAGCGGCGGATCCTCGCCAATGGCAACCAGGTGGTGAGCCTGAGCATCGCCGAGGCGCCCCTGGTGTGCATTGATTTCTGGTGCCGCGCTGGCAGCGCCTTCGAGGACCCAGGCGAGAGCGGCCTGGCCCACTTTCTCGAACACATGGTGTTCAAGGGCAGCCTCCGGCTCGGGGCTGGCGACTTCGACCGCCGGATCGAGGCCCTCGGTGGCAGCAGCAATGCCGCCACCGGTTTCGATGACGTGCATTACCACGTGCTGATTCCTCCCCAGGCGGCGGCCGAGGCCCTGGAGCTGCTGCTCGATCTGGTGCTCGAACCACGCCTCGACATGGAGGATTTCGCCATGGAGCGCCAGGTGGTGCTGGAGGAGCTCGCCCAGAGCGAAGACCAACCGGAGGAGCTGGCCCTGCAGAAGCTGCTCGCCCTGGCCTGCCCCGATCACCCCTACGGCCTGCCCATCCTCGGCAGCCGCGAGGCCCTGCTCCACCATGACCCCGCCGCGATGGCGGCCTTCCACCGCCGCCTCTACGGCGGCGGCCGATGCGTGCTGGCCCTGACCGGAGCCGTGGCCGACGGCCAGCTGCTGGCCCGTGCCTGCCAGGGACCCCTGGCCGCCATGGCCGCCACAGCGGAGCCCGGACCGCGGCCCGGGCTGGTCACGGTGAGCGGTGAGGAGCGCCTTGCCCTGCCGCGGCTGGAGGCCGCGCGTCTGCTGATGGCCTGGAGCCAACCGGCGGCGGGAGATCTGCACGGCGTGATGGGTGCCGACCTGGCCACCACCCTGCTGGCTGAGGGGCGCCGCAGCCGTCTGGTGGCCCGCCTGCGGGAGGAGCTGCAGCTGGTGGAGAGCGTCGATCTCGACCTCCACCCGATGGAATCCGGCAGCCTGGCCCTGCTGGAGGCGGTCTGCGAACCCGCCGATCTGCCCGAGGTGCGTGGCGCCATCGCCACGGTCTGGCAGGAGGTGATGGCCGAGCCGGTCGGTGACGCCGAATGGAGCCGGATCCAGCGGCTGGTGGCCAACAGCTATCGGTTCGGCATGGAGGCGGCCGGCAGCGTTGCCGGCCTGCTGGGAACCGGCCATCTCTGGGGACGCCATGGCGCCCTTGATGAACCCTTGAGGATCCTGGCGGAATGGAGCGCCGAACAGCTGCGCGACCAGGCCCTGGCCGGTCTCAATCCAGAGCGGGCCTTTGTGCTCGAGGCGGTGCCGGCATGAGCGATCCCTCTGGCCCCACCCCGATCACCCTGACCGGCGGCCTGCCGGTGGTGGTCCTGCCCCGGAGCGGGCCCGACATCCTGGCGGCGCGGTTGGCGATCCGGGGGGGCAGCGGCGCCGATCCGACCGGCCGCCGCGGCTCCCACCAGCTGCTCGCCGGCACCATGACCCGCGGCTGCGGCGGGCTGGATGCCGAGGCCCTGGCCGACCTGGTCGAGGGATCGGGGGCGAGCCTGCGGGCCGAAGCCAATGAGGATGCGCTGGTTGTGGGTCTGAAGTGCGCGGCCGATGACGCCGAGGCGCTGGTGCCCCTGCTGCTGAGCCTGGTGCGCCAGCCCCGGCTCGAAGCCGAACAGGTGGCGATCGAGCGCCAGCTGAACCTCCAGACCCTGCAGCGGCTGCGGGAGGATCCCTTCCAGCTGGCCCACGATCAGCTGCGCGGCCTGCTCTACGGCGGTGGCCCCTACGGCCACGATCCCCTCGGGGTGGAAAGCGATCTGAAGGCGATCGACGGTCGCGAGCTTCGTGCCCTGGCCGAGGAGCTGGGGGGCCAGGGCGCGGTGCTGGTGCTCTGCGGCAGCCCGCCCGATCGCCTGCTGGAGCTGCTGGAGCGGCCCCTGGCGGAGAGTCCCTGGTCGATTCCGGGGCCGCCCCGGATCACCTCGCCCATGCCGGCACCCCCTGGACCCGAGCGGCCAGCGTCGCCGAGGCTGGCGGCGCTCGAGCAGGACACCGAACAGCTGGTGCTGATGCTCGGCTGCGCCACGGTGCCGCTGGGCCACCCCGATGCCCTGCCCCTGCGGCTGCTGCAGACCCACCTGGGGATGGGCATGTCGAGCCGTCTGTTCCAGGTGATGCGCGAGCAGCGGGGGCTCGCCTACGACGTGGGGGTGAGCATGCCGGCCCGTTGCGGGGCTTCCCCCTTCGTGATCCACCTGGCCACCTCCGCCGATCGGGCCCTCGAAGCCACCGCCAGCCTCTGTGAGGAGTGGATGCGGCTGCTCCAGAGCCCCCTCGACCCGGAACCCCTGACCCTGGCCCTGGCCAAATACGTCGGGCAGGACGCCATGGGCCGCCAGACCTGCGGCCAGATCGCTGAACGGCAGGTGCTGCTGCTCAGCCATGGCCTCCCGGCCGACCACGTGGAGCGCTGTCTGGAGCGCGCCGCCAGCCTGCGGGGCGAGGACCTGCAAGCGGCAGCCCAGCGCTGGCTCAGGCAACCGAGCCTCAGCCTGGTCGGTCCGCCGGCGGCCCTGGGGGGGGCGACCGACGCCTGGGAAGCGGCCGGACTCAGCGCCCCGGGGGGCCTGCCGGTCTGAGTTGGCTGGCGACCAGCAGGAAGGTGCCGCGCCGGAAGCGCACCGCCACCACCTCCCCGGCCCGCCGTTCAACGACGTGGCCCACCTCGCCGGCATCGACAAGATCCGGAGGCCTCAGCATCGGCATCGGCTCGGCGGTCTTGAGATAGCGCAGGCTGCCCACCACCACCACCGGATCACCGACCGCCAGGGTGGGGGGGCTCAAGGGGGCGTCAGGATCGGCAGGGCTGCCGTTCGGCGGGGTCGGCGCTGGGCCGGAAGAGCTGGCCACGGCATCGGCACTTCTCAGCTGAACCTAGCTGCAGCAGGATGGGCAGCACCGATGGAGCCCTGTTTGCGAGCCCTTGCCACCTGGAGCGGCGCGATCGTCGGACTGCTGATGATCGTGGCCGGAGGATTGATTCCCGCCGCCATGCCCTGGGTCGATCCCCAGGGCTGGAGCCTGCGGCCGCTCGGCATCACCCTGCAGGTTCCGGCCCTGCTGCTCACCGCCCTGGTCACCGGCCCCCGCAGCGCCCTGCTGGCGGCCGTGGCCTACCTGAGCGTGGGTCTGTTCCAGCTGCCGGTGTTCCAGGAGGGGGGCGGCACCGGCTACCTGCTGGATCCCGGTTTCGGCTACCTGGCCGGCTTTGTGCCCGCGGCCTGGATCACCGGCCGGCTCGCCCGCCAGCAGGGCATGGACGACCCCCTGGCGCTCACCGCCGCCGCCGCCCTGGGGCTGGCGGTGCTCCAGTTCTGCGGGGTGGTGAACCTGCTGCTGGGGGCGGTCGCCGGCCGCTGGGAGAGCGCCCTGATGCCGATGCTGGTGGGCTATGGCCTGGCGCTGATTCCCCAGCTCCTGCTCTGCTGCGCGGCTGGCCTTCTGGCCTGGGTCCTGCGCAGGATCCTGCTGGTGCAGCTGTGACACGCCCGTCCGGATCACCGGCTCGGGGCCCGGGTCGGGCGGGCGGCTCCCCGCTGCGTCTGCTCTCCCTGGCCCTGGCCGCCTCGCTGCTGCTGGCCGACCAGCTCAGCAAGCACTGGGCGACCCAGCATCTGCCCCCGGGCCAGCTGCGGCCGTTCCTGCCGGGGCTGCTGTCCCTCCAGCGCGTCACCAACACCGGCGCGGCTTTCAGCCTGTTCAGCGGCTCCACGCAGACCCTCGGTCTGGTGAGCCTGGTGGTGAGCCTGGCGGTGTTGCTCTGGATCCTGCGCAGCCCACCCCGGGGCCTCTGGCTGAGCCTCGGCCTGGGCTTTCTGCTCGGGGGGGCGGCGGGCAATGGCATCGACCGCTGGCGCCACGGCGCCGTGACCGACTTCCTGGCCTTTGTGCCGATCGACTTCCCGGTGTTCAACCTGGCGGATGTGGCGATCAATCTGGCGGTGGTCTGCCTGCTGATCGACCAGCTCCCCCAGCTGGGGATCGGTGGGGGCGGCGGCCCGAGGGGATCGGGCCACGACCCCGGGGCCCATGGCTGAGCCCGCCACGCCCGAGCTGCGGATCGGCCCCGCCACCATCCACCTGCACGGCAGCCTCTATCGGATCGGTCGCGACCCGGACAGCGAGGTGCAGCTCCACCAGGCCGCCGTCAGCCGGCGCCATGCGCTGCTGGAGCGCTGCGATGGCGACTGGCTGCTGCGGGACTGCGGCTCCACCAATGGCCTCTGGTGGCAGGGCCGCCGCATCCGCGAGCTGCTGCTGAGGGATGGCGACCGGGTACGGCTGGGACCCGATTCGGAACCCGACCTGCCGGAGCTGCTGTTCCTTGCCCCCGGCCACCGACGCGGTCGACGGCTGGTCCGCTGGTGCAGCGCCGGGGTTGCCGCCGGCGCTGCAACCGGTCTGCTGCTGTTGGTTCTCGGCAGCCTGCAGCTCCCGATCCGGGGAAGCCTGGCTCCGGTTCGCGGTCCGGTGCTGCTCTACGACCGCGCCGACCGGCCGATCGCCACCGCCGACGATCGCCGCCACCGCGAGCAGACCAGCCTGGGGGGCTACCCGCGGGTGCTGATCGAGGCCCTGCTCGCCAGCGAGGACAGCCGCTTCTGGTGGCATCCCGGCATCGACCCGATCGGCACCGCCCGGGCCCTGCTCACCAACCTCGGCGGCGGCCGGGTGCTGGAGGGCGGCAGCACCCTCACCCAGCAGCTCGCCCGCAGCCTTTACCCGGACGCGGTGGGCCAGGGGGACACGCTGCGGCGCAAGTGGCGGGAACTGCTGGTGGCCTTGCAGCTGGAGGCGCGCTTCAGCAAGGCCGATCTGCTGCTGGCTTACCTCAACCGGGCCTTTCTCGGCGCCGGCTGGGGCTTCGAGGATGCGTCCCGCCGCCTGTTTGCCAGGCCGGCGGCGGATCTGCAGCTGGAAGAGGCCGCCTTGCTGGTGGGCCTGCTCTCCTCTCCCTACGGTCACGACCCCTGCCTGGCGCCCCAGGCCGCCCTGGAGGCCCGCAACGGCGTCCTGCTCAAGATGGTGGCGCGGGGCCGGATCGGGGCCGACCGGGGCCGCCGGGCCCGTCGTCAACCGATCCGGCTCGCCCAGGATGCCTGCCGCAGCCAGAGCCGACGGGCCGCTCCCTTCTACAGCGACCAGGTGCAACGGGACCTGGCGGCGCTGGTGGGGGCGGACGTGGCTGAGGAGGGCAATTTCCTGGTGGACACCCATCTGGATCCGGCCCTGCAGGAGCTGAGCGAGCGGCGGCTGCGGGAACGGATCGAAGCCAGCCGCTCCCTCGGCGTGAGCGAGGGGGCTGTGGTGGTTCTCGACAGCCGCAACGGCGGCATCCTGGCGATCGTGGGGGGCCGGGATTACCGCCGCAGCCAGTTCAACCGCGCCTCGATGGCCCTGCGCCAACCCGGCAGCACCTTCAAGCTGGTTCCCTACACGGTGGCGATCGAGCGCGGCGCCGCCCCCGCGGACCTGATCGGCTGCGGTCCGCTGCGCTGGCAGGGGCAGGTCTTCGACAGCAGCTGCGGCGGCAGCATCAGCCTGCGCCAGGCCCTGGCCATCAGCAGCAACACCGCCGCCCTGCGACTGGCCCGTCGCGTCGGCCTTGATGCCCTGGTGCAAAAGGCCAGGGATCTGGGCATCAGCACGCCGCTGCAGGCGGTGCCGGGCCTGGCCCTGGGACAGAGCGAAGTGACCCTGCTGGAACTGACGGCGGCCTATGCCGCCGTGGCCGATGGCGGCCTCTGGCATGCCCCCACCACGATCCGCGGACTCACGGACGCCGAGGGTTGCACCGCCGCCGGTCCGGAGCGTGCCTGCACGAAGGGCTCCCGCCGGCCGGCGAAGGCGCCGATGGGGCTCGGCGCCGGGCGCAAGGCGATGGAGCCAGGCACCGCCCGCACCCTCCAGGATCTGTTGCGGGGCGTCGTGAACGGTGGCACCGGCACGGCCGCCTGGGTGAGCGGCGGGGTGTGGGGCAAAACCGGAACCACCAATGAGGGCCGCGATCTGCTCTTCGTCGGCGCGGTGCCCGAGCGCCATTGGGTGATGGGAATCTGGCTGGGAAACGATGACAACAGCCCCAGCAGCAGCAGCAGCCGCCTGGCCGCCGCCCTCTGGGGTGACATCGTGCGGGCCTCCACCGCAGCCCCCTGATGCCCGGGCGCCTCTGGCTCTGGATCCTGCTGGCCCTGGCCCTGCTGCTGGTGGCGGGGATGGCGCTGCAGGCCCTCAACCTGCTGCTCTGGCAGCTCAGCGCCTGGCTACCCGGCTGGCTGGTGGGTCCGCTGCTGCTGCTGCTGCTGGCGGCGCTGGGGCTGGCGGCCCTGCAGGTGGGCTGGCCCTGGCTGCAGGCGATGCGGAGCCGTCAGGGGCGAGGAACGGCGGGACCAGAGCCGGCGAAACCGGCCTCCAGCCGCCGGGAGGCGGCGGAACGCAACCTGGCGGCGATCGACGGGACCCTGGAACGGGTACGGGATGCCGTGGAGCGAGAGGCCCTGCAGCGTGAGCGCCAGCGGGTCCAGGGCGAACTGGAACGGGGTGATCTGCATCTGGTGGTGTTCGGCAGCGGCTCGGTGGGCAAGACCTCGCTGATCCGCGCCCTGCTGCGGGAGCTGGTGGGGGAGGTGGGGGCGCCGATGGGATCGACGACCACCGCCAAGCGCTACCGCCTGCGGCTGCGGGGCCTGGAGAGGGCGGTGATCCTGGAGGACACCCCCGGCATCCTTGAGGGCGGCAGCGACGGGCACCAGCGGGAGGAGCTGGCCCGGCGCCAGGCGGCCCGCGCCGATCTGTTGCTGCTGGTGGTGGACGGCGATCTTCGGGCCTCGGAGCTGGAGGTGTTCGACACCCTGGCCGGCCTCGGCAAGCGCCTGTTGCTGGTGCTCAACAAGTGCGACCTGCGCGGCGAACGGGAGGCGGAGCGGTTGCTGGCGCTGCTGCGGGGCCGCACCAGCGGCCGGATCGGCGCGGCCGATGTGATCAGCGCCAGCGCCTCCCCCCAGACCGTGCCGATGCCCGGGGGCAGGCCGTTCCAGCCCCAACCGGAGGTGGAGGCCCTGGTGCGCCGTCTGGCGGTGGTGCTGAGGGCCGACGGCGAGGAACTGATCGCCGACAACCTGCTGCTGCAATGCCGGCAGCTGGGGGAGGCGAGCCGCTCCCTGCTCGAACGGCAGCGGCGCCGGGATGCGGAGGCGATCGTGGACCGGACGATGTGGATCGGCGCCGGCGTGCTGGCGGTCACGCCCCTGCCGGGCCTCGACCTGCTCGGCACCGCCGCGGTACAGGCCCAGATGGTGCTCGAGATCGGCAAGGTCTACGGCGTGACCCTCGATCGGGCCGCTGCCCAGGAGCTGGCGCTCAGCGTGGGGCGGAGCCTGGCTGGCCTGGGCATGGTGAAGGGGGGGGTGGCGCTGCTGGGCTCAGCCCTCAGCCTCAACCTGCCCGCCCTGCTGCTCAGCCGCGCCATCCAGGCCACCACCGCAGCCTGGCTGACCCGGGTGGCGGGCTGCAGCTTCATCGAGTACTTCCAGCGGGATCAGGACTGGGGCGATGGCGGCCTGCCGGAGGTGCTGCAGCGGCAGTACGAGCTCAACCGGCGCGAAGGCCTGCTGAAGAGCTTTCTGGAGATGGCCGTGCGCCGAGTGGTGGAACCCCTGCGGAACCAGAGTCTGAGGCTGCCGCCGCGCCCCCTGGAGCGGGGGGTGCCCCCGGAGCCGCAGGCGATGCCGCGGCAGGAGCCACCGCGCCGTAGGCCTCGGGCGGAGGGGGGCGCAGGGGGCCCTGACGATCGAGCAGGCTGACCATCAGCAGATAAAGAAGCCCGATCAGGATCGAGAGGGCTCCCGTGATCCAGGCCACCCAGCGGCCACGGTTGCTGCTCACAGGCTTGCCTCCACACAGCGGGCCACGGCCTCGAGGTGCTCGGAGCGGGTGTGGGGATTGCCCAGCACCGCCTTGAGGTGGTGGCTGCCTTGATACAAGGGACGGGAGAGCATCAGCCCCTCGGCCAGCAGGCGCTGACGAGTCTGTTCACTCCAATGGGCGGCGGCGGCGCCCTCCAGCCCGGCGGGGCGGAAGGCCAGCAGGTGAAAGGAGCCGCCCAGCAGCCGCAGCCGTCCATCGTCGGGCAACAGGGCCTGCAGGGCCCGGCGGCGCCGGATCGCCCCGTCGAGCAGGTCGCCGATCCCCTGCAGGCCCAACTGACGGAGCCCCAGCCAGAGCTTCAGGATCTCGGCGGGGCGGGTGCCCTGCAACCCGGTTTCACCGCCATGGGCACCGCCCCAGCCGGGCTCCATGTAAGGCAGGCCGGTGCTGAAGGTGCGCTCCAGCAGAGCGGGCTCCGCCAGCAGCAGCAGGGAGGAGGTCTTGGTGATGCCCAGCAGCTTCTGGGGATTGACCGTGATCGAATCCGCCAGCCCCAGTCCGTCGACGCGGTGGGCATGGGCCTCGGCCAGGGCGAAGACCGCGCCAATGGCACCATCCACGTGCAACCACACGCCCCTGGGTCGACAGACGGCACTGATCGCCGCGATCGGATCCACGGCACCGCGCACCGTGGTGCCAGCCGTGGCCACCACCGCCAGAACGGGGATGCCGCGGCGGTCGAGAGCGTCGAGGGCGGCAGCCACGGCGGCAGCATCCAGGCGCCCTTCGGCATCGACCGGAAGGCTGTGCAGGGCGGAGGGAGGCAGCCCCATCACCCGCACGGCCTTGGCGAGGGAAACGTGGGCATCGGCGCTGCAGACCACCACGGCCTCGCCACAGCTGCCAAGACCCCGGCTGTGGCGGGCCACCACCAGCGCCATCAGGTTGCTGAGGCTGCCGCCGCTGGCCGGCACGCCGCCCGACCCGGCCGGCAGGCCCAGCTGGCGGGCCAGCCAGCTGCAGAGGCTGCGCTCCAGGCGGGTGAGGCTGGGGGAGAGCTCCTCCGCCAGCAGGTTGTTGTTGAGGCCGGCGGCGATCAGATCTCCCACCACCGAGGCCAGCAACGGTGGGGGATCGAGATGGGCGATCGCCCCGGGGTGGTTGGGGTTGTAGGCGCCCTCGATCAGCCGCTGCAGATCGGCGAGCAGCAGCTCCGGGGGAAGTCCGGTGGCCTGGGGAGCCACCGAGGGCATCACACACAGCCCGGGCAGGGGGGTGGATGCGGCGGAACCCGCGAACCAACCGCTCAGCAGACGGACGGCCCCTTCAAGAAACGCCTCCAGGGCCGGATCGACAGCCAAGGGGTCGGCGAAGGGAGCGGAGCCTGAGCTGCGCACCGGTTCGGGCCTGGGGGCTGGGGGCAGACTGACCAACGGCGAGGGGCTGATAGGGGGCATTCTGCCGCCTGCCGGTGTGGCGATCCGCGGGCCAGCGGCAGCGGCGGCGACCGCCGCGGGTTACAAGGGACCGATGCAGCGTGACTCCCGACCGACCGCAGCGAATCAGGCCAGCTGGAGTGAGGCCTGGGAACCCTGGATGGCCCGGCTGCTGCGGCGGGCCGAGGCGGTCGGGCTGGAGGGGGAGGTCCCGGTGGCGGCGGCGGTGTTGGATGGGCGTGGGCGCTGCATCGGCTGGGGCACCAATCGCCGCCACCGCCACCAGGACCCCCTGGGCCATGCGGAGCTGGTGGCCCTGCGCCAGGCCTCGCAGCTGCGGGGCTGCTGGCGCTTCAACGACTGCACCCTGCTGGTGACGCTGGAGCCCTGTCCGATGTGCGCGGGCGCCTTGGTGCAAGCCCGCATGGGCCGGGTGATCTATGGCAGTGGCGATCCGAAGCGTGGCGCCCTTGGGGGCTGCCTCGACCTCAGCCTGGACCCCAGTGCCCACCACCACATGACCGTGGAGGGGGGCATCTGCGGCGATCTGGCCCAGCGGCAGCTGACAGCCTGGTTCCGGCAGCGGCGCCGCTGAGCGATGAATCAGGCCCCGACCGCAGCCAGGGGGGCCTGGCTGCGGGTGAAGGCGGGCAGCTCGGTGTCGAGCAGGTTGAGCAGCCGGTCGACATTCTCGGGGGTGCTGTTGTAGCCCATCAGCCCGATCCGCCAGATCTGGCCGGCCAGGACGCCCAGACCACCACCGATCTCGATGCCGTGGCGATCGAGCAGATGGCGGCTGAAGGCCTTGCCATCAACCCCGTCCGGGATCCGGACGGTGGTGAGGGTGGGGAGGCGCAGGGGCTCGGGAACATGCAGCTCCAGACCGAGGGACTCCAGGCCGGACCAGAGGCGCTCAGCGTTGCTGCGATGGCGGGCCCAGGAGTTCTCGATGCCCTCATCGGCCAGCAGGCGCAGGGCCTCACGGATGCCGAAGTTCATGTTCACCGGAGCGGTGTGGTGGTACACCCGATCACTGCCCCAGTACTGGTTGAGCAGAGAAACATCGAGGTACCAGTTGGGCACCTTGCCCTGGCGGTTCATCAGTTTGGCCTCGGCCCTCGGGCCCATGGTGAAGGGCCCGAGGCCGGGGGGGCAGCTGAGGCCCTTCTGGCTGCAGCTGTAGGCCAGATCCACCTTCCAGTCGTCGAGGAAGAGCGGAACGCCCCCCAGGGAGGTGACGGTGTCGAGCAGGAGCAGGCAGTCGTGCTGCCGGCAGAGATCACCGATGCCGTCCATGGGCTGGCAGACGCCGGTGGAGGTTTCGGCGTGCACCATCGCCAGGATGGTTGGCTTGTGCTCCTGCAGCGCCGCCTCGATCTCCGCGAGGCTGAAGGCCTCGCCCCAGGGGCGTTCGATCGTGATCACCTCGGCCCGGTAACGCCCAGCCATGTCGGCCAGGCGCAGACCGAAGTAGCCCATCACCGCCACCAGAACCTTGTCACCGGGTTCGATGGTGTTGGCCAGGGTGGCCTCCATGGCGGCGCTGCCGGTGCCGCTCATCGGAATGGTGAGACGGTTGTCGGTCTGCCAGACGTAGCGGAGCAGCTCCTGCACCTCACCCATCAACTCGATGTAAAGAGGGTCGAGATGGCCGATCGGCGAGCGGGCCAGGGCTTCCAGCACCAGGGGGTGGGCGTTGGAGGGGCCGGGACCGAGCAGCAGGCGTTCCGGCGTCGCAATGGGGGCCAGCCCGAGTCGGTGTGCGGTGTTCACTGGGGTCGGGGTGGTGAGGGAGGCCAAGGCCGGACGAACGGAAGGGCAGTGGGGAGAGACTAAGGAATGACGATGGGAGCCGTCATCGCCACGGGGACTGCAATCGCCTGAATGGGCCTGAACGGGCCTCATGGGCATCAGTGGGCCATCCATCGGTGTGCGATGGCTGCTCGATGGCTGCTCGGCCAACATCACAAGGCAGGGGGGCGAGGCCGCGACCCCTCGGCGGCCGGGTTCTCAAACCCACAGGCCTCACACGGTCGGGGCATCACGGCATGGGGGGGGAAGGGACCACAGGTCAAGACCCCGTTATCGCGGCCCGCTGGTGCTGGGGCAGAAGGGATGGCCTGGCACCAGCGCCACGGCGGTGAAGCGTGGGCGAGGCGGGGCACGGCCTTGCCGCGCGGATGATTCAGCGGGCCCGGACGTTGGTGGAGGCCAGGCCGCGCACCATGTGCTCGAAGGGGGGACGGACGACCGCTTCCACCTGGGCGCGGTCCGCCGCACCGGCATCCACCAACCTCCCGACCACGGCGTCGGCCAGCAGGGCGATGGCCCGCACGGTGGGCCCAGTGGGAACACCGAGGCTCTTGTAGGTGTCGTCGAGACCGTTCAGCACCCGCTCATCGAGAATGGTGAGGTCGTCGGCGATCAGGGCGTAGCTGGCGTAGCGGAGGAAGTAGTCGAGATCCCGCAGGCAGGCGGCCAGGCGGCGCGTGGTGTAGGCGTTGCCTCCGGGCAGGATCAGCTCGGGATCCTCAAGCCACAGTTGCTGGGAGGCGTCCCGGACGATGGTGGCCGCCTCGCCGTTGATCAGCTCGACCGCCGCCAGGCGCAGGGCCGACTGGGCGTAGTAGGTGTCGATCCGGTCGATGGCGGAGCGGTCCAGGTAGCGGCCGAGCTGGTCATAACGGCCGATCAGCCCGGTGATGGCGTCGCGCATGGCAGGGAACGGATCGTTGCACGTGCAGGCGAAAATTAGCACTCCCGATTGCGCGGATCCCAGGCTGGAGCAAGGATTCCGGCGATCTGACAGAAACGGTTACGCAGCCCCCCCGTCCGGTGGTCATCGGGGCAGCAGCGCCGGGGACAGGGCCCCGCCGCCGCAGCGCTGCCCAGCGAGGCCCCGCCTGGTTTTTGGCATTAACAGTTACTGGTGATACAAAGTGGGAACCGGTGCGCTCCGTACCTTCTCGGCGGCGCGCTTACGGGTCCGCCTCTCAACCCCCCAGAACTCCATGGCCAAGACAGCGAGCGACGTGCTTCGGCAGATCAACAGCGAAGGCATCGAACTGATCGACCTCAAATTCGTCGACCTGCACGGCAAATGGCAGCATCTGACCGTCTGCAAGGACCTGATCGATGAGAGCGCCTTCACCGAAGGTGTGGCCTTCGACGGTTCCTCGATTCGCGGCTGGAAGGCGATCAACGAGTCGGACATGGCGATGGTGCCCGACCCCAACACCGCCTGGATCGACCCCTTCTACAGCCACAAGACCCTCAGCCTGATCTGCTCGATCCAGGAGCCCCGCA
>JBMSXZ010000044.1:0-17315 GCA_049426205.1 Cyanobium sp.
CCGGCGGCCTCAAGCGGCGCTGGGGGAACGGAACGGGATGATGGCCAGCCCTTGTTCCGCGGGCCGAAGCCCTGGCCTTGCTCCCAGCCGGGGTTTACCGAGCCGGCACCTCTCGATGCCGCTGGTGCGCTCTTACCGCACCTTTGCACCCTTGCCTGTGCGAGCGGCGGCCCAAGGCCGCTGCCGCCATCGGCGGTGTGTTTCTGTGGCACTGTCCTCACGGTCACCCGCACCGGGCGTTACCCGGCAGGCCTGGCCATCGGGGAGCCCGGACTTTCCTCAATCGGCCGGAACAGCGCCTGGACCGAAGCCCCGGCGACACCCCACCGATCGCGATCACCTCGCCTGCTTTCCGCTCTCCACCTTACGAACCGCTGGGTTCGAGGGCCCCAAGCTCCGGGCTAGTGTGAGCCCATGGGGCTGTAGCTCAGCCGGATAGAGCGACGGTTTCCTAAACCGTAGGTCGTGGGTTCGAGTCCCGCCAGCCCCGTGGCTCCAAGCGCAGCGTCAGGGAGGTGTTGCGCATCCCCTGGAGTGTCCCCTCCGGGACGCCTTTGCTTCCAGCGCAGCTGGCAGACGCGCTGCACCGGGGTGTGCATGGCGCTGCCCGCTGGCCACGGCCTGGTTAAGCACCAGCCACCCCGGGTTGCGGCATGCGTCACGTCATCACAGGGGTGGAGAGGTCTGACGGATCGCTGCAGCCACCCCGTTGGAGGGCTCTCTTCTGGATTGCGTTGCATCAGGGCTGGCCCCTCGCTCTCAGCACCGGTCTCGATGGTCTCAGCACGTCTCGACCGTGGCGGCGGCCGGCGGCAAAGCAGTGGAGCCAGCAGGGACTCAGCCAGCAGGCACACACCTTTTTGGAGTTGGGTTGATTGGGGCAAACCGATCGGGCAAGCAGGCAGTAGCCCAGACAGCGCCTACGAATTCAGTGCAACCGACGCATGAATGCTTGCCGAATTTAATCTTCGCCCCAGGGCGTCCGGATGCTTCTGCTGATTCGCGGTGCCGAACCATGGCCGCCGATCCGGCCGGAGCGCCGATGGCTCAGCAGTCCTGCGGCCCTCCCCCTGCTCGCCGACGGGCAGCCCAACCCCCAGACGGCTCAGGCAAGCTCAGGACCTATCCCTCCAGTCGAGAGCTCGGTGAATGCAGTGGCCCGCAGGGGCTGATGCCGCCTGCGACTTTGCCGATATTGTCTCTTCCAATCACGCAGTCCGCTGATCCATGCCTCCTCGCCCCTCGGATCCCTACGGCTTCGACGACACGAAGGACCGGACGCCAGCGGGAGCCTCGGCGGCTCTGCCCAGCTCCCGCCCCAGCCGGCGCCTGATCGATCTGGGGATGGTGCTGCGCTGGATCGGCCTGGCCCTGCTGGGCATCTACCTGGTCACGGTGATCGCCGCCGCCCTGCCTGTGAAGCTGCTGGATCCGGCCTGGATCAACCGGATCTGCGGCAGCATCCGCGGTGGCGTGAGCTTCCCTCTGGAAGCGCTGGCTCTGCTTCTGATCGACGCCTACCTCTGCCACAGCGGCAGGGAGCCTGCATTGGTGACCGACTTTCGCCGCCTCTGCAGCTGGGTGGCCGTGGGCTTTGTGTTGATGATCCCGCTCCAGACCTGGGCGTCCCAGAAGCTGATCGTTGCGGCCGTTGACGCCCAGAAGGCCCGGCTGGAGCCGGCTGAGAACGCCATCAAGGCCGTCTACGCCGCCACAGATGCCGAGCAGCTGCTGGCGGCGATCCAGAGGATTCCCGGAGCTCCCCCCAATATCGGCGGCCGTTTCGAGGAGCCGGTTCCCAAGGTGCGTGAACGCCTGATCGCCCAGATTGAACCACAGGTGCGCCAGCGACAAGCGGAGCTCAAGCAGCTGATCGGCTCGATCCGCAGCGAGGGATTGACGGCCCAGATCAAGGACGGCCTGGTAGCCTTCTTCAGTTCGCTCGCCTTCGCCGCCATCGGCCGCTCCAAGCCTGGCCGACGCACCCTGCTGAACCGACTGATCATGGGAGCTCCCGCCTCGGACCAGGCCTCCGGCGAATTCGAGCGCCTGGCCGAGAGCTACAAGATCGACCCGGAGGATTGATCGCCCACGGCGTGCCAGTTGTCTCATTGGCCTGCGGTTGGGCCCTTCCTGGCGACGCAAAAGCGAAAAGTTTGCGGCTCCGCCTGGCTTTTGGTCAGGATTTGCTGACGGCTCCGTGAATCTCCTCAATCGCTGCGGCAAATTCGCTCCAGGCCTGGTAAAATAATTTCGAGGCCCACTTTCTTTTTCCCGTGAATCGCAACCTCCTTCTCGGCATCGCGGCTGCGGCTGCTGCCTCGGCTCCCGCCTTCTTCCAAGCGCCTGCTGCTCAGGCGGCTTGCCTATCTTCAAACGCAGCAACTAACTGCGCAACTTTCGAAGGCTCAACAGCTTCAAGTGTTCAAAACTTCGGCTATACAGACGTTAATTTTATGAGTGGGCAGAAAATTACCTGGATCTCTTTCAACTCCGGGCCTGATCTTGCTGGAACCTATCCCATAGAGTTGACGAATATTGCTTACAGCTGGGACGCCGGTTCTAGTTGGTCCACAGCTGGCCTGACCAGCACTTCATTCAATCTCACAGCCGCAAACCAATCCGGCGCTAATCTCTTGAGCACCGATCAGGCTAAGCCAGGCGGAGGCACCATTGGCAGTACCTTCCGTCTTCGCTGGACCATTGGTGCAGGCACTTACACCCCTCTCGGCTTCAACAACAACGACAACTTCATCCAGTCAGAGGTGCGTTCCAACACCAATGACAATAGCCTCCCCCAGACTCAAACCAGAATTTCCACTCCTTTTGCCACTCCTACCGGAACGCCCGGCCCTCTCCCTCTACTTGGGGCAGGTGCGGCTTTCGGTCTCTCCCGTCGCCTTCGCCAGCGCGTTCGTCTGGCCGTCTGATCTTTCGGCTACAGCCCGAGCCCCTCGAAAGAGGGGCTTTTTTATTGGCTCCTACGGGATGGCCTTACGTCTATTCGGCGCAGAGTCTTGATGCTCGGCCTTGGCGGTGATTCCTCTATCCCTGGCGCCCTTCCCCTCCCCGGCCACTGCCGCTAGCGTGGGGGCCACCGCCAGGCCCCCGATGAGCCCGCTCCACGGCAGCCAGCTCCACGACCTGCGCCTGCGGCTGCTCGTGCAGCAGGAGAGCGAGCGCATCGCCGACAGCCAGCCCGATGAGCTTGATCTCTCGGTGGTCCAGGCCCGCACCCTCTGCTGGTTGGCCTTGCTCGCCGAGGCCCATGAGGAGCAGGCCACCGATGCCGAGCGCCGCGGCGATGTGGAGCAGGCGATGGGCTGGTTCGCCGATGCGATGCGCCTGCGCGACGTGATCAACGTGGTCAGCACGATCGAGATTCCGCTTCCTGCTTGTGGCGAAGATTCCGACGAACTGGATGATCCCCGGGCCGGCGATGATGGCCCCCTGGCCGCCTGAATCCGCCCGGCTCGCGATCGCGCAGCGTCGTTGAGCCGCGCCCTGCCCCACGCCGTCCGAACTCAGGCCCCGATCCCTCTGGTCAGCAGCCCTCTGCTGAGATTCCAGACCCGCTGACCACCTGCAGGCCATCGCCGAGAGCTTCGAGCGCAAGGCCCCAGTGTCTGGAGGGATCCTGCCTGCCCGCTCTTCACTCCGCCCCCAGTCGACCGTCCTGGCGGCCCCTGCTGGGCAAGGCCGCCATGGCCCTCCCATCCCAGGCGGCACCAACGCCGCCAAGGCCTGATTCCGCTCCCATGGCTCTGGAAGTTCCCAAAGCCGAGCATGGCGCCGACAGCCTTGGCAAGGGATTCAGGCGCCGCCACCGTTGCGATGCCATGATGGGAGCAGATGCACAGAAGGGAAGCGGTGCCTGAAGAGCCCTGCCAATGCCCTGATTGCCAGCGGTTCTATCGGGAACACGACCGGCTGATCCGGGAAAACGCCAGTCTCCGGCAACAGCAGGAGCTCAACTGGGCCGCTCTCCAGTCGTTCCGCACCCTGGCCGGCCGGGTGCTCGAGGAGCTGCAAAAGCAGTATGGCGATGCCGAACCCTCCCCTGGCGACGCGGCCCGGGGCCCGGCAGCCCAAGCCCCCGAGGCTGGTCGCGCTGCCGCCGCCGCCGCCAGCCCTGAGGGCTCCGAGGACGACGCCATTCAGCAGGCGATGGCCGATCTGGAGAACATCAACGCCCACCTGTTCTCGATCGAGGTGCTGATGGAGCGCATCTTTGATGTGCGCGTGCCTGAGCAGGTGGAGCAGAAGTTCCGGGAGGTGGCCGGTGAGCTGGCCCCCGATCCCCTCAACGCCGACCGTCTGCGCCTCAACCGCCTGCTTCACCAGACCCCCGATCTGCCGGACCGGGGCTGAGTCACACCCCGGTCCGGCCCTTGGCTGCCCGGGCCTCAGGTGTCGAGGTCGCAGGTGATCGTGACCGGGTATTCCTCGGCCTGCCAGATGCGGCGGGCGTACTCCAGGATCGAACGATCCGAGGAGAAGAAGCCGGTGCGGGCCGTGTTCAGCAGTGACATCCGATTCCAGTCCCGCTGACCGGGCTGGTTCCAGACGCTGTTGACCGCATCCTGGGCGCGCAGGTAGTCGGCGAAATCGGCCAGCACGAAGAAGCGGTCATTACCGGTGAGATTCTGCAGCAGGGGCCGGAACATGTCGCCATCGCCATGGCTGAAATGCCCCTGCTCGATCAGGCGCAGCACCTCTGGCATCAACGGCAGGGTGGCGATCAGCTCCCAGGGCCGATAACCGTCGCGCTGGAGCGCGGCAATCTCGCCGGTGGTCTTGCCGAAGAGGAAGAAGTTATCGGCGCCCACCTGCTCGCGGATCTCGACGTTGGCGCCATCGAGGGTGCCGATCGTCAGCGCCCCATTCATGGCGAACTTCATGTTGCCCGTGCCCGAAGCCTCCATGCCCGCTGTCGAGATCTGCTCGGACAGATCGGCACCGGGGTAGACGCGCTCACCGAGCTTGACGTTGTAGTCGGGAAGGAACACCACCTTGAGCAGGCCGTCGCAATCAGGATCGGCGTTGATCATGTCGGCGATGCCATTGATGAAGCGGATGATCAGCTTCGCCATCGCATAGCCCGGTGCCGCCTTGCCGCCAAAGATCACCGTGCGCGGCGCCATGCCGGCCGTGTCGCCGTTCTTGATCCGCAGGTATTGGGCCACCACCTGCAGGGCGTTGAGGTGTTGGCGCTTGTACTCATGGATGCGCTTGACCTGGACGTCGAACAGCGACTGCGGATCCACCGACACGCCGGTGTGGCGATGGATGTAGGTGCCCAGGTGCTGCTTCACCGCCAGCTTCGTGGCGCCCCAGCGCTCCAGGAAGGCCGTGTCGTCAGCGAAGCGCTCCAGCTGGCGCAGCTGTGAAAGGTCCCGGATCCAGTCCGGTCCCACCGCCTCATCAAGCAGGGCGGACAGCCGGGGGTTGGCCAGGGCGATCCAGCGTCTGGGGGTGACGCCATTGGTGACATTGGTGAACTTCTCCGGCCACAGGGCGGCAAATTCCGGGAACAGCTCGCTCTTGACCAGATCGCTGTGCAGCGCGGCCACGCCATTGACATGGTGGCTGGCGATCGTGGCGAGGTTGGCCATCCGCACCGCCTTGCGACCCTCCTCATCGATGATCGACACCTTGCGCAGGATCTGGTCGTTGCCGGGATAACGCAGTCGCACCTGCTGGAGAAAGCGGCGATTGATCTCACAGATCAGCTCATAGTGGCGTGGCAACAGCTGGCTGAACAGATCCACCCCCCATTTCTCCAGGGCCTCCGGCAGCAGGGTGTGGTTGGTGTAGGAAAGCGAGCGGGTCGTGATCGACCAGGCCGCTTCCCATTCGAGGTTTCGGTCGTCGAGCAGCAGCCGCATCAGCTCGGCCACCGCGATCGCCGGGTGGGTGTCGTTGAGCTGCACCGCCCAGTGATCCGGGAACTCATGCACCGGGATGCCGCGCTGGTCGAGGTTGCGCAGCATGTCCTGCAGGGAGCAGCTCACAAAGAAGTGCTGCTGCTTCAGGCGCAGGCGGCGGCCCTCATCGGTGCCGTCATTGGGGTACAGCACCTTGGAGAGGGTTTCGCTGCCCACCTTCTCCTCGACGGCCCCGTAGTAATCGCCGATGTTGAAGGCGTAGAAATCGAAGCTCTCGGTGGCGTCCGCCCGCCACAGCCGCAGCCGGTCGCAGGTGTTGACGCGGTAGCCCAGCACCGGCACGTCGTGGGGCACGCCGATCGCATGCTCGCCCGGGATCCAGCGCACCCGGTAGGCGCCGCGCTCATCGCGGTAGGTCTCGGTGCGGCCGCCGAAGCCCACGAAGCAGGCCTGATCGGGATGGGGAATCTCCCAGGGCCAGCCCGCCTTGAGCCATTTGTCGGTGATCTCCACCTGCCAACCATCGCGGATCAGCTGGTCGAAGATGCCAAATTCGTAGCGGATGCCGTAACCCGTGGCCGGGATCTGCAGCGAGGCCAGGGATTCCAGGAAGCAGGCCGCCAGCCGCCCCAGGCCGCCGTTGCCCAGACCCGGCTCCTCCTCCACATCGAGGATCTCCTCGATATCGGCAATCCCGAAGCGCCGCAGCGCCTCGGCCGCCTCCTCCCGGATGCCGAGCATCAGCAGGTTGTTGCCCAGCTGCGGACCGATCAGAAACTCGGCCGACAGATAGGCCACCACCCGGGCCGGACTGGCGGTGATCGCCTCGATCCCGGCCAGGTAACGGGTCATCAGCCGATCGCGGACCGCATAGCTCAGCGCCATGTAGAGGTCGTGCCGGCTGGCGGTGGGGGCCAGCTTGCCGAGGGTATAGAAGAGATGGTCGGTCATCCCGTCAAACACGTGCTCGGCGGTCAGGCCGCTGCGCACGGGCTCGGCGTAACAGCCCGGAGTGGGCAGACGCAGATCGCGGGGTCGGTGTTCGGTGGTTGTCATGGCGCTCCGGCCGGGGCCCTGGCTGGTTTGGAAAAAGCCAAGAGGCGCCTGATCTGAACGTAGCGGTTGATGCCGGGATCGCCCAGCTTCGTGGCCATCCCCAAGCGGAAGCGCCACGGTGGCGCCGCGGCCTTAGGGTCGGCCCCATTCCTGGCCAGCCAGCGATCGACCGGTCACCGCTTCCGGCCCGGGGTGGTTGGTAGGGGCTGGGTTCAACCGTGCCTCCACCGTGCTGCTCGCTCTGACACCGCCTCCCGATCTCCTGGCCGCGATCGGGTCGGCGGCGCTGCCCCTCCGGCTCTTCGCCGCCCAGGCCGCCCCCGCCGTGGACGCCACCGCCAGCGCCATCGGCAACCACAGCGTTGAGGTCGCCGAAACCCTGATCCAGGTGGGCCGTTTCCTGGTGATCTTTCTGGCGGCCCGCACCCTCGCCGAGCTGATGGTGCGGCTGCAGCTGCCCACCATCCTCGGCGAGCTGCTCGCCGGGGTGCTGATCGGCGCCTCGGGCCTCCATCTGCTGGTGCCCCCTGAAACGGGGGCCCGGCTGAGCCACTGGCTGCTCGACCTGGTGGCCGCCCTCTCCGGCCTTGGCGCCGATCAGGTGCAGAGCCTCTACGCCGAGAACTTCCCAGGCCTGCAGCAGGTCTCCCTGCTCGGGCTTTACGCCCTGCTCTTCCTCACCGGTCTGGAGAGCGAGCTCGACGAACTGATGGCCGTCGGACTCCAGGCCACCACCGTGGCCGTCACCGGTGTGGTGCTGCCCTTCGCCCTGGGCACCGCCGGCCTCCATCTGCTGTTCGGGGTGCCCTTGATGCTGGCGGTGTTCGCCGGCGCTGCCCTGACCGCCACCAGCATCGGCATCACCGCCAGCGTCTTCGGGGAGCTGGGCTGGCTGCGCCGCCGCGAAGGCCAGATCGTGATCGGCGCCGCCGTGCTCGACGACATCCTTGGCATCGTCATCCTGGCGGTGGTGGTCAGCCTGGCCGGCGGCGGCACGTTCAGCCTGGCGCCGATCCTGCGGCTGGTTCTCGCCGCCCTGGTGTTCGTCGCCGCCGCCCTCTGGTTGAGCCGCAGCGCCGCCCCGGTCTTCGACTGGGTGCTGGATCGCCTCAAGGCCCCCGGCGAGGTGGTGGTGGCCGGCTTCGTGGTGCTCACCCTCTGCTGCTTCGCCGCCCAGGCGATTGGCCTGGAGGCGGCCCTGGGGGCCTTCGCCGCCGGCCTGATCCTCAGCCGCTCCCGCCACACCGAGGCCATCCAGGAGACCGTCAAGCCGCTGGTGGCCTTGTTCGCCACCGTCTTCTTCGTGCTGATCGGCACCGGCATGGATCTTTCGGTGCTCAACCCCTTCAATCCAGCCAACCGCGAGGGGCTGGTGGTGGCGGCTTTCCTGCTGGCGGTGGCGATCGCCGGCAAGGTGGCGGCCGGCTGGAGCTACTGGAGCGCCGAACCCACCCGCCGCCTGGTGGTGGGCCTGGGCATGCTGCCCCGCGGCGAGGTGGGTCTGATCTTCCTCGGTCTCGGCAGCCAGGCCGGCATCCTCACCCCACCCCTGGAGGCCGCGATCCTGCTGATGGTGATCGGCACCACCTTCCTGGCCCCGATCCTGCTCAGACTGGTTCTTGCCACGAGCTCCGAGGTCAGTGTTGCCGAGCCAGCCCCCTGACGTCGCTCCCACCCCCGGCGCGGCCGGAGGCCTCTTCTCCCAGCTGCAGCGCTGGGGTTTCACGGCGGCCGGCTGGCGCGACAACCGCCACGGCGAATGGTGGTTGGCGGCCCAGCTGCTCCTGATCGGCGCCCTGCTGCTGCCCGCCTGGCCCGCCCCGGCGTCCCTCGGCCTGAGCTGGCCGCTGCCGCTGCGCCTGCTGGGCGGCGCCCTGGTGCTGCTGGCCCTGGTCGGTGCCACCCGCTCCCTGCTGCGCCTCGGCCCCAGCCTCACCCCCCTGCCCGAGCCGATCGCCGGGGCCGCCCTGGTCACCGATGGTCCCTACGCCCGCTGCCGCCACCCCCTCTACCGCCAGATCCTGGTGGGCGCCCTCGGCATGACCCTGCTGCTCGGCAGCCCCCTGCATCTGGCCCTGCTGCTGGCCCTGGCGGCGGTGCTGGGGGGCAAGGCGCGGCGGGAGGAACGGTCGCTGCTGCAGCTGCACCCCGCCTATGCGGCCTACCGGGCCGCCACCCCCGCCATCCTTCCCCATTGGCCCTGGCTGGACTGGCGCTGAACCGGCTCCGGCTCAGCTGCGGCGCGCCAGGGCCAGGAACAACCCCCACAGGGCGGCCACCAGCCCCAGGCTCGCTCCCCAGCCCGGCCCCAGGGCCCAGCCCAGCAGCAGCTCCGCCAGCAGCCCGGCGATCAGCGCCACCACCAGGCTGATCAGCACCAGCACCAGGCCCTGGACCCCCTCCGCCAGCCCCGTGGTCCCCAGCTTCTCCTCCAGGGCCGCCAGCGGCAGGCTCAGGGGCAGGTAGAGGGCCAGGGCCCAGAGGGCAACCCCCGGCAGCAGCGGCAGCCAGTCGGCCAGGGAGAAGGAGAGGGGCATCGGGCGGGTGGCCGGGCGGGATCCCTAGCATCGACCACCCTCGCCTCAGGGCCGGGGTGCCCCCGCGCCATCGTTTCCCGTGCCCCCCCTCCGTCCGGCCCCATTGCCTTCGCCGTCCGCGGTTGCCGAGACCTGGTCGTGGCAGGGCCATGGGGTTCACAGCCTGCGGGCGATCCCGGAGCGTCCTCAGGGGCCGGCCATCCTGCTGGTGCATGGCTTCGGGGCGTCCACCGACCACTGGCGCCACAACATTCCCGCCCTGGCCCAGCGCCATGAGGTCCATGCCCTCGATCTGCTCGGGTTCGGCCGCAGCGCCAAGCCCGCCGGTCTGCCCTATGGCGGCGCCCTCTGGCGCGATCAGCTGATGGCCTACGTGGCCGAGCGAATCGGCCGCCCGACCGTGCTGGTGGGCAATTCCCTGGGCGGTTACGCCGCCCTGGCCGCCGCCGCCGCCCTCGGTCCCGCCGCCGCCGGGGTGGTGCTGCTCAATGCCGCCGGGCCCTTCGCCGAGGAGCAGCGCACACCCCCGGGCGGCTGGGGACCCATCGCTGCCCGCACGATCGGCTCGGCCCTGCTCAAAAGCCCCCTGGTGCAGCGGCTGATCTTCGAGAATCTGCGCCGTCCCGCCACCGTGCGCCGCACCCTGTCCCAGGTGTACATCGACCGCACCAACGTCGATGAGGAGCTGGTGGCCTCGATCCTGCGGCCCTCCCGGGATCCCGGGGCCTTCGGGGTGTTCCGCACGGTGTTCGACATCCCCAGCGGTGAGCCTCTCGATGCCCTGTTCGCCACGCTCGACTGCCCGCTGCTGCTGATCTGGGGCCTTCGTGATCCCTGGATTCGAGCCGGGGCCCGCCGCGAGGCCTTCCAGCGCCATGCCCCCGCCGACACCACCGAGGTGGTGCTGGAGGCCGGCCACTGTCCCCATGATGAGGTGCCGGATCCGGTCAACGCCGCCATGCTCGACTGGCTCGCCGGCCTTCAGCCCCCTTGCGCCGTCGAGGTTGAACCCGTGGCCGCGGCCCCTTCCGTTCTGCTCAGCTGAGGGCAGGGGCCGGCGGCGCCAGGGTGGGCCGGGCGACGCCGGGGAGGCGGCCCGGGGCGAGCTGCAGCTTCGGATCGAACCGGCTCTTGACCGCTTCGATCAGGGCCCGGGACGGTGCATCCTCCCAGGCGCTGACCGCGTCGGTGGCGCCGCTGGCCGCCCCAGGCTGGCGCAGCACCGTGAGCTGCCCCCCCAAGCCCTTGCAGTGGCTGCGCAGGGCCGTCACCTGGGCCGGGCTGAGGGCGCTGGCCGGTCCCCAGGCCATCCCCAGGCCGCTGGCGGCGGCCAGATCCACCGCCAGCGGCGCGAGCTCCTGGCGCTCCAGCAGCTCGGCGACGGGGGGGGGGGGGTCACCCCGAGCCGCAACAGCCAGGCGGCGGGATCCGGGGCTCCGGGCGCCGCCGGCTGGGGCCGCACCGCCGCCAGCAGGGCGGCCAGCTCGCCGGCGCTGCAAGGGCGGCTGGCCAGGCCCTGGTGGCCAGCGCCGGCGCCGATCGCGGCCAGCTGCTCCCCCAGGCCCTCGGCGCTGACGCTGGCCACGGCCACCAGCAGCTGGGGTTCGGCCTCCAGGCCTGCGGCCGCGGCCAGGGCAGGGCTCCAGAGATCGAGCCGCTCCGGGGTGAGGCCGGCGCGCAGCAGGGCGTCGACCCGTGCGCGGAGCCCCTGGGCAGGGCCCCGCAGCAGCACCCCGGCCCGGTGCAGGGGCAGGGGCATGGTGCGCAGGGTGAGCTCGGTGATCAGACCGAGGCTGCCCCAGCTGCCGGTGAACAGCCGCATCAGGTCGTAGCCGGCCACGTTCTTGACCACCTTGCCGCCCGCCCGGGCGGCCACGCCGTCGGCCCGCAGCACCCGGATGCCGATCAGCTGGTCCCGCACGCCCAGGTAGCGCTGGCGATAGCCGCCCGCCAACCCCCGCGCCACCAGGCCACCGATGCTGCCCTGAGCCGATGCCGGGTCATCGGCTGGCGCCGTGGCCAGGGGGGGGTCGAGGGCCAGCCATTGGCGATGCCGCGCCAGCTCCTGCTGGATCTCCTGGAGGGGGGTGCCGGCGGCCACGCGCAGGATGAAGTCGCCGGCGCTGTGCTCGACGATGCCGCGCAGGCGGGCGGCGCTGACCACCGTGCAGGGCTGGCGCAGCGGCGCACCCCAGTCGAGGCGGCTGGCCAGGCCGGCCGGCAGCCATGGGGTGGCCTGGTGGTGCAACTCCCGCACCAGATCCTGCAGCTCGCCGGGGTCGGGAACGATCACGGCACGATGGTGCCACGCCGGCTTGCCCGCCGTCGCCCCCCGCCCTGAGCCTTGACCTCCCTCCCCCCGTCCCAGCCCGTCGGCGCTGCGCATGCCCCGCCTGAATCCCTGCCGCCGGAGCCGTCCGGGGATCGCCTCAAGGTGGTGGTCTTCGATGACGACCCCACCGGCTCGCAGACCCTCCATGGCTGCCCACTGCTGCTGCGCTGGGATGGCGACACCCTGGCGGCGGCCCTGGGCCATCCCTCCCCGTTTCTGTTTCTGCTCGCCAACAGCCGCGCCCTGGCTCCGGCTGCGGCCCGGGAGCGGGTGGGGGCGATCGCCGCAGCCCTGGGGCCCGCCCTGGAGGCGGCCCGGGCCGCCGGGGGGGTGGGCCGCGGGCTGGTGGTGAGCCGGGGGGCCGCCCCCCTGCGGGGCCATTTCCCCCTGGAGATTGAGGCCATCGCCGCAGCCCTCGGGCCGTTCGACGCCACCCTGCTGGTGCCGGCCTTTCTGGAGGGAGGGCGCACCACGGTGGCGGGGGTGCACCGGCTCCAGGGCACCCCGGTGCATCAGACACCGTTCGGGCGTGATCGATTGTTCGGCTACAGCACCAGCCACCTGCCCGACTGGGTGGAACAGAAGAGTGGCGGTCGCCTGTCCGCCGCCGGGGTGGGCCGGTTGAGCCTCGACGACCTTGAGCGGGGTGGCGAACACCTCCGCCGCCGCCTCGTGGCCCTCGCCCTGCCCCAGAGCGCTGCGGCGGTGCCGGCCTGGGCAGCGGGTCGCGTCGTGGCCGTCGATGCCTGCAGCCACCGTCAGCTGGCCCACCTGGGGCAGACGATGCGGGCGCTGGCTGCCCTCAGCGACGGGTCCGGGGCCGGTGCGGTGCCGGGGCCGCGGCTGTTGGTGCAGTGTGCGGCCAGCCTGCTCAACGCCCTGGCGCCGTTGCCACCCCAGCCCCGGGGTGCCGCTGAGCTGGCGGCCCTGCGCCGCCGGGGGGCCGGCGGCGGCCCCCTGCCGGGGCTGGTGCTGGTGGGCTCCCATGTGCCGATGGCGGATCGGCAGCTGGCCCGGCTGCTGGCCGAACCCGCCTGTGCGGCGGTGGAGGTGCCGGTGGAGAAGGTGCAGCGGGTGTTGGAGGGGCCCCTGCCGGATCGGCTGCTGGCTTCCCTGGAGGCGGCCTGGCTGGAGCGGCTGGAGGCCCTGCTGGCGGCGGGCCTGACCCCGGTGCTGCACACCAGCCGTGGCGAGGTTCCCTGCCGGGACGATCGCGAACGGCGCCACCTGGGCCTGTGCCTGGCCGGAGCCATGGCCCGGCTGGTGGGGCATCTGGCTCCGCGCCTCGGTTATGTGATCAGCAAGGGGGGAACCACCAGCCAGACCCTGCTGGCCGATGGCCTGGGGCTGGCGGCGGTGGAACTGCAGGGGCAGCTGCTGCCCGGTGTGTCGCTGGTGCTTGCTCCGGCCGGGGGCAGCCTGGCGGCGGGCGGCGTGGCCGGCGCCCTCGATCTGCCGGTGGTCACCGTGCCGGGAAACCTTGGCGGCGAGGCCACCCTCGCCGAGCTGCTGGTGCTGTTCGAGGCCGACGCCCCCCCTTAGGGGCAGGCCCCTGGGGGAGGCACGTCGCCGCTGGCCGCCGGGAGCCGCAGGCTGACCACAGTGCCACGGCCCGGTCGGTGCTCGACCGTGGCGCGCCCCCCCATCAGGTCCAGCAGCTGTCCGCAGACCGACAGGCCAAGATTGTCCAAGGAATCCGGGTCGTCGAGGTAGGCCTGGCGGCCGGGTGGGGCGAGGCAGCGTCGCAGCCGCTCGATGTCGCTGTCGCCGCCCCTGTCGCCGATCTGCAACACCAGCCAGCATTGGGTCCTGTCGTTGACGGCGGAGCCCTCGATCCAGATCTCCCCCTTGCCGCCGGCCCGGATCGCGCGGGCCAGCAAGGACTCCAGCACCTGGGCCAGCCGTTGCCGGTCGCCTGCGAACAGCTTCGGCATCCCTGGCACCAGCCGCCAGCTCAGGCTCTGTCCGTGGCTGCGGGCCGCCTGGCCCAGGGTCGCCACGGTGGTTTCCAGCAGCTGGGGCAGATCCACAGCTTCGGAGCGGAGCACGATCGATCCGTCCGCGATCCGGGCCCGGTCCCGCAGGGTCTGGGCAAGGCGCTCCAGGCTGTGGGCCGAGGCGTCGAGGCGGGCCAGCTGGTCGGCCAGGCGAACGGGGTCCCGCTCGCGCAGGGCCAGCCGCGTGGCACCGCGCAGATCGGCCACCGGATGCAGCAGCTCCCTGCCGAGATGGCCGAGGAACCGCTCCCGGGCGTCGCCGGCCTCCAGGGCCTCCCGCTCGCGACGGGTGGCCCGGTCCAGGGCCGCCGCCTTCTGCTGCAGCTCCCGCTCCAGCCGATTGCCGCTGCGTCGCAGGGCGGCGACCATGCCGTTGAAGGTGCTGATCAGGTTGTCCAGGGCCTCGCCCAGGACAGTGATCTCCTCGGCGCTGTAGCGGGTCGTCCAGGGGCTGAGTTCCAGGGGGGCCCCGGGGGAGCGGCGGATCGCCACCCCCAGCTGGCGCGCCCCCTCACTGAGCTGCCGCAGCGGTCTGAGGATCCAGTGGGTGACCCGGTTGGACAGCACCAGCAGCACGATCAGGCTGGCCAGGCCGAGCAGGGTGGTGAGCAGGGTCTGCTGGCGGATCTCCGCCGTGAGGCTCTGCTTGGGGATGATCACCAGCACCAGCCAGTGCAGGCCGTGGCGGTCGCTCCAGGGCAGGGCTTCGATGAAGGTGCTGTCGGTGCTCAGGCCCCTGGCGCTGCCGCTGGCCTTGCTCCGCTGGATCATGGCCTCGTCCAGGCGCAAGCCCTGGCCGGCGGGGAGGGGCTGGAACAGCAGGCGGCTCGCCTCCTGCTCCAGGCGGTTGCTGCTCTCGCTGATCCGCCGTCGCCGCGGCGCCTGGCCCGGGCGGGTCTCGACGGTGTTGCCTCTCGAGCTGGCCACCAGCATGCCGTTGTGCTCGGTGATCAGCAGCACCCCGGGCCGGCCGCCCCAGATCTTGGCCAGGCGGTTGTTGAGCTGGTTGATGGTGAAGTCGATGCCGATCACCCCCCGCAGCCGGCCGTCGGGGCGAAGCACGGGCTGGTTGTAGGAGATCGAGAGCACCTCCGGCTTGTCGTCCCACTGGTAGATCGAGCTCCAGGTGGCCTGGCCGGCCCTGGCGGTCTCCCGGTACCAGGCCTCCCCGGTGGCGGCGGGGATCGGATCGAGGATCTGCAGCGGCCTCGACTCCGGCCCGCCCGCCCCGACGGCATACACGAATTGCCGACTGGCACCGAGCCGGCGGTCGGTGATGTTGAGCTGGAGATGGCCGTCGTCGAGCCGTTCGACGCCGATGTAATCGCCCTCCTGGCTGCCGTAGTTGATGTAGTCCACCGGAAACACCCGCATCTGGCTGATGAAGGTCTGGCCCATCTGGCCGAAGTTGTCCGGGTTGAGCCGCCCCTCGGCGATGGCAACAACATTGAGGCTGTTCACCTGGCGGGGCGAGGTCAGCAGCTGGTCGAGCTGCAGACGCACCTGTTCGCTGATGGCGGCGCTGAGTCCGTAGGCCAGGGTCTGGGCGGAGCGTTGGCCGTTCCACCAGTTCAGCCAGCCGATCGCCACGGTGAGGGCCACCAGGGGCGCCGCCGAGGCCAGCGCCAGCACGTTGATCAGCCGCATCGGGCGGCGGGGCCTGCCGCTCGCTGCCGCCGTGGCCGCGGCGGTTGGCCTCATCCCCCCTGAAGGCTGCGCATCAGGACCTCGACCGGATGGAGCACCGGAATCGGCCGCGGGCTGTCCTGAAGGTGGCGACGGATCTGGAGCGTGCAGCCGATGTTGGCGCTCACCGCCAGCTCGGCGCCGCTGCCGCTGAGATCATCGGCCTTGATCCGGCCCAGCTCGGCGGCCTCCTCGGGTTGCACCAGGTTGTAGATGCCGGCGCTGCCGCAGCAGACGCCGGCTTCGCTGGCTTCGACCAGCTGCACATGGGGGATCAGGCGCAGCAGGGACCGGGGTTCGCGGTGCAGACCCTGGCCGTGGAGCATGTGGCAGGCATCGTGGTACACCACCCGCAGCGGCCGCTCCGCCGTGGCCGGCTGGCCATCGGCGTGGCGCAGGGGCTGGAGGGCGGCCCGGAAGGCGTCGCTCGGGCCCACCCGGTCGAGGAATTCCTGGATGTCGGCGACCTGGGCGGCGAAGCCGCTGGCGTTGTCGGCCGTCAGGATGGCGCCGTAGTGCTTGAGGGTGTGGCCGCAGCCGGAGGCCGCCACCAGCACCGCGTCGAGGGGGTCGGCTCCGGCCGGCCTCCCCTCGCCCAGCACCGCCTCAAACGAGCGGATCATGGCGGTGGCCAGCTCCTCGGTCTGGGCCAGTTCCCCCTGGTGGTGGGTCACCGCGCCGCAGCAGCCCTGATCCGGCGGGATCACCACCTCGATGCCGTTGGCGCTCAACAGCTCGATCGCGGCCCTGTTCACCGCCGGATCGAACAGCCGCTGCACGCAGCCCAGCACCAGACCGACCCGGTAGCGGCGTGGGCCCCGGGCGGGCACCAGCTGCGGCAGACCATCGCGGAAGCCCTCCGGCGCCAGGGCCGGCAGCAGGCTGTCGAGGGCTTCGAGCTCGGGGCCGAACAGGCGGGTCAGACCGCTGCGCCGGGCCAGGGCCTGGAGCGGGGTGCCGGCATAGGCCCGAAGCGGGGTGAGCACCGCCCGCAGGCGGGCCGGGTAGGGCAGCAAGCTGAACAGCAGGCGGCGGAAAGCCCGTTGGGCAGGGGTGCGCAGCTCGGGGGCGTTGAGCTTCGGGCGGGTGGCTTCGATCAGCTGGTCGTAGCGGAC
The DNA here is from genome assembly GCA_049426205.1 of Cyanobium sp. Taxonomy (GTDB): domain Bacteria; phylum Cyanobacteriota; class Cyanobacteriia; order PCC-6307; family Cyanobiaceae; genus Cyanobium. The sequence continues at coordinate 16,612 of JBMSXZ010000044.1, forward strand.
CCCGGAGGGGCAGGCGCTGACGCAGGCGAAGCAGCCCAGGCAGGAGTCGAAATGCTTCGCCACGGTGGCATCGAGGCTGAGGGTGCCGGCCTCGATCGCCTTGAGGGTGTGGATGCGCCCCCGGGGGGAATCCATTTCCGTGGCCAGCACGCGGTAGCTGGCGCAGGTGGGCAGGCAGAAGCCGCAGTGCACGCAGGGGTCGGCGGCACGGATCAGGGCCGTCGCCGTCGGGTCGGTGGCGATCGGAGGATTGCCGTCCAGCCCCTCCGAGGAAGAGGGGAGAGGGGGGGCGGCGGAGCGCTCAGCATGGAAAACCATGGCCGCAGTCTGACTGCCCCTGGTCCGCCTTGCCGATGGCCCGAGCCATCAGGCCGCGCCTGGGACGGCCCAGCCGATGGTTCTGCGGGCCCTGGGCTGCCCCTGCCTCGCCTTGCCCCGACGAGCGCCGCGGCGGGCGCCACGATGGGCCGGGGTGTGGCGCGGCCCGGGCGGGGCTTCACCGAAGCTGGCTCAGCCCCCGAAGTGGCCCACCACCGCCTCGGCGAAGCCGCTGCAGCTCACCGGCTCCACCCGGGGTTCCATCAGCCGGGCCAGGTCGTAGGTGACCTCCTTGTTGGCGATGGCGGCGCTGAGGCCGGCGGTGATCAGGTCGGCGGCTTCCTGCCAGCCCATGTATTCGAGCATCATCACGCCGCTGAGGATCA